>JAAEMV010000181.1 GCA_024225195.1 Planctomycetaceae bacterium | reverse complement strand
GCGGTTCAGGGAAAATATATCGCTAATCGTGTGGATTAAAAAATCGTGATCGAGATTAGAATTAGACATCTCGGAAAAACGGTCGCAAAACACCTGCTGATTAACTTCGCCGCACTCAAATGCCCGCTGAAGACCAGAATCAAAAATCCACTCAATCACTAACGCCGGCGACGAATCGATCGCATCCGCAATTCGCGTTGCTGCACGCGTGTGATCGAATGGGAGGATCACATTACCGAGATCAAAAAACAAGTATTGAATTTCAGCCATTCGAACTAAACCTTTACAGACATCCGACTTATGATTCTCGCTCCCTCGCGTGTTCGCTCAGCCCAAAACGCAACCAGAATTTTATCATTTTGAAATTGCGCGAACCCAACGCTCTCCCGAAGCGTTAATGCCTTTGCGAATTTAACAGACTAGCTGATTAATGCCATAATTTTCAACGCCGACTTAATTTCCCATCAAGCGATCGAGGATATATTGTTGTTTGCCTTTGATTTATCCGGTTTTTCCAACGGGTACGGGCTTCAGAAATTACCGAATTTCATCGGTAAATTGCTGCCACCTCGACCCGCAGAAATCCTTACTAAACCTTGAAAATGAATTACCAAGTCTCCCGCGACCATCCTTGGTGCGGCGACCCGACGGGACGATCATTACCATGCAATCAAAAAAGAGCTCGGAAATAACTAACCTCGCCCAATTAAAAGAATCAGGTTGGAATTCCGAATCTGTGAAGTCAGAGATTCGGCGAAATTTTCTCCAACAACTTGCTGACGGGGAAGAACTTTACCCCGGCATCATCGGCTATGAAAATACCGTAATCCCAGAAATTAACATATCTTTAATTTCTGGGCACGACATGCTGTACTTAGGTGAGAAGGGACAAGCGAAAAGTCGGTTAATGCGCGGTTTGATTCGATTTCTTGATGAAGAGATCCCTTACCTAGATATTCCAGAAGCACCGTTTCATGAGGATCCGCTAAATCCACTTAGTAGCGTTGCGAAAGCCTTCATCGCAGATCGACGCGACGAAGAAATCCCAATCAAATGGTGGCACCGCGATGATCGATTCGCCGAACGTCTATCTCCCGGAACCAAATTTGCTGACATCATTGGCGAGATTGATCCGGCGAAACTGGCAGGTGGAGCAAGCATGTCCACCGAGGACGCTCTGCACTTCGGGTTGATTCCCAGAATGCACCGTGGCATCTTCGCGATGAATGAACTACCCGAACTTGACGAACTTGTTCAAGTTGGATTGTTCAACATTCTTGAGGAGAGAGATGTGCAAATCCGCGGATATCCGGTTCGCTTCGAAATTGATGTAATGATTCTGTTCTCCGCGAACCCATCCACTTTCAATCGCAGCGGCAAAGTGATTCCGCAGTTGAAAGATCGAATTGGAAGTTCGATACAAACCCATTATCCCACCGATCGTGATCACGGAATCCAAATCACCGAACAGGAGGCCGGGATAGACCTTGATGGCGACTATCCCGTTCGAGTGCCGTATTTTATGAAGGAAATCTGTGAGCAAATTACCTTACAGGCACGAAAGTCAAAATATGTTGACCATCAATCCGGCGTGAGCGCGCGATTCAGTCTTGCGAACTACCGCACGATGATTTCCAGCGCCAGACACCGCGGGGTAATCACCGGAGAAACCCCCGCGGTTCCGAGGATAAGCGACCTCGGACACCTTCACACCTCAGCACTTGGCAAACTGGAACTCGACTTGATGGGCAGCCATCAAATGTCGGAGAGACAGGTGCTCGACAGTATTGTTGCCGAAGCAATTCAAATTGTCTTTGAAGAGTACGTTTCTGAACATGGGCTATCCGAAATCGCCGACATCTTCTCCAAAGGAATAAAAATTGAGGTAGGAGATTTAATTCCGTCAACCCAATACGCTGACCGGCTCCAACGCGTACCTCCTGCGTGGGAAAAGGCATTTGAAATTAACGCCTCTAATGACGCGGCAGTGCGTGCCTCCTGTGTCGAATTTGTTTTAGCAGGCCTGTACTCTCTTGACAAAATCTCGCGAAACCAATCTCACGGTCATTCCTCTTACGAAATTTAGACCACAGACCGCCTAATCGCTTTAGGATTTTCGATGGCAAACAATAAAAAAGTCGGCGGGATTGTCCAGACGTATATGAAGTACGACCCTGTCAAATTTCCCAGCCCAACCCAGCCTCCGCCAGACATCGTTTCGTCTTTGATGAATCGGATGTTGGCGACGGGGGATACCCGCGAACTTACTGCCGAAGAACTTGCAAGGGCGATCCGAATTGACCCCGAACAGTTCTCAGGTTTTGGCCCGAGTATCGACCAACTGCAAGCCGCTTTGGAGGAAAGAAAACGCAAAATACTCTCCACCTACGAAACGAATTCTGTCCATCTGAAGGCGAGAAAACGATTCCAAAAGCATGCGAAAAACAGCCCGAAAACCGAGCCTGAGCTGAAAAAGAACTTGCTGCAAGCTGTTCAACAAGAACAACTTTACGATCTCGAGCGAATCTACTATCTCGCCGGAGACGACACGTCCCCCTTTGCCCAGCACGTCGCTCAACTGATTGCCCGTCTAACAACGAAATATGAAATTGATGAACTCGTTTCTAAGTACCATTTTACTGGAAACGAATCTTTACAAATTTCAGAAGCAATTGACGTGAAAGAAGAGCTAGAGAAAATTGATGAATTACTCGAGCAATTAAAAGAGGCCAGAGACACCGCACAGATCGGAATTATCGACATCGATCAGCTTAGCGAGTTTATGGATCAGGAATCCATGCAGGCCCTCGAGGAGATTCAAAAGGCTATCGAAGAGTACGTGAAAGACATCGCCGAGCAACAAGGATTGGCTGCCAAGAACGGCAAATTCGAATTAACACCTCAGGCTTACAGGGTTTTCCAAGGTAAATTGCTTTCCCGAATATTCAGTAACCTCAAGGAATCCAAAACCGGCCGACACTCTGGAAGCATCACGGGGGAGGGGGCCGTTGAATTACAATCGACCAAGCCTTACGAATTTGGGGATTCCTTGACTCATATGGACATCCCACAGACGTTTGTAAACGCAATGCTGCGGTCAGATAGTAAACTTCCAATCCGATTAAAGCCGGAAGACATTGAGATCCATCGCACTCGTAATAATCCCAAGTCCGCCACGGTTGTCGTGATGGATATGAGCGGATCGATGCGGTACGACGGACAATACATCAACGTCAAAAGAATGGCGATGGCCATGGAGGGTTTGATCCGTAGTGAATTCCCCGGCGACTACCTTAACTTTGTTGAAATGTATACCTTCGGCAAAATCAGGACCTCCGGTGAAATCATCGACCTGATGCCGAAACATGTCACCATCCACGATCCATGGGTCCAACTGAAAGTGGATATGAGTCGCGAAGATGTCAGCGAGACCATGATCCATCAACATTTCACCAACATTCAACATTCCCTCCGCTTAGCTCGTCAACTTCTCGCAAGCCAGGATACGCCCAATCGTCAAATCGTCTTAATTACGGACGGACTGCCAACGGCTCACTTTGAAGACAACATGCTGTACATGCTTTATCCACCCCACCCACTGACAGAAGCCGCGACCATGCGAGAGGGTGCGTTGTGTGCTCGCGACGGAATCACAATTAATACGTTTTTAGTACCCAGCTGGTCTCAGTCCGAAGAAGATATTCGATTCGCACATCGGCTGAGCGAGCAAACCAAAGGACGCGTTTTCTTCACCGCCGGTGGGGATCTCGACCGTTTCGTCGTTTGGGACTATCTGAATCGGAAACGTGAGATTCTTGGCTGACCTTAATCGCATCAAGCCACTGTAACATTCCTAATTCACGGCATAATCTTTTTCATTCCAGGCAATGGCACCTCGGATGTTAGACGGGGCTCCTAGAATTCCACTTCTGGCAAATCCACTCGCTCACCGTCAGCAGTTAATTCCATCCAAAAAAAAGGCCTGCTTTCTATTACGTCCTCAACCGGAGAGAAGAATTCCGCCAGCGAGGCAAATTGGTCCTTTGTCAAGCTACTGCCATCCTTCTGAGTTCCGTTTTTTGACACAATCAATACTTGATAGGGAACGCCAACGACCTCATTTGAGTCAATGGTAACTTCGAACTGACCGTTCTCATCTGCACGAACGACAGCACCGCCTAGCCGATGGATCCGGTCAATAGCTTCATTATCCAAAGCTTGAAAGGAATCTGGGTGTACCAACGCACCTTGTGATCGTGCGTTGGGTTTTCTACTGGCCGGCAAAATCAAAACCACGGCACCACGATCTGCCTTTAGATCACCGTCATCACGATAGGCGACCGCGCCATAAACTCTGCAATCCATTGTTCGGTTAAAATCGGCCGACGTTGGCGAGGTCAACCCGCTAACCAACAACCCCATCATGAAAAAAAGGCCCGCGGTAATCGCAAGTAACAAAGCCTGTGCGTAAACCACCCAACGTGGAATTTGAATCAATTCACGAAAAGATTGCCCCTCACCTGACTCGCCTTGCCCACCCAGATTGTCACCAGAATGTCCACTTGCCATTTGCATCTCTCTCGAGTTTTTTCCAGTTGGTGTATCAAGTCTGTTCAAAATCTTTCAAACCACAAAAAACCCGATTCCCCCAACAACTTTCCAAGCCGTTATTAGTTATCTCACAGCTACTCGGGAACGAAACAGAAACCTCTCTATTTATCCCAGTTTGCGGTTTGCAAAACAAGGTTATCGCGACGAGCTTATTTGGCTAAGATTGTAACAAATCGCATTGGTGACATTGTTATCCCCCGCAGTTTTGTACTGCAAACCGGATTCGATTGTAATAAATATAGGTACTGCGTTCATCTTGATCGCGGAAACATTGAAAACAGGACGCCATGCCCATCATCCAATTGTCTGCCGGTCAAATTTCAAGTCCCACCATTCTTAATCAAAATCGGATGACACAAATCAAAATATCGTCAGCACACGCAAACTTTACGAAAAGCAAAACTGTCAGCAGGCCACTGATCGGTTGCGTAATCTACCTGTGCTTTTTCTTGCCATCGATCTGCCTCGCACAGGCCGATCGCCCGAGGGTCGTGACCGTCGATACCGGCGTCCAATTTGAGGGTGAAGTGTTTACAGTTCGCGAACTGCGAACCTCAACGACATCCTATAACGCTTACGGTTCATCTCGTGACAACATCGTTGTGATTACCGATGGTTTGCGAAGGGTATTCATTGGAGACAGTCACGTTTTAAATCTTGGCGACTCCGGGCAAAGTGACGAGATAAATTTCGACATCGACCAAAAATCGTATAACGGATCTGAAGGGAACGGAGCTTTCATTGGCGTTGGCCCGTTCAATCAATATGGGCATCGCCAGTTTTCGATTGGTGTTCGCTTACCTGATAAAACATCGATTCGCAGGACCTACACTCAGGGAATCACAAAGATTACCCCCCGCTATTGCGTTCTAGAAACGCTCGTAGGGAATCCTACGGCTCCCCTGAAACAATGGACGATGCACATCGCGACGGGAACTGTACCAAAGAACATATTGAGAAACGTTTTACTTTCACGAATCAAAAACCCAGGCAAACCTGATGAGTTTTTCGACATCGCCTACCTTTTTCAGCAAATGGGCGATTACAAACTTGCCAGCGAGGAACTCCGACAGATCGAATCTAAATTTCCCGGCCTCAAAGACCAAATCCGCACCCAAAGGGATCGGATCGGCCAACTAAAGGCAAGACAAATTTTACGGGAAATCGACCTACGCAAAGACTCCGGGCAATTTGACCTCGCACTTCAAATGGCCAAAGTCCCAGCCAAAGACCGTCTTGCCGGCGAGATCAAGGCGGAATTCGATAACGTTGAGTCAGAAGAATTAGCTACCCGCAAGCGAGTGGATCAAACACGATCGTCGGCAATTGAACTGACGAAACAGGTTCAAAATTTAAGCAACGAACAGATTGAAGCTGTTCACCGATTTCGAGATGAAATCGAAGTTGATTTAAATCGTTTCAACGAAAACCGACTTGCGGCTTATATTCGTCTCGCAAACGATGTCTCGATGCCCGCCCAACAAAAGCTCGCCCTTGCGATTAGCGGTTGGCTTTTGGGGAGCAACAATGCCATCGAAAACCTTGCAGTCGTCCAGTCGATGTTCGACGTCCGCGATTTAGTTCGTGAGTATCTTGCTGAAACCACGACACCTCAACGACGGACTGCAATTCTTAAGGAACTTGCCAGCAAAGAGTCGGGAACTCCTGCGATTCTTGACGCAATGATTCAACAGATGAAACCAATCGAACCCACCGATGCAGTCGACAACTACACAGGTGAGACCGCCATCGAATTTCAAGTTGAAGTTCCCGGCACTGCGGCTAACCCTGAGCCCGTTCAATTCCGCTGCCTGGCTCACTTACCGCCGCAATACAATCCCTATCGAAAATACCCGATGATCATCTCGCTCCCCGGCGGCACCCAACCGCTCGAGCAAAACATGGAGATCTGGTGCGGAAAATACAACCAAAAGTTAAAAATCCGCCAGGGAAATGCCCCTCGCAACGGCTACATTGTCGTCACCGTGGACTGGCGAGCCCCCGGACAAACGGGGTGGGCGTATTCTGGACGCGAACACAAAGTTGTACTGGATGCCCTGTATCGAAGCCTCAGAATGTTCTCAGTTGATTCGGACCGAGTTTTCCTATCAGGCCACCGAGAGGGCGCTGACGGTGCCTATGACATTGGGATTTCCCATCCTGAGCATTGGGCCGGGATTGTTGGCTACTCAGGTACCTTTGCCAAATACATCAATAAGTATTGGGACAATGTCCATGTTCAACTACCGCTGTATTGCGTCAATGGTCAAAAGGATGTCGTCTCAATCGCAAAAATGGAATTCGCAATCAACAAATGGATGCGTCCTAAATACATAAACCCAACGATCGTTCAATACATTGGACGCGGCAACGAATTATTTATGGAAGATCTTCCCTTCGCTTTTAAATGGATGAAGGGGCAGAAGCGACCTTGGCCCGATCGCGGCGGTTTTGAATTTACGTGCAATGCTCTACGACCTTGGGATACTTATTTTTGGTTCTTCGAACTCAAAGGAATCCCTGAAGACCGCATCGTTCGCCCCGAACTGTTTAATCAAACAAAGAAATTCAACAAGGTCGAAATTTCCGGCGAAATCAGCAGCCCCAACAGTTTTCGGCTTGGCCCCGCCAGCATGGCGATCAAGTCCGACTCAACTCTTTGGCTGTCCCCCCAATTTGCCGACCTCAATGAGCCAATCCAAATCCGAGGGCGGGGGAATTTCAAAGGCTCCGTCACGCCCTCTCGAAAAACGATTCTCGAAGACGTCTTGCGACGAGCAGATCGCGAGCACATCTATCACGCAAAAGTCGATTGCATCAATGGAACGTGGACAACTTCAGAGTAACTCAAAATGACTTGGCAACCAGGACTAACGCTGTTGCGAATCGCCTGACTTGTCACTTGTTTTCTGAACCACCTCGGTCAACGCCTTTTTTTTTATGATGCAACCCGTGATTCGCCAACCGTCTTCGTGAGTCTCCATGACCCAACCCATCGGGCCAAAATATGGGGCGATGCTAACTTCATAATTTTCGGGCAATTTCGATCCGTCTAATTTTTGCTTCCGCACGGCGTCCGCATCAAGTTCTTTTCCTTCTGCTGCCGCTTTTTCTTCGGCCTGTTTCTTGAATACCTGATTGACGACTCTCGCAAGTACAGTTTGCGACGACGCCATTTCGCCGCGTCGAACCATCTCGTAGTTGGCTTCTAGAGCAAGGTCCATTCGGCCGAATTGACGCCAGCATACTGCTGATCCATCGGTCAATTTATCAATCGCAGTTTTGACTTCGATATAGTCCGGTGCACTCGCCAATTTTGACTTTTTCTGACTAAGAAGTTTTCGGAGATACCCCTTGTCATTTGCGATCAATAAGTTGCCACCATGAACAACAAAATACTTTTTCGCGAACAGTTGAAACGCCGGTTCTTCTTCCTCTTCTTCTTCGTACTCTAAATCACCCGGCAATTGGAAACCATCGAGATCATCCGGCAATTCTTCTTCCATTGCCGCAGAATCGACTTCAATTACCTTGATTCCACCTAAACTGATCACCTGGCCATTCGTCGCTCTTCGCAGACTTTCAAACACGAAATCAGGCTCGTCCTTTACGGGAATACCAATGACGACCCGCTCGCTTGTCTCTGCAATCGGACGCTCAACAGCAGAGGCGATTGTCAAACGATTATCCAGCAAACCAACCAGTTTCACGATATCCAGCTGCATATCTGGATCGACCTTGAAATCATTCAAAGTCCGCTCGAATGCGCCTTCTTCATCCAAAAACCCGTCGTACAAACCACCGACACTGCCAAGGGCATCAGAAAAATCCCAGTTACCAATGACTAACGCTGATGCTTCTTTGGGAACCCAGCTCGCAGGTTCCAGCGGTTTAGAATTTCCGGCGAAATTAAACATCTTGAAAATTTGATCACTGTTATCGATCTTCTGGCCGCGAGGTGCGTAGGTGAAACTGCGGTGGAGCAGTTCGTGCTCTCCCGTTGCAACCGAGACATTGCCTCCCATCGCCTTAAACGCTCCAAAGCCCTGATCCTTGAGCACTTTTGAAAAGTCGTTTCGAGCCTGTAGATCCCCACGTCGCTCGTCCTCGAGAGCTTGTGCCAACTGGATGTAACCAAACGGATCTACATACCAACGAAAGTGGGCGTCAAACTCATCTAGATTTGTCTGCTTCATGATCCCCTTAAACGAATCCAAAGAAGCCAGCGTCTCCGCTTTTTGGATCTGTTGGGGCGCGTTTAAACGACCTAGCACGTCACGGAAAATGGTTTCGTTATCAGAAACCAACATCCATCCGTTGACCACCGCTTGATGATTCGTGGTGCTGAAACGGACAGGTTTTTGATGCTTAAGTACCGCTTTCGTTGTGGGAACTCCATTGATTTCCTTCTCTGTAACCTCAGCTCCCTTTTCCTTAAGCATTGCATTAATTTTCTTCTGCAAGGCCTTCGCTTTGTCCTCGGTTTCAGAGACATCGACCAAAACAACAAGCCCGTGCGTCCCTTTGGCAATTTGCTTTCCGGTTACGTCAGGCACGACCCCCGCGATACAAATCTCACCCGTTTGAACGGCGTCCATATCGTCGATCTTCAGCCCTAAACTAACGTTCTGCCTATTCATCAAATCCTTAACTTGGTCAGCCAAGCTATCGATGAATGGCTGAATCGCCGGATCTTTAGAGAGTGTGCCAAATTGGGTCGCTTTAAATTGCTCTTCGAGCTTGACCGGATCGGGAACCGAAATCCAAAACTTGGTTGATGCCGGAAGAAACTGCTCGCTGCCGACAACTGGCTTTGCTGCCATTTTTGGTTCCGGCTTTGCGGGCTTCTCATCTGCCGCAGGCTTCATGGGTGTTTCTGCTTTCGCAGTTTCGCCAGCTGCATCCTTCGCCGGATCCTGTTTAGGCTCTTTTAGCTTGGGATCCTGTTCCGCTTTCTTTTCGCCTTTGGTATCGACGTTTGCCGATTTGTCCTGCTTCGCAGCGGGTTCACCTGAGGCTTTCAGTTTTGGCTCTGCTTTAGCTGGGTCTAAATCAGGCGACGGAGTTTCCTCCTGGACCGTGTTCGCGGCAGACTCGACCGCAACGGCAGGTTCTGTTTGTTTCTCATTCTCTTGGGCGAAACAAATAGCCGTCTGATCGGCAAAAGAAACTCCAAGACTCAAACAGATTAGGGTAACGAATACTCGTTTGACCACAGAACTCTCCTTACGAAGTAGCCTTACAATTTCGGATTAGGGAAATTGGAGCAGCGACGTATACAACGGACGGAATTAAAAATTGATCGCAGACGGCAAATTCAGAACTTTCACCGTAATTGTCGGGAAACTTTCCTCATTTTAGCCGTACCACATTTGTATCGACCAAAATTGTCAGAATTAACAAACCAAGACAACTGATTCATAAACCTTCGCAAAACTTCCTAACCCTCACAATGTTATCGAATCTCATGGCACCTCGTAAACCGCCGGGATTCGGTAAAAACCGGCTTGGCTTTCATTTTTGCCGGGGTTAGCGAAATATGCGGTTAAATCGATGAAAAATCGTTTAAAAAGCTTGAGAACGTTTGAGGATTCTTCGGTACAGCCCCAAGTTTCCCCGCGTTTCAGGACCAAAACTGGAAACCTGAGAATTGTAGCCCTACGCTCCCTTGGGACATTAAATTGCTGCGATACAATCTAGATCTGACTAGACAGTTTTAACCAATCGACCATTTTAACAATTTAGACATGATCCCTAACATTCTCGCTGAACGGTACGCATCCTCTGAAATCAAGTCCATCTGGTCTGCCGAGGGCAGGGTGGTTCTCGAACGAGAACTGTGGATCGCTGTCATGACGGCTCAACGACAACTTGGCTTGGACATCTCCGAGGAGGCAATTTCTGCGTACCGCTCGGTCAAAGATCAAGTCAATCTCGAATCGATCATGCAGCGGGAACGAGTGACACGCCACGACGTCAAAGCCAGAATCGAAGAATTTTGTGACCTCGCTGGTCATCAACATATTCATAAAGGCATGACGTCCCGTGATCTGACCGAAAATGTAGAGCAGCTCCAGGTTTACCGATCTCTACAAATCATTCGGACCAGAACGATTGCCGCCCTGGCTCAACTCCGTGAGGCAGCCGAAAAATGGCAAGACTTGTTTATCACAGCCCGCACTCATAACGTCGCTGCCCAACCAACGACCTTTGGTAAACGCCTCGCCATGTTTGGCGAAGAATTACTCATTGGCCTTAGTTCGCTCGAAGCACTCCTTGAGAATTATTCTGTTCGCGGACTAAAAGGTGCTGTCGGAACTCAGATGGATCAATTGAGCCTGTTTGATGGGGATTATGACAAATCCAATCAGCTAGAACAGTTGGTAGTAGAACATTTAGGAATCCCGCAAAGATTTGAAAACGTCGGACAAGTCTATCCACGAAGTCTCGATCTCCGTACCGTCAATTGCCTGACCGAACTTGCCAGCGGGCCCTCTTCGCTTTGCAAGACGCTGCGTTTAATGGCTGGGCACGAAACCGCAAGCGAAGGTTTTGCGAAAGGACAAACGGGCTCCAGTGCGATGCCCCACAAAATGAATTCTCGATCAAGCGAGAGGGTGAATGGATTCCACACAATCCTCAAGGGATACCAAACCATGGCCGCTGGCCTTGCTGGTGACCAATGGAACGAAGGTGATGTCTCCTGTTCCGTTGTTAGAAGAGTCATGTTGCCCGATGCATTTTTTGCGATCGATGGCTTGTTTGAAACTTTCCTGACCATCCTTGGCCAAATGGATGCCTATCCCGCGGTCATCGAAAAAGAGAACAACCACTACCTTCCATTTCTTCTGACAACCACCATCATGATGGAAGCAGTCAAAGCAGGGGTTGGTCGCGAAACGGCCCACCATGCGATTAAGCAACATGCCGTCGCCACAGTCAATGACTTAAGAGAAGGCACCATTTCGCAAAACGACCTTCTCACCCGGCTGGCCAATGACGAAAGTCTAAATCTTGACGAAGCCACACTCCAGGAGATCCTCGAGAACGGTCGCAACAATGTAGGAGCGGCGGGTCAACAAGTACAACAATTCACCGCCAAGGTGGATGGGTACCTCGAGAAGTTTCCTGAAGCCGCCAAGTATTCGCCGGGCGGGATCCTCTAAAACGGTCGGACGACGGATTTCTCGAACAGAAAATTAGAGTCCGAGAATTCCTTCCTCCGCATTTTTCCCAATTTGGCTGCGGAACGGTTCCTTGCTTTCAAACCGTTTCAACTGTTGTTGGCAGATACTCTTTTTAGCGGCAGGCGCAATCTCAAGGGCCTGTTTGGCCCACTTCACCGCCGAATCAAAATCCCCCGTTTCGGCAAAAGCGGCGGCTAACGTGTCGAGCTGGTACCAATCTTTATATTGAGTAAGGCCACACGCTTTTTTAGACTTCTCAATCGCGAGCTTTCCATTTCGAAACGCTTCGTCCGGACAGGTCGCTAAAAACCAGGCATAGCCGTTTAAGGCTTCATCCAGCTCCGGAGCCAATTTTTCAGCGGATTTAAAATCGTCTGCCGTCTTCTGATAATCTCCCAATCCCAACCACGCAACCGCTCGATTGGAATACGCCACCGCACTCTCGGGGTCCAGTTCAATGTGGCGGGTGTGATCAGCGACTGCCTTAGAAAAATCATTTTGCTTTACATAACAAACGCCCCGATTCGCATAAGCCAATGGAAACTGCGGAGCGTACTGGAGCGCCCGATTAAAATCACCGATTGCCTCTTTGTTCTTACCCTGTTTAAACAGAATCCAACCGCGCGCGTTCAACGCCATCGCATTCCTTGGCTGCAATTCTACAGATTTTTCAGCATCCAAGATCGCTTGATCAAAATCATTTCGCAATAACGCGAGGTTGCACAATCCAACGTATGCATCAGAGAGTTTTGCGTTCAGCTTCAGTGCACTTCGATAATCCTCTTCCGCTCCTTGAAGATCCCCAGCATTCAGCTTGGCACTTCCGCGACTGACAAACCAAACCGGATCATCACCATTTAGTTTGATCGCCTTATCGTAAGCCGCAATCGCCTGTTCAAAATCGCTTAAGGTATAAAACGCCAAACCAATATTAAAATGGGCATTCGCTAACTTTGGGTTAATTCGAATCGCTTCATTAAAATCTCTTGCCGCGAGCAGAAACTTCCCTTGAGCCTGCAAGACTACGCCGCGGTTCATCCAAACCACGGGGTTATTGCGATTGATAGCCAGTGAGCGGTCTAGATCTGTAAACGCTGAAACTAAATCACCTAATTCACGAAACACCATTCCTCGATGAGCCAAAGCGATAGAGTCTTGTTCGTTCGCCACAATCCTTTTTGAAAAGTAGTCTTTTGCATCGGTTAAATTCATCAAATATTGAGCTGGCAGCCAGCCTTCGATGTTATCGAGCATGCACCACTTACCATCGACTCGGGAAATCGTATGAATCCCACCTTCGAAGACCTTTCCAACGTCCTCTTTTTTATATTTGGTTGCAAAGTTTGCTGTCGCAACCACTCTATCTCCAACCTCCTGGCCAAACGCAGCGCCTAGCAAAATTAGGGACGCCAGCGCGATCGAAACCGAATAAGAAAACAATAACTTCATGGATGAGAATTTCAAAAAGACAAACAGATGGACTGTTTCAGGCTAAATCGAAAACCTGAGAAACGCAAACGAGTTCTCAAATTTCGGCCGTTATCGTGGCAACGGAGAAGAACTCGGGGCTATTTACCGATACAAAATCTACCAAAAACAAGATCGAGAATATCATCGGTATAAATCGTCCCAACGACTTGGCCCAGTGCCTCCAACGAACGACGGAGTTCCGAGGCGACCAGCTCGTCTCCCAACTGAAGAATGACGGCATCTTTGGCGTGCCCCACCGCTGCGGTGGCATCTCGCAGGCTTTCCGACGCTCTCAGTACTGTCGTTCCCACAATGGATTGATCCGCCGATTGAGAATTGATGACCGCCAATGAAATCTCGTCCGCAAGCAAATCCAACCCATCGCGTGAATGACTGCTAGTCGACACCATCGGGCCGTCGAATCCAAAGGATCGAATTTGCTGGGACAATTCTGCCAGCCGCGTTGATTCCAAGTCATGCAAATCAGTTTTTGTTAAAACCACAACACACGCGTTGTTCAACTTCGACAGCTGATCTTTTTCCCACAGCGTTGGCTGTCGTTGGCTATCGATACAAAACAGAAGAGCGTCCGCCTGCTCCTGTTGTTCAACGCGATGCTGCTGAGCTTGTGATGAAACGTATTCCGATCGTTCTTCAGCACCCGCCGTGTCGACTAAGTCGAGCTTCATTGATTTTAAAACAAGTTCGCCGACTAAAAAATCAGTCGTTGTCCCCGCCACCTCAGTGACAATCGATTCCTGTGTCCCCAGTAGAGCATTGAATAAACTGCTCTTGCCGGAATTCGGCTCGCCCCACAACACCACCCGAGGCGCCTCCGCCCCTCGATCGCGAAGACTTATTTGCTGCTGAATTTTCTCTAATTTCTGTCCAGCTCTTTCAAGTTGTTCTAGTAGTTGTGATCGCGTGATGAATTCAATGTCCTCTTCGACGAAATCCAAACCTGCTTCTAATTCTGCCAGTGTACCCATCAGGTCATCACGAATTGCCCCAAGAGGTCCTGCCAGTCCTCCAGCCATTTGCCGCAGGGCAGTGTCAAGCTGTTGCTCACCCGACGAATCAATGACGGCTAGAACTGCCTCGGCTTGGGTGAGGTCAATCCGACCCGAAAGAAACGCACGAAGTGTAAACTCGCCTGGTCTCGCGAGCCGAGCACCACAACCACACAGCCTGTTCAAAACCATCTCAAGAACCGGCCGAGAGCCGACCAGGTGGAACTCAGCAGTCGGCTGCCGTGTGTAGCTTCGTTGGGTCGGCCAAAGATATAAATCGATGTCCACCTTAAGCCCTTTGTCGACGGCTAATTGGCCATGCGTCGACGTGGGCCGCAAGCGATTGGGAAACGAATGCGAATCATAACTTTCGAACAACGCTTCTACCAACTCAACTGTCTGGGGACCGCTAACGCGCACAATCCCTCTCAACCCCGGGCCAGGCGCGGAGGCGATTGCCGCAATGGTATCATCGACATCTAGCGAAACCATGACTTAGTTACCGCGTTGCTTCAGCTTTTTCTTTCGTTCTGCGTTTCTTGCGCGTCGCGCTTCGGCCTCGGAATCACGCTTTTCTGTTTTTGCTGCCTCGGCTTTTAGTTGCTTCTTCAAAGCACGGGTATTACCACCATCCAGCGCCAGTTTGTCCGTATCCAAAACAGGCTTAGGCAGCAACTTCCTCTCAATGATCCCCCAAAGGCTGGACGTAATAAAGTAGATACACAATCCTGCGGCAACCTTGAAGAACATGACGCCCATAAAAATCATCATGAAAGTCATCATCTTCTGCATCATCTTCTGCTGGTCGTCGGTCGGCGGAGGAGTGAATAACTTCTGCTGAGCGATGAACAAAATCATGGTCAGAATCGGCAGAATGTTAAAGTAAGGTCCCAGCCAACCAGTTGGCGAAGCGAGGACTGCCGGCATCCAACTTTCCCAATAGAACAATTGATCCGGTGCCGCGAGGTTACTGCACCATTGCATCCCCGGGATGAGCGGTTGATCTCGCAGAGCGATATCAACATTCAAGGCTTTATAAAGACCGTAAAACACGGGCAACTGGAAAAACATCATAAAACAGCCGCCAAACGGATTGAACTTGTACTTTTGATACAGCTCGCGCTGGGCCGCTGCCCGCTTCTCCATGTCGTCTTTGTACTTGTCGGCAATCTCTTTCATTTGAGGCTGAAGATGCTGCATCATCTGAGCATTCAACGCTGCCTTGCGAGACAACGGAATCATCAAACTTCGCACGAGAACCGTCAGCAAGATAATGGCAAGACCATAACTCGTTTTGAAAGTTAACAGATAAAAGAAATGCAGAACTTTGAGAAGTACGATTGAGCACCATGAGAACCAGCCAAAGGTCCGCACATCGCTTAGCCCGTACTGCTTCAACACCACGGGGTCTTTCGGGCCAATGAAAACATCAAATGATTTAATTAGACTGCCGCCGGGAGCGAGATCCGCCGGAGCAACCATCTGAAAGGTGCAGTCGACGAGTTTTTGCAGCCGAGCATTCTTGGGTATTTCAGGAAGCTCACCCCGTCGACTGTTCACGTATGCCCAGACACTATTAGTCATAAAAGGCTCGTTTGGCTCGACGTTGGGGATCATGGAAACATTGAAGTAGTGCGAATCAACGCCAACCCATTTAAGTTCCCTCGCGCTCACATCGTTATCGCCCGGGTCGCAGATAAAATCGACTTGCTTGATCGTCTTCTGAGCTCCCTTGACAATTTCCGGGCACCCATAAAACACGTAGGAATTTACTCCATTTGCACCGACAACATCGCGAGCACCGGCAATGTAACCGATCGCCGTTTGCCGACCGTGAATCTTATTAGCATACCACCACGTTTCAGCTGTCAGCCCCGTCGGACCATCCATTTTGTACGCTAGTTGCTGCGGTTGATTGGATCCATTTTTGATTTCAATTTCAAGATTTAGATGAAACGTTCGACTGGTCAAATCAGCCGGCGCGTCAACGGGAACCTCTGGCATTCTATAACGTTTGAAAACAGTGATCGGTCCCTGATAACCAAGCTTATTCAGCTTGGCTTCCGAGAGTTCGAATTTAAGTTCAACTAAATTCTCAGTGAGCTTGGAAACTTCCCAGTTAGCATCTCTCATATCGCCATCAAGCTCTGGCCAAGCTTCGTCGATTGCCCCCGGCTTCACAAGCGAGAGAATAAATGATTCTGGAAAATCAAATTGATCGTCAACCAATCCAGGCTCGGGCCGAATCACTTGGATCGGCTTTTCTGTCAGACCAATTTCGAATTGCTTCTCTGTACCATCTCGCTTTACCGAAATTTTGACCAAGCTACCCGGCTTGGTTCGGTTTTCTAAATAATCTTCAAAATCATCCGCTGAAGTAATTGGCTCCTCATCGACCGACAGGATCAAATCGCCAACCATCACACCAGCAACCGACGCAGGCGTACCTTCACCAACGGTTCGAACACGAACACCCTCGGGTGTATCTACAGGATCAAGACAACCGATGTAGCCGCCTTCCCAAATGAGATCTCGATACGTGTAGCGGCCGTCAGCATCGCGGACATTCAATTCCACTCGAGAGATCGTACCTCCGAGCTTGTTGATAGTGACCAAATAACGATCCAGTCCATCCGGGTTAAGGGAACCCATCGTGACAAATTCATCCGAGAAGGTTCGAGTAGGCGTTTCCACTGGAGCCGTCTGAGATTCAGCTTCCTCGACTGGCGAGGCACCCGCAGATTGCCCAGCAACTTCTCCAGAAGCGGGGGGGGAATTACCGTCGTCAGTTTTCTCTGTGTTGTCTTCGACTTGAGCCGCCCCGTCGCCACCTTCAACCTGTTGGGCAACATCTTCTTGCGGTTCAGGCATGAGGTAATTTTGCAGAATTACCGCAGTCATCATGAACGCTGATGAAAACAAAAGAAAAGTCAGGAAACGTCCGCTATTCACGTAATTAATCCGATGTGAAAAAGTGTTTTATCGCCACAAAGCTGGTGATTGAAAATTAGTCGAAAGCAATCTTCGGAAAGGTCGACCTGATGAAGCCTTTCGGCAATCGACTTCAGCCGCGATTAAGAATTGCCCATTGTCTGATCATCGACACAGATTGGAAAGGGGATTGCAGACGGTTTTTTAAGTCGCAACCTATTGAAATTAGCGGTGATAACGCCAAAAAGGAGTTCCAACGAGCACAGAAACTACCCAAATTGAACCGTTTAGGCGTTGGCGAGCGAAAATCGTGTCCTGCAGGTCACAAAACTCAAGTTTCTCCGATATTTGCAAGCCCAACAGGTTTTGGACTAGCGTCCCTCAAGCAACCGGTCTCCGAGGAAATCGTCTAACTCAGAAATACCGAGTATTTTATTTCGGGTCGGGGCAGGATCGTACTCCACTCGGCGAAATTCCACCTCGTTTCCTTCGAGGATTACGTAACTCCCTCGCGGATCACTGTCTCTCGGTTGCCCAACGCTTCCCACGTTGATCATCAGCTTTTGCTCGCCGAGCGTGTAGGTATTGCTGATTTCGCTTGGAGAATAAAACCGGAAATTCTCGGTAAAAACCCCTGGAACATGCGTATGCCCCTGAAAACAGTATTTTTGAATGAAACCAAAAATCCGTTCAATTTTTCGCTGATTGTAAACGTCTTCCGGAAAAACATACTCGTTCAAAGGACTCCGGGGGGAGCCATGGACGAACATAAAATCACCTTCGCGATGCGTCCGCGGAAGACTGGCCAGAAAATCCCATCGCTCTTTCGCACCATCGTGTTCCGTTTGTTCCAGTTGGGAACGTGTCCAGAAAATCGCCCGTTCGGCACCACTGCTGAACCCCTCTGGGTCGAAAAGAGCACCGTTGTCGTGGTTGCCGAGTAAAGTCAGAGCAAATTCGCGGCATCGGTCAATGCATTCGCGAGGGTTGGGACCATACCCAATTACATCGCCAAGACAGTAAATCTCAGAAATTCCCTGAGTTTCAATGTCCGCGAGAACAGCGGTTAAGGCTTCGAAATTACCATGGATGTCGCTGATAATAGCGCGTTTACCCATGAGACATCCTAGATGAGCGTTAATTGTGATCAAACCAAGCGGCTCTCGTGCGTTTCCCCGTTATTTAGGTGCACAAAACCACCGCGACGTGGTCGTATCTTAATCACTTTGTCCAATGACGGGAATCACAATCAACGATGAAAAACAGTTTTTCTTAACGTCCGGTCATTAAGCGATCGCCAAGCATATTGTCGAGATCGGGAATCCCATAAATCTTCTGCCGAGTCTTTTCAGCATCGTATTCGACCCGATGGTAGCGAACAGACCGCTCTTCTGTGTCTAAAACAACGAAACAGGATCGTGCGTCGCCGTCACGCGGCTGCCCAACGCTTCCCACATTCAACATGCACTTCCCACCATCCAGCCGAAAATAATGGTCGCACTCATCAGGTGAAACAAACGCGCCGGACTCGGTAAAAATCCCTGGAATGTGGGTATGCCCTTGAAAACAAACATGCTCAATGCGACTCATCAAAAGGGCGAGTAAATCACGTTCGTAAACAGTTTCGGGAAAAACATACTCGTTCGTGGGATCTCTTGGCGAACCGTGAACGAACAGATAATCGCCCTCATCATGACGACGTGGCAATTCACCTAAAAAATCCCAACGTCGATCTGCCTGCTCCAGATCAGCGGTGTCGTTTTCCAATTGCTCCCGAGTCCAATAAATCGCCTTCATAGCAATTGGATTGAACCCATCCGGATCAAAAATGGCCGCCTGATCATGATTACCGAGAATTGTTAATTGGCAGCGGTCAATGACCGTGTCGAGGCACTCTAAAGGGTTTGGCCCGTATCCAATGATATCGCCAAGGCAAATAATTTCATCGACACCGATATCACCAATCCGACCGAGGACCGCAGTCAATGCTTCAAAGTTTCCGTGTATGTCACTAATGATTGCCCGCTGCACGGAAAAGCCTTATTTGATTCAAGATGAAAACTACGTCCGAGCCAACCAGCAAAAAAGCTGGTTTATGAAAAACTCGTCCACTCTCTATTCACTTTTTAATTTGCTAAACTGGTTCTTCGGACAGCGATCAGCTAATCCTATAAACTAGCAATCGGCACACGTAAAACCATAGCCTGCCGCGATAGTCTACAAGCATCGACAATCCTATGCAATTGACTTGATGACTCGTAAAATATTGTGGTGGGAGCATTTGTAACGGTCGTTTCAAATGTGCGAATTAGTTGATCCTCCAATCACAACGCGTCGCCAACCTCCGCCCAGCTGAAATTCAACCAACTTCCGAATCACCAATTCCATTCTCTATCCAATCCACCCATGGCATCGCTTACTCTAGCAATTGACTCCTCTTCGACAGTGCTTTCTGTGGCAATTGTTAAAAATACTGAGGCTGTTTTACAACTCGATTCAAACCAATTCCAAGATCAATCGAAACCACCTAGCGGTCGCTCCAACGCTGGGGATGACGATTCTCTTCCCCAAGGCTATGTCCGCAAGCGTTCGAAAGGGCAGGGGAAAACCTCTCGAATATTCCCTCCCGGCGCTTCCACGTTATTAGCTCCCATGATCAGGACTGCCCTCGAGCAGTATGGAATCACCCTCGAAGACATTGATCTCATTGCCACTACCAAAGGTCCCGGTTCCTTCACCTCACTTCGAGTCGGAGTCGTCACTGCAAAAACGATTGCCTACGCAAGAGACATCCCAATTCTTGGTATCAATACGCTCGAAGCCCTCGCGTTCGGAGCAGCTGAGCTCTCATGCTCAACAGACTCGGTTGAAATGCCGGTGAGGCTGAATATTAGACCAGTCGTGAATGCCCAGCGAGGGCAACTTTTCTCGTCGTCTTACCAAGCCTATCTAGACGATGAAGCAAATTGGCAAGTAGAAGAAACTTCCGCCAGTGAAGTTACCGAATTTGAGAACTGGAAATCAACCATTCTGACCGGCGATATCATCACGGGGCCCGGCATCCCCCAAGCCCTCACATCCGACTTAGCGACTCAACTCGGATGTAAGTTGCTACCGGAGCCAAACCGAAACTGCTCAGCCTCTTTGATCGGTCGACTCGCCAGAAAAAAATACGCCGCCGGAACACGAGAGAGTCACTGGAAGCTGGAACCTATCTATTTTAGACCCAGCACGGCTGAAGAAAAATTTGAACGAAAACAGGCTGAAAACGAGAATTGATTTCGGCAAAAGAAAGTCAATCAATCGCCCAAACTCGGAACTCTTGTTAGCTAACTAAAATTGCGCCTGACAAGATGGCAAGGTTCTAAGCCGCGACTAAATTTCAAATTGCAAGCGTGGCAAATTTAAAGGATTGAATTCAGCCATTGCTGATTTAATGGCGTGAAATACGTCACTCAATCAACGCAAGCAACAGCTTTGTCCAAAATCAGACCAGCCATTTCCTAACGGCACGCAATTTGCAACCTCTCAGATTAGGAAAACAAATACTTACGAAGGAGACCACAATTCAATTGCGGTCTTGTTCAGACAGTTTTGCGTTACCTCAAGTTCATGTTTGACCAAGGGGGAATTCTTGACCGATCGTTTCAACAGCTCAGAACTGATGCCGTTTGATTCCAAACCAGAAATCATTCCCGGCTCTCTCCTCATCGCCACTGAATCAATTTCCGACACTCCTTTTCAGCAGGCCGTCATTCTTATTCTGCAAAGCAATGAGTTTGGCACGATCGGCGTCATTCTAAACCAACCCGCCAACGACGAAATTAAACTTGCATGGCAACAACTAACGGGACAGAGATTCGACGACCGTTTTTTAGTGAGCGGTGGGCCAATCGACGGACCAGTCTTTGCAATTCACCAAAACCACCACTTAGGAGAAATCGAAATGCCGGGAGGTATTTTCGTAACCGCACAGGCCAATAAATTTAAAGAACTGGCTAATCTCAAAAACACTCCCTACCGAATCGCTTTTGGCATCGTGGGGTGGAAACCTGGACAACTGCAATCAGAGGTCAATCACGGCCTTTGGTACTGCAGTGACAGTAGTAACGCTGACCAAATCTTTTGCGATCCGGGCAATTTATGGGAGGAAGCCATGGAGCGCCACGGAAGAAGCATCCTTCGTGATATACTCAGTAACACAAATTTCAAGTTTCCTAACACTCCGCTGGACAACTAAGAACACCCCCTAAATTTGTGGATCAACTAGGTAAATCGCTCAGCCTTGAACAAGATGGAAAGCGAAAACGTAGTGCCCATAGCGACGCTTTTTTGCGTGACGCTGTGAGACTATCAGCTTTATAAACAAACAAAGGGTTCGGTGTTTCCATTTTGCGAGGGAACTCTATAATCGAGTCCTCTTTGGTCCTAACTTACTTGGATGCAATCCAACATTAACCTAGCGACAGCTAGAAACAAGAAATTGAATCTTTTATCTGGAGTAACCATGCGTATCAATTCTGCGTCGTCACTAATCGTAGCAATGTTGGCATTAGCCGTATTTGCCGTTAGTGGTTGCGACTCAACCGGCGGAAATGGAAAAACAAATGGTGGTGCGGCAGACAATGCTGATCACGACCACGATCACGACCACGACCACGATCATGATCACGGCGATGACCATGATCATGACCATGCAGATCATCCGGCACATGGCCCGTTTGGCGGTCATATCTTTGCCCTCGAGCCAAACGACATGCAAGGCGAATGGAAAAAATACACAGACAGTAACGTCATCAAAATGTATCTCTTGGACGCCGCAGGCAAAAAAGAGGTCGCTCAGAAAGTCGACAGCTTTACTGTCACTCCTAAAGTCGGTAACGAAGAAGAAGGGTTTACATTAGAGGCAGAGAAACTTGACGACCAGGGACTTTCTGCAGTCTACATGCTTGACGACCAAAACCTTTCAATTGCTATTCCGCTCGGAGTAGACATCGAAGTTAAAATTGGTGACAAAGTCTACAAAGGTGAGATCAAAGCTCACGAACCTCTGGATCACTAAACCAGGCCATTCTGGTACCACCGCCTCTCACCAAGGCCATAAAAACTAAGGCGGCTTCTCGATTGAGAAGCCGCCTATTTTTTTGCATTTAGTTTGAAACCATTTAGCTTGGGGTTGATGAAGTATCCTAAATCAGATCGACTTTTCGACGCTCTCGTCGACTTCCGCGTCGGCAATCCTCACAGACGCCCGATACGATCAACCGGTGACTACGCACGTCAAAGTTGTGCGCCTTGCCAACGTCGCTTCGAATTTCCAACAACGAATCACTTTGAAATTCAATTAGCTTCTCACATTTGGTGCAGTACAGGTGGTCGTGTTGGGGATACCCATAGTCGTGCTCGTAGACACTTCTTCCGTCTAACGAAAACTTACGCAGCAACCCCGCGTCGACAAATTCACCCAACGTTCGATAAACGGTGGGACGACTGACGTAGCCCTGCTCACCCTTGGCGGGGAGTCGCACCAATAATTGATCCGCGTCAAAGTGGTCATGTTCGAGAAATACCAATTCCAACATCGCTCGACGCTGTTCCGTGTTTCGCATGCCACGGCTCTGCAAAAAATCGCTGAATCGCTGTTGAGGCGTGAGCGCAACGTGAACGGGCGCGAGTGTTTTTAAATCAGTTTCTTGGCTCATAAAATCTTCTGCGTCCAGGGAGGGAATCTCTAGCATTGATGGAACGATCAAGTTCAAAACTCTAATTTACCAGCCTTATTGAGACTGGCAACCATAAATCACGCCAAATCGCCCACAAATACCTTTCACATTCTCAACAACGAACGCAGGTCGCCCTGAACAAACGACTTAACGCTGAGCAGGATTTTCAAGATTGAAGTTTTTACTTTGACTGAAAAAATCCCGCGGGTTGTCGTAAACCACCTTTTTAATCAGGCTTTCCTTATGCCCCCTGCGACGCATTTCAAGCACTAAATCTGGAACCGCTGTCGGTTTCGATGGCCCCCAATCTCCAGCGGAGTTAACGCACAATCGCTCAGCACCATGCCGCTCGATAATGTCAACCGCACGCGAGGGAGTGCATTTCGTTACCGGGTAAAGCGTCATCCCCGCCCAGTACCCCGCTTCAAGCACCGGTCCCACCGTGTGCTCCTCGACATGATCCACTAACACTCTCGAACGATCGATGGAGTGTTCACCAAGCATGTCTAGGATCATTCGGGTTCCCTGATACTTATCTTCCAAGTGAGGGGTATGAATCAAAACTTGCTGTTGGTGAGCAATCGCAAGCTCCATGTGTTCTTGGAAAATTATCGCTTCGTTCTTAGTGTTCTTATTCAACCCAATTTCGCCAATCCCCAACACGTTTGGGCAATCCAAAAATTCAGGGATGATTTTTAGAACCTCCCGGGACAACTCAACGTCCTCGGCCTCCTTGGCATTAATGCAAAGCCAGGTAAAGTGCTGGATACCATACTGAGCAGCACGTTTAGGTTCGACTTCCGTCAACTGACGAAAATAATCTCGGAAACTCTCTCCGCTTCCCCGGTCGAACCCGGCCCAAAACGCCGGTTCACTGATGGCGACACAACCCATTTTGGCAAGTGTTTCATAGTCGTCTGTCGTCCGCGAAACCATATGAAGATGCGGGTCGATGTAGTACATAAATCCGTCTTTCTAAAAAAACCTGCCGGACCGGCAAGATAATACTCAAAATTGAAGGTACGACTGAGATGAGTCGCCGCAAACGAACAACTCGTAAGTCTGCAGGCCGGAATTCGTCCGGCTAACACCATCTCACCGAGATTTCCAAACTAGGAACGTGAAGCAATGGAGAATTCGTTGCGCCACTGTTCATCATAGGTTCTCGAAAACAGCAACTGGATTTTCTCAGCACGAATAGGATCCGAATGCTCGCTTGCGATAATGTTGATTGCATCGGCAATCAATCCCATTCGAGGGTCGCCGGAGACATCTCCCTCCGCCCGCTCGATCCGATCCAGCGCCGCAGCAACCTCTAGTATTTTCGCGCGAATCTCTAAAAATTCGCGATCGAGGATTTCATTGGAATTCATAAACATAAACCTTGGTACAATGTGTTCGCGTTCCACTATATTATTCTGAGAACCCGCTGCCGACCAGTTCTCTTTGACGTTGAGATATTCAATTGATGATGAAAACAGTAATACTTACGTTCGCGATCATCGCCAACCTTAGTTTCCCGCTTGTTCGCTCTACACCCCATCGATTTGAGGATGACTTTGTCGAGCGAACTCTCGCTGTTATTGTCCGAGGAAACAAAGCTGAAATCACCTATTCCATCGGTCTTAATAAGAAAACAACGGAAAAAGTTCTTAAAAGATGGTCTCAGCTCGACGCCAATCCTCCAGCTTCAAAAACAACCGCCGTTCTGCCGAAAACCGAAACTCCGGCAACTGAGGTTGATTCCAACGATGATTCCGGGCACGTTTTATCCCCCGAACTGACCAAACAATTCCACGTCGCTGCTGGGAAATTCATTAGCAAAAACCTCAACGTTAAAATCGGTCAAAAACAACAACCGCTTAAATTAATTTCAACCGGTCCTGCTCCGCGGCATCCATTTGCAATTACTCTCAAATGGGAACTCGCAATTCCTGAGCAACAAGTCGTTGACCTAGAAATTATCGACAGCAATTTCCTGGACTTAGACGGAGCCTCCAGAACCGCTATCAAAGCTACTGGAGATGCGATGTTATTACAGTCAAATGCGTCCCCGATCCTGATTCGCGCTCAAAGAAAGTTACTGGAGGAACTGACTCCGAAAGAACGAAAAGAAGAAATGTCCATTCTTGCTAAAATTGGTTTTGCCAATCGTCAGTAAGTTTTTGGAGTACGATTAGCCTAACAAATCTCTCACTATTATTTTTACGAATCCATCTCTTGTAACAGCTTATAACTCTAGGAAACGCTCAAACCTAGAGTATCAACCTTGTAAGGTTGAGACCGTCCTCTATCATTGAGCTTTTCCCGTCCCCACGGTTATTCCTTTTAAAAATGTCTCGAACCATTGCCATTGGCGATATCCATGGCTGTGCAGTTGCACTCCAACGCTTGATTGACGAAATCGAACCGACCTCCAATGACATCCTTATTGGAATGGGAGATTACGTTGATCGTGGCATGAATTCAGCCGGCGTGCTCGAGATTCTGATTAACCTTGTCAGCACGTGCCGTTTTATTCCGCTGATCGGCAACCATGAACTGATGATGTACAAGGCGCTTTTCGGCAACAATAAGCAACGCGATTTTGAATTCTGGTATCAACACGGTGGCAGCGCGACGCTGGCCAGCTACGGTGGAAGCGTAGAGGGCATTCCTCAACATCATCTCTCATTTCTGAACCATTGCCTCCGCTACTACGAAACCGAAAACCATTTCTTCATTCACGCGAATTATGTTCCCGACCTTCCATTAAGCGAGCAACCGGACCAAGTTAGTTTTTGGAAGCACATGCTGGATTCGCCAACCGCACCACATATCTCTGGTAAAACGGCCTACGTCGGGCACACCCCTCAGTCAGACGGGCATGTCACAGATCATGGCCACGTAAAACTAATTGACACTTATTGCTACGGGGATGAGTGGCTTTCTGCGGTCAATGTTGATAACGGCGAAGTCTGGCAAGCCAATAATTCAGGTGATTTCCGGTCGGCTAAAGTCGACACCTCGGCTGAAAATCAATAAAAACGGTCGGTAGTAATTTTCAAAACCGTCGATCACTTGGCGGTGCTCGCCTGGCTCATTAGAATGCAGATTCAATGTCTGATGTTCCGTCGCACGCCCTGACTTCCAAGCGTCTACTCGCTTTGTCAGAAAATTTTGCTCGCAGCAAAGACTTTATTGCTTGTGTCGATTCACTCCAGCGGGGTGAAACGGCGACATTCGATTCTGTCTGGGGTTCATCCTGCGCGCTGCTCGCAGCCTCTTTGAGCAAGCAGTTCAACAACATTCTCATTGTTGTCGCTGACGGTAAAACTCAAGATGATTTACTCGATGACTTGCCAACATTTTTCGAGGGAATGCTGGAGCGATTTCCGGCCTGCATGCCGGCTTCCAGTGCCGGAGTGCATCTCGACCTTGAGTACGGCGACCGCCTCCGCTTAATTAAAGGGCTCCTCGCTGGAGATAAAGCGCCGGTAATTGTCGCGACGGTACCCTCGCTTTTGCAGCCAACTCCTTCTCAAGAATCGATCTTTGGAAATTCCAAGCGCATCTCAGTTGGTGATCAAATCGATATCGATGGATTCGCCACTTGGCTACTTGAGCAGGAATTTCACCAAACTTCAGCAGTCGAATTGCCGGGTGAATTTTCTATCCGAGGCGGGATTGTAGATGTCTACGCGCCCGACTGGGAGAACCCCGTTCGTATCGAACTCTTTGATGACGAGGTGGAGTCACTTCGACAGTTCGAGTGTGCCAACCAACGAAGCTCTGCCGAGTTACAACAGATTGAAATCACGGTTGTCACGCAAGACGGACCGGTCAATGGTTGTTTGTTGGATTTCGTTCCCGACGATACCTTACTGCTTTTACTCGAACCCGAAGCGCTGAACGAACAGGCGCAGAGGTACACTGAACGCATTTCCAGTTCGGAAACAATCCACAGTTGGGAAGAAATCAAGCGTCGCTGGGCGAAACTACCGGCCGCAACCGCGAGTCGAGTTACCTCTGGTCATTTGGGCGCGGTCTATCAATTACCGATCGATACAGTCGAACGCTTCAGTGGAGATTTTGGCGATCTGAAACTCCAAGTTGACCGACTCGCCCGAGACCCTTCAGGGGAAGAATACGAAATTTTTGTGATGGCTCGGGTCGAGGGTGAAATCCCAAGAGTACGAGAAATCCTTTCATCGACGGCAGCCGCCGCTGGTGGGCGACTGCAGATTGGCCTTGGCTGTGTTCATCAGGGATTCCGCAATCGCGAGTCATTCCAAATTGTAATCGGCTGCGACCAGATGTTTCATCGCACCGAATTGCGGCGCAAGGGCCGCCGTCGGTTAAGCAAGGCTATCGATAGCTTTCTTGACCTTCGCGAGGGCGATCTGATTGTGCATTTATCTCATGGCATCGGCCGCTTTCGCGGCTTGGAAATGCTCGATAAAGATGGTCAGCGAACTGAACACCTGGGACTCGAGTTCCATGGCGGAACAAAGATATATGTTCCCGCCACTAAGATCGACCTGGTGCAAAAATACATCGGCGGCTCTAAAACTCGACCGACCCTGGCAAAAATCGGGGGTAAGTCGTGGGCCAAGCAAAAGGCCTCCGTCGAATCCGCGATTGAAGATTTAGCCTCCGAGATGATCGAACTTCAAGCGAAACGGGATGGCCGACCTGGTATCGCATTTTCAGCAGACACGGAGTGGCAAAGCGAGTTTGAACACTCCTTTCCCTACCGGGAAACTCCGGATCAGTTGACCGCAATCGAAGCGATCAAACAGGACATGCAACGGGCACAACCCATGGACCGACTGCTCTGCGGAGATGTCGGTTTTGGAAAAACCGAAGTGGCAATGCGAGCCGCTTTCAAGGCAGTAGAAAATGGATACCAGGTCGGCGTTTTGGTGCCCACCACTATTTTGGCCGAACAGCATTATAAAAATTTCAAAGAGCGAATGGGTGAATTCCCGCTGGACATCGCAAAACTCAGTCGCTTCTGCACCACGCAAGAATTAAAAGAAAGTGTCGAACGGCTCAAAAAAGGCCGCGTTGATATCGTAATTGGGACACATCGCTTGGTTTCAAAAGACGTAAAGTTTTTTAATCTTGGGTTGGTTATCATCGACGAAGAACAACGATTTGGTGTCGAACACAAAGAACGACTTAAATCGATTCGCAGCTCTGTCGACGTTCTCACGATGTCTGCGACCCCGATTCCTCGCACACTGCATATGTCGCTCGTCGGCGTTCGTGATATCTCCAATCTCGAAACACCTCCTGATGACCGATCTGCCGTTGCGACGAAAGTCCTACGGTTTAACAACGAAACTATCCGAACTGGTATGCTTCGGGAACTGAATCGAGGTGGGCAAATATTTTTCGTCCACAACCGTGTTAATGATATTCATTTGATTCAACAAAAACTCGAATCGTTAGTTCCAGAAGCGACCTTTCGATTTGGTCACGGCCAAATGAACGAAACCGAACTCGAAGAGGTGATGACCGACTTTATTGCAGGAAAGTTTGACGTCCTGATTGCGACAACGATCATCGAAAGCGGGCTCGACATCCCCAACGCAAACACTATTTTCATCAACGATGCCGATCGGTATGGCCTCTCTGATCTACACCAATTGCGAGGAAGGGTAGGGCGGTACAAGCACAAGGCTTATTGTTACCTTCTGATTGAGCCACACAAACACCTCAATCCAACGGCCGCTCGAAGACTGCAGGCAATTGAAACGTTTAGTGATATGGGAGCGGGTTTCGCAATCTCAATGCGTGACCTTGAAATCCGCGGAGCTGGCAATCTACTCGGGACCCAGCAGAGTGGGCACATCGCCACCATCGGCTATGAATTGTATTGCCAACTTCTCGAAAATGCGGTGCGACACCTTAAACATATGCCGGCAAAGCTATCAATTCATGTCGAAGTCGATCTGCCTGTTGCCGCTTTCCTTCCCGACAGCTACGTCGTAGACCGACGCCAAAAAATTGACCTTTATCGTCGACTCACTCGTTTGGAAAGATTCGACCAAATCCAAGAACTGCGTAATGAGCTCCGAGATCGATTTGGCAAAATCCCCCCGCCTGTCCGAAGATTACTCACTCTTTCAGAATTAAAACTAGAAGCAGCCGTCTACCAAATTCTTTCCATTTCAATGGAAGATAAATACCTCACCTTTAAATTTCAGGATCGAAGTCGCTTTTCACAACTTTCAAAAATCAGGCCGGTCATTCGTATTATTGACGATCAAACGGCGATGGTGACTTTGAAAGAAGGAAAGATCCACCCGACAAAAATGCTTGCACTCGTGAAATCACTCTTGCAACCAGCTACCTGATTTATCTATTCTTCCCCGCCAACTTCTGCGCGGAAGTTGCGAACCGAAGCGAACGCTGCTGCGTACGCTCAATGTTTTTAACTGACTTTTACCGGTACGGCGTGATCAGCATGCATAAAAATCAATACTGTTTCAAACCAGTTTGGGCATTTCTAACTTCTGCCTTCGTTTTCATCGTGCCGAATTTTACCATTGGGGCGACCGTTCAGTTGCAACCGCAATTGGAAACGACCCCGGACCCGTATTATTCCCTCGACGAAACCGCCAACCAAAAACCAAAAACTAATCCGCTAACCCCCTCCACAGTGCCTTGGGGGAAAACCGCGCCGCCTGCAGTCAACCCGCCGGTCAAGTCACCGTATTCCAGCACGGAATTTTCAGGATTTAATCCCAAAGGTCCACTGACCACCGGTCAGGTGCCAGCCAAGAAATCGCCAAGCAACACATTCAACCTTGATAATCAAACTCCGGCAAACTCTATCATTCGAGAGCAAAAACAAATTGTTGCTCCCGTTCGCATGCCGCCCAGCAGTGGCAGCAGCGCGTTCCAACCGATAAAACCAAAAAATACATTCCCTAAAAACAAACTTCAGGAAAAATCGTCGACCAATTCAACTTCTTCTTTCGAAGAACGTCAAACGGGTTTTACGTCAGAGATAAAAGCGGAATCTGTTTCTTTTGAACCCGGGCAAGTTTTAGCACTGGTTGGCGGGTACCCGATTTTTGTCGGCGACCTTCTGTTTGAAACTAATCAAATGATCCAACAATTCATGCCCCAGGCATCCGCATCGGTAAAAGAGCAAGAAAGAAAAAAACTAATTCCCAAGATGTTACCCAAGTACGTAGAAGCAAAAGTACTCTACGTGGGTGTCGTTCAATCCCTTCCCGAAGGTGCTGACTTTGGACAAGTACTCGCTCAGGCAGAAGAACAGTTTGACAAAAGTGCTTTGCCTGAACTGCTAAAAAACAGTGGACTGAAATCGCAAAGCGAATTGGATGCCAACTTGCGAGCGCTCGGAAGTTCGCTGAGGCAGCACAGGAAAAGCTGGGCAGAGGATCAGATAACCAAGTACTTCCTCGGGCAACAGCTTCGAAAAAGCAAAGAAATTACCCACCAGGAAATGCTGGATGTCTACCGCAAAAACATCAAGGACTACGAAAATCCGGCAAAGTGTATTTGGGAGCAAATTGTTATTCGTTTCGACCGTTCAAAATCACGCGAGGAAGCAGAAAAAGCAATTGTGGCTTTGGGCAATGACATCGTTTATGGCGGAAACTTTTCTGCCGTTGCCAAAGCAAGTTCGCACGGCTTCAAAGCTTCCAATGGCGGTAGATACGATTGGACGACCAAAGGTTCATTGGCTTCGAAAGAAATCAATGATTTTCTTTTCAGTGCCCCAGTTGGGGATTTGAGCGATATTATCGAAACCCAAAACGGGTTTCACATCGTTCGCGTGGTCGAAAGAACCGAAGCATCACGCACTCCATTCCTGGAGGCTCAAACCGAAATTAAGAAGCAGATTAAATCGACCCAAGGATCCGAGGCCTACCGAAAACATCTGGTAAAAATTAAAAAACAAATTCCAGTAGAATACTTCATTAACGAAGATTAGATCTCGGCGACGCTTCGATACTGAATCAGCTTGTGACTTTCTCTTATTGCCCCCGCTTCAACCGCTCTGAAGCGACGCTCACGAAGCGTCTTTATGGCTTTCCCAATCGCCCATCGCCCCTGAAACAGGCCACCACGCCATACCTGTTTTCAACGAAGAATGCCCGGTTGGGTACAACAATTTCGTTGTAAAACCGATATTTCCTAATATTCGGGCACGTTTCCATCAGGGAAAAAAACCGTTAGACTTGTTGCCACGAAAGATATTTTTCGGAAAAGAGTGTACTGGGCGGGCGATCGCCCCGATCATGCTCTCATACCATAAAAATGCGAGTTTTACCGTAACGTCAGGAACAAGATCTATGTCGAAAATGGCCAAAATTGATTGCGAAGGTCATGAGTTGGAATTTCCAGTCGTCGAAGGGACGGAGAATGAAAAGGCGATCGATATCAGTGCTCTTCGAAAGCAAACGGGACTCATCACGATTGATGAGGGCTATGTAAACACTGGTTCCACGCAAAGCGGAATCACCTTTCTCAATGGAGAAGAGGGGATTTTGCGATATCGTGGCTACCCGATCGAAGAACTGGCAAAGAACTGCGATTTCGTCGAGGTCGCCTACCTCCTGATTTATGGTGAGCTACCTAACCAAACAGAGCTCTCGGATTTCCGAGATTCAATCCGTCACCACACGATGCTTCACGAAGACATGCGGTTGTTCTACAACGGCTTCCCTCGTGATGCCCACCCGATGGCCATCCTGTCATCGGTCGTGAGCGCGATGTCAACCTTTTACCAGGATTCACTTGATCCTCACGATCCAGAGCAGGTTGAAATCTCGATCAGGCGACTGATGGCGAAACTCCCCACCATTGCCGCCTACAGTCACAACAAGTCGGCGGGTCAACCGTTTGCCTACCCGCAAAACGATCTGTCTTACTGTGAAAACTTCCTTCAAATGATGTTTTCCGTTCCTTGTGAACCCTACAAAGCAGATCCGACGTTCGTCGAAGCTTTGAACATGCTGTTGATTGTTCATGCCGATCACGAGCAAAATTGCAGCACTTCGACCGTTCGGATGGTTGGATCGGCTGATTCCAACCTGTTCGCTTCGATCTCGGCTGGAATTTGCGCACTCTGGGGTCCTCTCCATGGAGGAGCAAACGAGGCGGTTGTCTCGATGCTTCAGCAAATTCAAGACGATGGTGGCGACGTCGACAAATACGTTGCGATGGCAAAGGACAAGGAGAACGGCTTTCGTTTGATGGGCTTTGGTCATCGTGTTTACAAGAACTTTGATCCGCGAGCCAAGATCATTAAGAAAGCCTGCGACCAACTGCTCAACAAACTGGATCTGGACGATCCGCTCTTCGAAATCGCTCAGCGACTCGAGACGGTGGCTTTAGAAGACGAATACTTCGTAAAACGAAAGCTTTACCCGAACGTCGACTTCTACTCAGGTGTCATTTACCGAGCCATGGGAATCCCAGTCGGCATGTTCACTGTACTGTTCGCCATGGGACGCTTGCCCGGTTGGATTGCTCACTGGAAAGAAATGCATGAATCGCCGTCAAAGCGAATCTGTCGTCCACGGCAAATTTACAATGGCCCGAACGTTCGAGAATTTGTTTCGATCGAAAATCGTTAACAGATTCAGTTTCCAGTCGCTCTTTAACTCAAAGTACGGCAAGCGAACTGACCTTCGGAATCAACAAAAAAAAAACGCCCTCGTAAGAGGGCGTTTTTTCGTATTAGCAGTTACCAATCGATCACTGATTACTGAGTTAGGCATCGAAATACGTTCCGGAAACTTCAAACTCTCCGTCATTAGCCGATCCTCGCCAACTATCGGCAGTGAACGTTAAATCGGATGCAACAAATCCAGATTTAATGCCGTCAATCACATCATCGGTTCCAACCAGCGAACTGATGGAATCCGCGTCAAAATCAATCTCAGCAAGTAGTCGGTCGTTCTCTTGGATGACGAACGAGTGCCAGACATAGTTATCGTTGTACTCCCAAGTTCCACCGGAAAAGCGAACAGCAACCAAGTTAGTTGATGACTGGCTAAACACTGGGTTTGCCGCGAATCGAGTGGATAACAAACTCTCGGAATACATTAAGTATCCAGTCCCAGTCGCAACATCATCCACCGCAATTCCGTAATTTAAATCGCCGATTCCATACCTCATTGCTTCCGTTGCTTTAAAAAACGTGCCCGTTATTCCAAACTCTCCGAAGTTATAACTCGATCTCCAGCTATTCGCTTCGAAAGTAATGTCCGATTCATAGAATCCTTTTTGAATACCGCCAACCGAACCGAAAACGCCATCCATCGAAGTTACCGTATCATTGCTAAAATCGACTTCGGCAATCAAGCGATCCCCGTCGGCTTTTGAGAATTGTCGCCAAACAAAATTGTCGTTGTATTCCCATTGACCACCAACGAAACGAGTCGCGATTACGTGTCTCGCACTCTGGTAAAACGGTTGATCCGAACTAAATCTCGTGAAAAGGTCCTCCACTGAATACATCAAGTACCCGGTACCGGTGGCGGAATCTGTGACCGCCACACCAAATCCAAGATCTCCTAGATTAAACCGCCCGGTTTCCTCCCCAGCGGTTACCCCTAATACATAATTACCTTCACCTGCCAAGGCGCTAACTCGTACTTGATAGGTTCCGCCAAATTCGGAGTAGTAATCCAAAACTTCATCGCCAGCGGCCACTACTGTACCGTTGGGAGATATTAATTCGATTTGCAGTTGGCTAACTCCGCCATCCAACAAGCCATTTTTGAACAAGAACTCACCCGCTCCCGGCAACGTCGCAGCAATATTCACCAAATTGTTTGGCTGAACATCGACTGAATAATAATCTGCCGCTTCCTGTGGCACCTCGTAACTAATCGTGTCCAGCGGAGTCACGTCATTTTGAAAACCGCTCGCAACGATATAAGCAATCTGACGCGTCGGACTGTTAACTCGAATCACTTGAGTTTCCCCTGGATTCAACGGACGACTGAACGCCTCATCGATCTCGACACCCTCGACATCATAGGCACGAATTACTCCCATATCAGTTTCGCTCTCTTCTGCCCCCACCAGAATTGTCACATCCGTTTGTGGAATCGCAAAATCAGCTCGAAGCTCATCAACACCTGCCTGCCAGCCAGATCCATTGGTTGGAGACGGAGCAAACACATGTAAACCTGAGGGAGCATCGAAACTTGTACGGACCGCATAAACACTTCCGCCAGTGATATTATTTGATAGCGTCATTCCATCAAAGAAGTTATCCATTACTTGGCGATCCGAAGCCGCGTCCGGGTCGGCAACTCCTTCAGAAACAGTATCGATGTAACCGACAACATGACCCGGCAGAGTGATATCTTGTGGTGTTGTGGAACTAGATCCCGTGTCGAAATCAGCGCCCTTCGTCACGACGAGTCCGTAGGAAGTAACCGATCCGACAAGGCGGGCAAAGTAAGCATCGGTTTGGTCAGCTACAAATTGGCTGATATGCCCATCCGACCCCGAACCCGAAGCACCGGTCTGCAGAAGCATCCCAGCCGAATCGTAAAGTTCCAGATCGACATAGCCCGCATCGCCAAGTTGTCCAACTGCAAACGTCGCAACATCACCTGCGGTCAAATTAACCTGATACCAATCTTCCGACTTTTCAGTTTCAGTGATACTGATACCGTCGTAGGCTCGTCCATCAGACCCCAGCATATCGTCATCGTATTGCTGGAATTTCACTTGAAAATCTTCAGTTAACTGCAGTCCAACTGTTTCAGCCAAATCACCAAGATTGATTGAGAGCTGCTTCCAGTCGCCACTATCCGTCACGCTATCGGTCAAAATGGTGTGCCAGGTTATTCCGTCGTCGCTTACCGAGACACCATCACCATTAAACGTTCCATTGAATGAGGCAGGAAGCACATCATTCTCATCGTCATAGCTGACATGGTAAAAGTTAATGAACGGGTTCGAGCGTGTGGATAAATCGACCGACCAAATGGCTTCATTTAAGTTTGAAAATCCTGTACCGGTGGTGTCCATGAACATTCCAAAACTACCTTCACCTGTCGCAAGGCTGTCGATGATTTGAATACGCCCTTCGGACTGCGTCGAGGTCGCTGTCCAGCCGCTACCAAATTCACCTGATTCAAAATTCTCTCCGGCAAAGAAAGGAATCTCACGAATTTCAAACTCGCCAAAAGCGCCCATCCGCTCGGCAGCAAAAGGTGCAAGATCCATGCTAGAACTCATGATATCCTGAGCCTGAGCCAATGATCCGTTATCGACCAAAGTGACCAACTCATCTTCCATCGAAGCATTGAGTACAACCTGTGCCTGAAAGCCACCGTTAACCCCGTTGGTCGAATCAATCTCAATGGTGTATTCCCCCGCATCGGCAATCGCGACAACATTCACCATCGCACGAACCCCTGTCGCCGTGCTCGAGGCAAGTAAGGTTCCCGCTGGATCGTAGACATCAATACTTGGAGCGATTCCCGGATCAGCGTCGACGATGACCGACAATGTTTGGCCCGCATCGAGTTCAATCACAAGATTTCTCGCACCAATTTCCGGAATCGTTCCGACGACACTTGAAGCGTAAATCATTGAACCGGGGAAGACCTCATCCACCGTCTCAATAGCTACGTCTTCGGAGTAAACACCAACTGCATCCCATGCATCTTTGGTCGCGGTGTGCTCTGGCGAATTTTTACCAAAAATATCTTCAGCGGCCTGCACGCCAGCCGCCCGAGCATTCTGATACTGGGAATTCACAGACAAATACGTGTTGAGTGCCCGATAAGCGATTTGAGCAGCATCTTCGATTCCAATGCCGGTAACATCGTAGTCATCACCATTATCGTTGGTACCAACTTCACCGGCACTTAAAATGTGAAACCACTTGTTCTGAACTCCAGAATTAAAGTGTACGCCGCCATTGTCTCCGGGACTCGTCCACCACAAATCCCCTAGGTAAGTATCAGGTTGATTGTCTGAATTAGGAACGAGAAAATTCCTGATTCCATCGCCAGCAAAGTGAAGCTCATCTCCAATCAGCCAGTCGTTGGTACCAGTCGTGTAAAATTCAAGAACCTCACCGAAGATGTCAGAGAACGACTCGTTCAGCGCGCCAGGTTCGTTTCGATATACTAGGTCGGCCGAAAATTCGGTCACTCCATGAGCGATTTCATGACCAACAACGTCCAGAGAAACGAGTGGCCCAAAATCAACCCCATCGCCTTCTCCGTATTGCATCTCGGAACCATTCCAAAATGCATTCACAAGGTTGTTGCTTACATTGACATAGGAAGTCAATGTTGCACCAGCGTCGTCGTAAGAATCTCGACCAAACCAATCCTCAAGCATGGACAGCATATTTTCGGCACCCCAGTGTGCAGACACCCCTGATTTTGCATTGGGAGAATCAAACAGCGTGCTGCTCGAAGTAATGTCAATCGCATTGGTAAAATCATCTACGGCGCCAGTTTGATTGTCAAAGGTGATCACACCATCGGTGACCTGTTGGAGCCGAAATTGACCGGTACCAAATTCGTCAGCAATGAAATCGACTACGCCGTTGTAGTGGCTGTCTCCAGTCGCTGCGACATCGGCAAACTTCATCCGACTCTCAACCGCTTCAATGACACCACTATTTGCATTGACGTAAACATAATCTCGAGTCCCTAAATCAAGGGCATACATGTCAAATTTATAGGTGGGTATGCTCGAACCGTCTGCGTTGGTTACGTAGACAATCTCGCCAGCTGGTGTTCCCACAAGCCCCATTTGGCCTGCGCGTATTGGATCCTGCCAAGCGTATTGTTCTGCTCCAATGAACCCCGCCGCAAGTGCATAAGCTTGGTCGTTGTTTAACGAAATATCGGAAATGGGATTCTCGATCGCGACTCGATCACCACTAACCGAGACAATCATCGAATCCTTCATGTGGATCGAATAACTGCTTCCTTGAATGCGGTGTCCATTAAAATATTGCTGATATTTCGCGTGCTCAAACCCATAGGCATCGCTCCATGATTTCTGCAATTTGATCGACTCGTTTTCACCCAATCCAAGATGCTCTCGAAGCATCGTGATTCCATCAGCTTTCGAAAGGGGTTCGTCAAATACAAGCAAATCGGTTGTGCCGACGTAATTTACGGTCGGAAGCAAACTTGCATCCATCGTGTGGTAGTTTTCGACAGAGTAATCATTGTTTGCCGAAGCGTCTTGTTGAGTTGTTAACATCGCCGGGTTGATTACCTCGACCATGTCGTTCCCGACCGCTACCGTCGGAAACTGGCCAAGATCTGCCGCCAACAACTGCCGAGGTTCAAGATTGTTGTAGTCAAAACTCTTACCTCCTTTGTCCCGGTATCTTTTTGCACGGATAGGAAGCGTCTTTTTTTTGCGAGACTTCATTTGGATGCCTAAATAATTGCGGGAAACAAACTGATAAACTTGAAGTGATGAAAACGTAAAAACGACGGATGGGCAGAAAATGTTTGTGCAAATAAGTAACGATAAAAACGATTCTGCGGCCGAACTGTCCTGTAAAATGTCGATAATGCGGTAAATTCGACCACAAGTCGCCGTAATTTACAAGTAATCGTCCTCACAATCGGTACAACCGGCATGCCCATCCGAAGGCCATGTTAGTTCAAATTCTCGCATTCGCAAAAATTTCTCGGAACATATGAAGAAAAATTTTCGGCCTACCTTTCGGCCGGAATCGCTTGTATTTACGGCAAAAAACGAACCAAAAAGCAGTCAATCCAAGGGGGTAAACCATCTCCCCACGCCGCAATTCGGTAGCCCAACCGGAAACTTAGTCAGTCTCGGCAAACGACGCTAAGACAATCGTCCATTCCAATCGTCCATTCTGAACGGCTCAACCTCCAAACTGTAGATAGATGTCGATAGGGCCAAAGCGGTGCAGCCCAGGCAGAGAGGTCCGCGAGAAGCGAATTAACGTCGATCTACATGCAATCTCTGCCGACGCAGTCGTCCAAGCAGATACTCGGGCGGGCAATCAGTGTCTCGCTTCTTTCGCTGCTACACTGGCTTTCGGCGGACTTTCCGAGCTGAATTTTTAGCGGAAAATCCAAGGCTATTCGTTTGACGATCGACGGCAAAATTTCGAAGCCAACATCGTTAATCGGTGATTACCACCGATTTAGCGTTTGCCCTGCCATATGATTTGCTACTCAAAGAATTGCGTGAGAGGCTTGCCAAACGTGAGGTTTTCAAAGCTAGAAGCCGGAGCGTCCCAGCAAACCGCCAAAGCAGACCAACTCTAGACGCCTTTAACCCTGTAGTTTAACCCTGAAAGTAACGGTCAATCTTTTCCAGTAATTCGGGGTAGCTAATCATCGACGGTCTCATTCGCGACAAAGATTACGAATCCTATTCGCCAATCGTTGTAAATTCGTTCAAGCTTTTTTATACTCACGCACTTGGAGTGGGGAAATTTAGGCCAATCCTGGTCGGCTTTCTCTGAGTTTGGCGTGATTTTTTGTTGGAAACGCTAATACTCAAGGGCGAACTGGAGCGCCAAACCACCACTTCAAGGCTGGGTTTTAACCTTGTTAATGCCCAAGCCGCTCTAAAACAACAAATTAATTCGATCCCCACTCGCTGCGGATCGTTTGCGACAAAACAACCTGAAACGGGGATTTTTAATGAGCGACGCAAACTCAATCGAACTTCCGGAAATTACGGATAAGCGATTTTTCGGTCACCCGATGGGACTCGCCGTCCTCTTTTTTGCCGAGATGTGGGAACGATTCTCCTACTACGGAATGCGGGCATTGCTCATGTTCTACCTCGTCAAACATTGGCTTTTCTCAGATGGGGACTCTGCGGTTCTCTACGGTGCCTACACATCTCTCGTGTACATCACGCCCGTTTTAGGCGGTTACCTCGCTGATAAATTCATCGGCCAAAGAAAAGCGGTCGTTTTCGGGGCCCTTCTATTGACGCTAGGTCACGGTCTGATGGCCTTCGAAGGAGATGGCTCAGGACACGAAGGCTTTGCTGTACAAGTCTTTTATCTCGCACTGGCGTTTATCATCGTCGGCTCAGGTTTCTTGAAGGCTAACATTTCTGTAATCGTCGGCCAGCTCTACCCAAGGACCGATATTCGTCGAGATGGTGCGTACACCATCTTCTACATGGGTATCAATTTAGGTGCCGCTCTGGGTTCTATTGCCTGTGGATACCTTGGCGAAACTTATGGCTGGGGTTACGGATTTGGTGCAGCAGGAATCGGCATGCTCCTTGGGCTCGTGGTTTTCGTCTTAGGCAAACCGTTACTCCATGGTCGAGGCGAGTCAACTAATCCAAATTTGTCCTTTCCTCTCGAGATGCTCTTGTACGTCGTCGGCATTGCCGCGGTCATCATTTGCTGGCTGCTTGTTCAGAATCAGGCAGTCGTCGGTATCTTACTGGGAATCGGAGGACTACTCCTTGTCCTTTACGTTTTATTCACCGCTGTGGTCAAACTTACGCCGGTTGAAAGAGATCGAATTTTCGCCTGTATGTTTTTGATTTTCGGCTCGATCCTTTTTTGGGCGCTGTTCGAGCAAGCAGGATCTTCAATTTCCCTTCTCACTGACCGCATGGTTGACCGAAATATATTTGGATTCGACGTTGCTGCTTCGATGTTCCAATCGATCAATGCTATTTACATCGTTCTTCTTGCCCCTGTTTTCGCATTCATTTGGACGTTTCTTGGTGCTCGAGGACTCGAACCGTCAGCCGGTGCGAAATTTGGGCTTGGCATGATTCAATTGGGAGCCGGTTTTCTGATCTTGGTTGTTGGTGCCAACTCGGTCGCGCCTGGTGCCCTGATCCCAGTTCTGTTTATTTTCTTAATCTACCTCCTTCACACCACAGGCGAACTTTGTCTTTCTCCGGTTGGCTTAAGTGCGATGAACCGCTTAGCACCTGCCAATCTCGCTTCTATCATCATGGGAACATGGTTTTTCGCATCAGCGACTGGTAACTTTGCTGCTGGATTGATTGCCCAAGCATCTGGCTCAGAAAGCCTCAGTGCTGATGGCGAAATCGAAGCTGGAACTCCTGAGGCTATTGCTTACATCGAAAACGTCAATTCGGTCTACACGACCATTGGTTGGGTCGCTGTGGCTGTCGGCGTGGTGCTGATTTTGCTCTCGCCGCTGATTAAAAAGCTAATGCATCTCGACACGCTTGGCGATGCAGAACATTCCCTTGCAGGACAAAGCGAGCTTGCTGAACCACAAGCTGCAGGAATGAATACTTCTGGAGAAAGTATCGATATCTAATCTTTTAACCGATCGATAAACGGCCGTTCCTTTATCGGGAGCGGCCGTTTTTTTGTTCATGCTGGCTGTGGAACCACTATGTTCCCCTGAATAAGTCGATTCCCGACTGGCCATCCCTGAGCTGTTATCGCAGCCCCCGAAACAACGACGACCCCACGCGAACCAACGTTGCCCCCGCCTCGATTGCAACCTCAAAATCCCTGCTCATCCCCATCGATAATTCACGTAGTTCTACGTTCGGGGGGGCGTCCTCCCGGTTTGACTCCCGCAGTTCACGAAGCAAATCAAATTCCCGACGCACATCTTGCTGACCACTGCCTAACCCAGCCATACACATCAACCCGGTCACTCGCAAACTGGTCAGCGGTTCGACCGCCTCAATCACCGACGCCATTTCCTCCGGGGAAAACCCGTGCTTCGCCACTTCGCCAGACACGTTAACCTCCAGCAAAACGTCTACCAGTTTACCGGACTGCAATCCCGCTTCATGGATCGACTTAAGCAGCCTGAGACTATCGCATGAATGAATCAGTGCAGTCGATTCAACCGTCCGCTTTACTTTGTTTCGCTGAAGATGCCCAATCATGTGCCAACGCACATCGAGATCCTGCATTTCACTGGACTTTTCCCAAAGAACCTGAGGGCGATTTTCTCCGAGAGTGCGGCATCCCGCGGCAACCAGAGCCCGAGTCGTTGCTACGTCGACATACTTTGTGACACCGACAAGACAGACATCCGAAGCATCTCGTCCGGAACGCTTCGCCGCCTCGGCAATTTGTTGCTGAACCGTCGCCACGTTTTCTGCAAGTTGTTCTTCCATGATCCAATCTCGATACTCAAACCTTCACGAACGTAATTAACCTTAGCAATTCAGCCCTGCTCGGTATCTAATCCAGACCAACCACGGCTAAGCATCAATCAGACAACCTCTCAACAATTTTTACTCAATCTCCATCAAGCGCTCTACCGAACCGTTTTTCGAAAACTGGCTAAACAAGAATTCTCCAGTAAAATTTTCCCCAAAAAATGTCCGGTTCCCTTTGGTCGCCAACGATCGGTAAAAGAACCATTGCTGTTTATTAAGATGCACTCGAAAGGCAGCACCGTCATCGCTACGGATGCGATTCAAGTTTTCAGCGACGGTCAACGACCGCCAGGTCCTTTTTTTACAACTTCGTTTTGGATCCAGATCAAAAAACAATGGAGCGTAGAGCCCGCTTCCGTAACAATTCTGCGTTAACTTAATGGCGTCTCCGACGATCTCGAACGAATGCTTGGTTCGCGCCACCTTCCACTCGGGCAATGCCAAAGGAAGAACGAGCGATTGTATCTTACCTTTCTTCAACAAATACATCTCCGTGGTTTCAGATTCCCGCAGACCTTCTATTTCCTTCGCAAATGGAAATGAACAGCGGTAACCTAACTCCGCCTCTGCGGGAATGACAACTGCGTCCGCGATCAGTAAGAAACGGTCGACGTTAGAAAGTAGAAACTGCCGGGTCAACAATCCTCCGCCGTCAAGCTTTTTCTCCAATTCCAAATACTCAATTGCCTCATCGCTTTGGGTGCAGCTAATTTCAAACGCGGCACTAGAACTCAGTGGCTTTCCGTCTGCCAAAATCTCCGGAGTGGTTTCACCACTGATGAGCCCGCTTTTCCGGCTTAGCTCACTGAAGATTTTCCCATTCGAAAAATTAACGGCCAGTCTCGGCGAGTTTCGACTCCAATCTGAGCGCATTAGCGCTGACTCACTCCATTCCGAGACATTACTGGCGTCGATACCAAGGGCATTCGCGGAACCGGATTCCCCTGATGTTTTTTCAGCTTTCCCCCTCCCTTGCTTTAATAATAATTTGTCATCTCTGTCACTTGAGAGCTTTAACAGACATCTCAAAAATGCTTTACTTGCTACCGATGAATCATGGCCTGAAAAAACTAGTTTTCGATCAAAACGCATCATTCTTATTACTTGACGCACCATCCATTCCAACTGAGATACCACATCAAGACCAGTGTCGTGCGTCAGGACTGACTTGTCTTTCATCGCATCAACGATCAACTGACAGCGTACCCAACTAGCGGCCAGCACTCCAAAACTGGGCAGGCAACGCGTGGTGGGCCAACCGTCATGATCCAGCAATTCTGAAATCGAGAGGCCCATCTTTCGAATTGCTTCTAGTGCCCAGAACTGACGCCCATCCCATTCTGGAAACTGGCAAGACACCACGAGCGGCAACTCAATCGCCAACCACTGGTAGGCTTCCATGGAAATCTCAGAATTACTCTCTATCGCTTTTGAGATATCAAACAAGCGGTCCACTGTGCCTTGCCATTGAACAAAGTCAGATTTCCCAACGAGCTTTCGAACCGAATAAGACGCGGCTAACACAAGGTAGGCCTCGGACACACATGTAGAGTTCAGGGAGTAATTTTGAACTGCTTTCACAACCTCATCGGCAACCTCTGCAACTTGAGATTGCACATTTAAATTAACACGCCAGCGGTCACCGGAATCAATCGCGTCAGGGCTTACTTTGCCACCAATCATCCAGGAGTAAGGGGATTCGGCGTTCGACGTCTTACCACTACTAAACAATTCGGAGAGATTGATAGCCGCTGGCTGGACCGATTCTAAAAACTCGCTGTTTCCCCAATCCATTTCACAAAACAAATCTTTTGCAACACTGTCTGCAGAACTAGTTGCCAAGTTTTCTTCAAATTTCTTCGTCATAACGCCACTCGATCGCCCAAGGAGCCTTTCCTCGGTCAAATCAAATCCCCTTCAGTTCAATCTTTCACAGTTACGATATTAGCCTGTGTAATTCAAACATCTTACCAACGAGGCTCGTAGGTGATAGAACGAAACGTAAGAATTTAATCGATGCTGTCCCGTCGTCGGGGCTATACCCCGGATTTTAAAACCAGCCTAAGTCCAATTCCTCCAAATCGAAATCTGACAATGACCTCCAATCTCTTTATCTGGCAAGCCATGTTAGTTTCGACGGCCCTTTGTCTTGTTCTCACTGGCTGCGATTCACGCCCCGAATCAATTCTCTCCGATCCCAAGCAACCAAACTCAACAGAAAACACAACTCAAGAGCAAGCCTCCCCGGCAGCCGTTCCTCCGGCCTCCGAATCACCCGCTGACTCAGAGAATAAAAAACCTGAGATCAAGAAACCCGCGATTGATCCGGTCGAGCCGGCGGCCGATCGCGTGATAGATTTAGAAACGACACCAGAACCGCAGCAACCCGAATCCGATCCACCAAAAGAACTACAAACAATCGACATCCCTAAAACCTGGAAGCGGCTTGGTAAAAAGGAAGAGATTTGGATTGATGTCAATTCAAAAGAAGTAATCTTCGCAGGGCACGTCTGCCTCAACGCCGGACCTTTGGAGATGTTCGTCTGTCCGGCACAAACAAAAGAACACGAATCAGTTATCTCAGCTCACGCGAAAGCGCTTCAGGTTCACCTGGCCCTAGTCGCACTCGGAGCAAATCCTGGCAAAACGACTTCTTGGGATCCGGAATATCGAGCAGCCTACGGCCCTACCATTGAAATTACGTTGAAATGGAAAGATGCAGAATCCGGAAAAGTCAAAACGACTTCTGCAAAAAACTGGATTCGCAACGTCAAAACAGAAAAAGCAATGGAACAATTATGGGTCTTCGGCGGCAGCCAGTTCTGGGACGACCCTGCTTCCACACAACAGATCTATTATGGAGACGCTGGCGAGCTAATCTGTCTCTCAAACTTTTCAACGGCGACCATCGACCTCAACATTCAAAGCAGTCAATCGAATGAGGGCCTCCTATTCGAAGCTTTTGAGGAAAACATTCCACCGCTGGAGACGAAGGTCTATGTGATCCTCAAACCTGGAAAAAGAATTGAACCTAAAAAGTCAAAAGAGATTCCAAAAGAAAAAGGCAACGAGGAGATTAAGGAATCAAAATCTTAAAAACTCGCTACCTCGTTCGCTAACTCTCAATGGCTTAGCTAAACACTTTCCATCGGCTATACTAGACTCACTTGGATTTGGTGGCCTACCTTCAGCGGTGTGCTCCACCTCGACAAGCATTTCTCCAACAACGTCATCCGGCCTCTACTTTTTACTCAAAGAACCAAAACCACCGTGCAAGACCGCAAACGCGCTCAGCAAGTCGACCGGGAAATCGCGATTGTCGTTCGCGTCCTCCTCCCCGATGATCCAATTGAATTTGACCCACTCGATGAAGTCCAAGGCCTAGCAGAGACTGCAGGCGCCATCGTCCTTTCCGGCTTGACTCAAAAACGAGAGAAACCTGACACCGCAACTTATCTTGGACGCGGTAAAGTCGAGGAACTAACGCAACTGGTCGAATTCCATGCTGCCGATGTCGTTATTTTTGATAACGATCTGTCGCCCGCCCAGAATCGCAATCTTGAAATCGCACTCAACGTCAAAGTGCTTGACCGCTCCGAGTTGATCCTGGATATCTTTGCCACACATGCCCAAACCTACGAGTCCCGCCTTGCGGTTGAATTGGCTCAACTGGAGTACTCGCTCCCACGCCTGAAACGAATGTGGACTCACCTTTCTCGATTAAAAATGGGTGTCGGGATGAGAGGACCGGGTGAAAAACAACTTGAAACTGACCGCAGATTAGTTGAAAAACGGATCCATGACCTAAAGGTCGAGTTAGGCAAAGTTGAAAAGCGTAAGGAACGCCAAGTCTCATCGCGACGTGGCACGATGACCGTATCGCTGGTTGGCTATACCAATGCTGGCAAAAGCACATTGATGAATTCGCTAACTGCCGCTGACGTCTTGGCCGAAGACAAACTGTTTGCCACCCTCGATACCCGCACGCGACGCTGGGCACTGCCCAACTGGGGGCCAATCTTATTAAGCGATACCGTTGGCTTTATTCGCAACCTACCGCATAGCTTAATCGCCAGTTTCAAAGCAACGCTCGAAGAAACACGTCAAGCCGATCTGTTGCTGCACGTCGCCGATGCGAGCAACCCCAAAGTCGGTGATCAAATCAGTTCCGTTTATGAAGTTCTGACAGAGCTCGGTGTTGAAGCCAAAGATACCCTTTTGGTTCTCAACAAAGTCGATCAGGTAACGGACGTTGCCGTGCTCGACTCAATGCTCAACCGGTACCCCAATGCAATTTCTGTAAGTGCGAAAACGAAACTTGGGTTCGAAAATCTTCAGTCTGCTGTTAGTGAAGCGCTCAGCCGTTCTTTTCAAGATGTTGATATTGAATTGCATGTTGGGAACGGGAAATTATTAGCGTTCATTGCGGCCAAAGGCGAAGTCATTTCCACTCAGTACACCGATGACATGGTGAAAGTGCACTGCAAACTGCCTCAAAAATATCTGGGACAAATCGACCCCACCGACACCATTATCACGCCGCACAGTCCTGCAGGCTGGATCAAGCCGGACGAGGTACTGGAGAACAGCAAACCTGAATCATCAGAGCAATTGGCTAGACCACAAGAATCCAGCCCGCACACTCCTGAAAAAACAGATGGAGACGGAAGCTAAAAAATTTCCCACTGCACACTTCACACCTTACCGAAGATGTCTTGCCCAATATGCCATACCGAAATCTTCAAAACAAACGTGCCGTTGTTACCGGTGCCTCCAGTGGCATCGGCTGGCACCTGGTTCAACAATTAGCAGCCGAAGGCGTTTCGGTAATCGCGTGCGCTCGGCGGGCTGAATTACTTGACGATCTTTCAAAACAAATTCAGTCAAAGGGTGGCACCTGCATCCCGTTAGTCGGAGATATTACATCCGAAGCCTGTCGGCAGGAAATCATCGACGTCGCTGATCGAGAATTCGGTGGACTAGATATACTTGTTAACAATGCCGGAATAGGTGCAATGGGGCGATTCGATGAGTCAGCCGAGAGTAGGTTACGCAAAGTGTTCGAAGTTAACTTCTTTGCGATCGCAGAAATGATTCGAGTATCGCTTCCTCGACTAAAGCAAGGTCACTCGCCTCTCATCGTAAACATGAGTAGTGTCTTGGCCCACCGAGCGACTCCTCTAAAAAGCGAATATTGCGCCAGCAAGTTCGCACTTCATGGCTTTAGTGACGCGTTAAGAGCGGAATTAGCAAACGATTCGATCGATCTACTCCTCGTTAGCCCGAGCACCACCGATAGCGAATTTTTTGATCACGCCATCGAAGACACCACCGGGAAGAACTGGAAAACACGCGGTGCAATGCCACCGTCGATCGTTGCCTCAAAAACAATTCGAGCAATGAAGAAGGGAAAACACGAAATCATCCTGACTCATGGCGGCCGATTGATCGTTTGGATGGATCGCTTGATTCCCGGAATTGCCAATCGAATTATGGCTCGCTACGGACAGTGAAGCGCGGCAGGCAAGCCGAAATTGCACAAGGTCTTGGCGAAACACTAGTCAAACGACATTAAAACCGGTGAAGATGCCCTTTTCTCAGGGCTCAAAAGCCAGATTATTAGCGGATAACGGCCCGTCTGGTTCAAATCTCGCCGCTCAACGTTCTTTCGATTCCCACCTTCGACAAATCCGGTTGTTTCTTTAGAATGCCGGTTCGAATCCATTTTCGCAGTTGATCCACACCAGCAGTTGAAGAGATAAAATGAACGACGGCGCACTAGCTCCTGAGGAATCCAGACGGAGTAACTTAAATCGGATAGTTGAATTAGGAATCGACCCCTGGGGGCACCGGTTTAACGATCGAGATATGATCGGGGATATCCTCCAGCGAACCGGAGAAATTAAGTTCGTCCCCGAATCCGGAGATTCGCTCGAACTCCCTACTGCCGAACAACTGGGCGAACTTAGCTTCCGGGACTGGTGCAAAGAACAAGGGAAAGGAACGATGAGCGGCCCAAAGGTCAGGGCTGCTGGCCGAATCCTGCTCCACCGCGATAAAGGAAAGCTGCATTTTATTGACATCGAGGACTGGACCGGACGAATTCAACTATTTGTCGGCAAAAATCAAGTCGGTGAAGAAAACTGGGAATTGATCCAATGCCTCGACCTAGGTGACCTCGTTGGAATTGATGGGACCTTTCGGCGAACCCAAACGGGAGAACTCTCAATTTTTGCAGACAAAATTCATATTCTCTGCAAGACCCTCGACCAACCACCAGCCAAACACAAAGGGCTGGTCGACGCCGAACTCCGCCAGCGGCGTCGCTACGTAGACCTCGCCTACAACGAAGGGGTGAGAGATCGTTTCCTGGCCCGCTCGAAAATTGTCACCTCCATTCGCAAGACTCTCACCGACCAGCATTTTGTCGAAATCGAGGGACCGACCCTGCACACCATTGCTGGTGGAGCGGCCGCCCGCCCATTCGAAACACATCACAACGCGCTCGATATGCCGTTGACGATGCGAATCGCTCTGGAACTGCACCTGAAGCGTTTGATGGTTGGTGGCATGGAACGTGTGTTTGAAATGGGACGCGTTTACAGAAACGAGGGTATCAGCCCCAAACACAACCCTGAATTCACCATGCTTGAGGTCTATCAGGCTTACGGCGATTACGAATCAATGATGGACCTCACGGAATCAGTGATAGCAGATGCACTGCAAGCACTTGGCTCGGAAACGACCGTCCCCTACGGAGATACCCAAGTTGACTTTTCTACCCCATTTGCCAGAAAGCCCTATGACGAACTTTTTGCCGAGAACACCGGCGTTGACCCGCAAGACCCTGCTGCTGTAAAAGCATATGCTGAAACACTTGGTTTAGCGGTCGACGGCAAACACCCTGACGTGATCAAAAACGAAGTTTTCGAAGAGAAAGTGGAAGATGCTTTAATTGGACCTGTATTTGTTACAGACTATCCCGCGAGCATTTGCCCTTTAACCAAACGAAAGAAAGATAATCCGAACATCGCGGAGCGTTTTGAGCTATTCATAAACGGAATGGAACTCGCAAATGCTTACACGGAATTAAATGATCCGGATTTACAAAAGGAGTTGTTCGAAAATCAGCTGGAAGGGATGGCGGAAGAGGATTCCATGGCAAAAATGGACCACGACTTTGTTCGTGCTCTCAGAAATGGAATGCCTCCGGCAGGTGGATTGGGAATTGGGATAGACCGGCTAGTAATGCTACTCACGGATTCTCCTTCCATTCGCGATATCATTCTGTTTCCACTCCTAAGAGCTGAGAACTAGAACGTTTTAAATCCGTTTATTTGAAACGGTGACTGACCCATAAAAAACGCGAATAATCGATAACAGACTCGTCGAGATTCGCTTTAACAAGGCCAAAGGATTGGCGAATGTATAAGTTGCTTTTGTCGTGGCGATACTTAAAAACACGTTTCATCGCGTTGGCATCGATTGTCAGTGTGACTCTTGGTGTCGCGACTTTGATCGTGGTCAACAGCGTCATGGCTGGTTTTGTTGATCAGATGAAAAACCGGCTTCATGGGATTCTTTCGGACGTCGAAATTTCGACTCAGATGTTTAGCGAAATCCCGCATCCGGAACGTCATGTTGAGATCATTAAACAGACGCTCGGTGACCAAATTCAGGAAGCGACGTGCGTCGTTCGAACGCCTGCTTTGCTTTCATTTGATGTGCGTGGACGTCAATGGACTCAACAGATCATGCTTCTGGGCATCGACGATGAAACGTTTGGTAAAGTCACCGACTTTGAGCCATATTTAACCAACGAAATAAAACGCAATTCGTTTTCTTTTGATCTCGAAGAAGACGGCTACGATCAGGAAAAATTCAAAGGAGATGCCGGTTGGAAGTACCGTCGAACCCGAATCGAAATTCAACGACGAATTGAAGCAAACAGTCGTGAATACGACAGTTTATACGACAACGCAGCCAATGCTTTCTATGCTGCCGAGCCGTCTCACGTCGAAACGGCCAGCCACGAAAACACGAACACTCAAGAAGAGCAGGGGACTCGATTTGCACCGCTACCGGCAACGCTTCCCGATATCCCGCCTACTGGGAATCCCGTCGAAGAGGGCATTGCCAGCCAATCTCCCCAACCGTTAACTGCCGACCAATCAGCGGAAAATCAGGCGTCAAACGATGGTTCCATTCATCGAATTTCACCTTTTGATCCCCATGCAAAATTTCGTCCGGAAATCAAATCGGAAGATCTATTTGATCCCATGAAGGATCATCGCACAGGCATTATTTTAGGCTTAGCCATCTCCGAGCGAAAAGTGGAACTTCCCTCAGGCGAGTTGCAAGACGCTTATCTTATTAGACCCGGTGACGATGCAAATATTATGCTGACGACCATTGGAGAAAGCCCCAAACCCGTCATCGAGAACTGTACCGTCGTCGATTTTTATTCATCTAACATGCATGAGTACGACTCCAGTTTCGCTTTCCTCCCCCTTAGCGAACTTCAACAACTGCGAGGCATGATCGATCCGATGACTGGACAAGGTTCTGTATCCACCATCCAAATCAAATTAAAAGAGGGTGCTGATTTAGACGCAGTGCGAGATCAGTTAATCGCTCAATTCCCTCCAAACTATTTCCCGGATTATGACATTCGCACCTGGCAGGATACGCAACGTCCTCTGTTGAGCGCCGTCAAAATGGAATTAACGATCCTAAATATTTTACTGTTCCTCATCATCGCCGTTGCCGGGTTTGGGATTTTGGCCACGTTCTACATGATCGTCGTCGAGAAAACCAAAGACATTGGAATCCTCAAAGCATTGGGAGCCCCCAGTCGAGGCGTGATGTCCATCTTCCTCGGCTATGGAATGTCGCTTGGCACCGTTGGTACCGGGGTGGGAATCGTCATTGGATTACTCTTTGTTAAATACATCAACGAAATTGCCGATGCGGTCGCCGTGCTCACCGGACAGGAAGTCTTCGATCCAACGATCTATTATTTTTCTGAAATACCAACCGTGGTAAATCCCGTTACCATTTTTTGGGTCGCCGTTGGTGCAATTGCGATAGCCGTCCTTGCCAGTGTGCTCCCCGCACTTCGCGCTGCCAGATTACACCCAGTTGAGGCACTTCGATATGAGTGATGTCGCACCCAGTAACCCCCTGCGAATCGACCGAGAATCCAAGGGAGGCAATATGCCCGCCACAGAATTACATTCAGCCAAGAGCTCGTCTAGTAAATATAATTCCGCGCCACTTCGCATTGCTGATACTTCAGTTATGTCGGTCAGCGGACTTTTCAAGAGCTATGGAAAAGGGGCGGTCCAAGTACCGGTCTTAAAAGGTGTGGATCTTGAAATTGAAGAGGGAGGATTCACCGCAATCATTGGGCAAAGCGGTTCCGGAAAAAGTACCTTGCTGCATCTATTGGGAACACTCGATGCACCCGATAGCGGAGAAATTTATTTTCGAGATCAAAGAATCGACAACCTAGCTCCTCGCCAACAGGAACACCTTCGCAACCGCGAATTTGGACTCATTTTTCAGTTCTACCACCTGCTACCCGAGCTCACCACGCTAGAGAACGTTCTCATTCCTCGAATGGTTCAGGATGGTTTCTTTCGTTACCTCAAAAATAAACGAAGCTATCGCAAAAGAGCCATTGAGCTATTGGAAATGGTCGGGCTAAGCCACCGCCTCACGCACAAGCCGAGTCAACTTTCTGGCGGTGAGATGCAACGTACGGCCATCGCGCGGTCACTTATCTCTGATCCCTCGATCCTGCTCGCCGATGAGCCTACGGGGAATTTGGACTCAGAGAACGGAGCTGAGGTTATGGAAACACTAACCGCACTTCGCAAGCATGAAAATCTTACCGTCGTGATGGTCACACACGACGATCAACTCGCTTCGCAAGCTGACCGGATAATTCATTTGGTCAACGGCGTGGTGGCCACTTAAAGTAGATCAGCCTGGCCGCTTCACCTATTTCATCGCTCACTTGCAATCACGCTCGAAATCCGGCCAACTCTTCATTCGTACAGCCCACCAATCAGCCCGATTGATGCTGGGCTGATCGCCACTCGCTCATCTAAGGTTGCTGGCAAGTTGAAGAATGCAGCGAACTTGCCAGCTTCGCCCTTCAATAGCCCCCCCATCTTTACAGGTCGCGAAGAATTTTTCGTTAAAAGCGCTATAAATAGGATCTTCGTTAAATCCGGTACAGCTTAACTGGCGATGAAATGACTAGGCGATGGGCTCGCGCCCCTGTCTGATTCCTTTGAAAGATAAAAATCTTTGAGGGATTCCGATTGATGAATAAAGTCAATTTCAGAGAAAGTTGTTGTGAAGAACCAACCAACATTTGTCACATATAGACCCGGTTATTCGTTATTAATCATCTGCGTTGCCGTTCTGACAACCGCTTCGTTTACCGGTTGCAAACTTGGTATCAAAGAGGCGTCGATGTTAACGTACCGCGATACCGTCTGGGCAAAACGTGCCTTTAACTTACGGTATGGAAACTGCGAACGTGCTTATGCAAAGCACTTTGAAAATGGTTTTTGTGCGGGCTACACCGACATGTGTAACGGTGGCGATGGGTACGTCCCAGCACTTCCACCTGAAGAATACCGAGCACCAGAATATCAATCTGCCGATGGCGCAAAGTGCGTCAACAGCTGGTTTGAAGGCTATCCAGCCGGCGTTGCTGCAGCAAAGAAAGATAAGTCCGGGACTTATCACGACGTCCTGATCTCTCGCATGATCGATTCAGCCATAAACCAATCCAACACTGATCCAGTGCTTCCGGCCGACGTTCAAGTCGTGTCAACGAACGCGACGCCAACAACTACCAATCCTATGGCAACGACGCCCTCGGGCAACCTGCCAAGTGGCGTAAGAACAGTGACCGGTACTTCGGCAGCCAACTCCGGAGGCAACCAGGCTACCCCGATTGGGACACAAATAGATTACTTAAACTCAAAAGGCTCCACCGATTTTAGCACCTTCGCTAGACCAATGGTTCAGCCGACATCGAAGTAAACCGCGATTAAAAAAGTCAGAGACATTGCAGAAGCAACGTCTAACCCAAACATCCAAACTTATTACGACGCGGTCGGATCGCCTACCGCAATTAAGGGAGCACGAGTTGATGGTTATTAAGCCCCACTCAAAAAAATCTAGTTATCGAGCCATGTCCAGCCGGATGCTTATTCTCATAACGGTGCTGGCAAGTTCGTCGCTCACTGGTTGTACTGCCTTGTTTTCACCGATCGATACAATTCCTGCGAGTCGGGTTCCTGTACAATTCCTGGCAGAACCTCAAGCCGACAAAATCCCAATTGACGTCGCTCGCCTTCGTCAAACGAAACCGCAATATTACACGCTGGATGCGGACGATGTTTTGGGCGTTTTCATCGAAGGAATTCTTGGCAACTCAGACGACGCGCCACCGGTTCAATTACCTGGCCCAGATAGCGACCTGCCACCTGCGATCGGATACCCCGTCCCTGTCCGAGAAGACGGAACACTTTCGCTACCTTCCGTAGATCCCATTCCTGTTCGCGGTCTAACCATTCAACAAGCAGAAGCGCTGATTAAACGGGCCTATACCGAGGGAGACGAACCTCAATTGAAAGAGGGCGGCCGGATCATTGTGACGCTGATGCGTGAGCGAACCTACCGTATTTTTGTTGTGCGGCAGGACAACTCACAAGCGACGCGGTCACACCAATTCCAAGGTCAAAGCCAACGAATGGGTGTGACCGACCGCTCGGATCAATCGGGACGAGGATTCGTTCTCCAGTTGCCTGCGTATAAAAACGACGTACTTAATGCACTCTCCCAAACAGGTGGACTACCCGGTGTTAACGCCAAGGCAGAGGTTCGCATCCTGCGTGGCAACCGAATTGATACTGCTCAGCGAGACGAGCAGATGAACGAATTTTACCGGACGCACAGCCCTTCGGAATTTCCCTACGGAACCATGCCGAAAATTGCAGACGAAACAAACTCAATCAAAATCCCACTAAGATTGAAACCAGGACAAGTGCCAACATTCAATACCGAAGATATCATCCTCGGGGATGGAGACATCATTTATGTCGACACTCGTGAGACCGATGTCTACTATACGGGCGGTTTGCTCGGCGGCGGTGAGTTCCCAATTCCTCGAGACTATGATCTCGATGTGCTCGCTGCAATTTCCATCGCCGGAAGAGGGATCGCAACGACTGAACGCTCCGGAGCACTCGGAGGCGCCGCTCAAAATGTTCCTCCCACTGAACTGATCGTTCTGCGACAGGTGCCTGGGAAACGACAACTTGCAATCCGAATCGACCTTAACGATACGATCAATGATCCGAAACAGAGAATCCTCGTGAAACCGGGCGACCAACTATTGTTAAGATACAAGCCGCAGGAAGAAGTGCTCAACTTCGCCAGCAACGTGTTCTTCACGTTCGGGCTTTCCCAGCTATTCCGGAACTAAACCTGAGGTAAGTCCAACCTAAGTGCTTCGCAAGACTGCACTGGGCTTACTGAATCCAACAAGCAACACAAGGATGTCGAATGCGTTCGACATCCTTGTTGTTCGTTAAGATGCTTTTAAGCGTTTTCTGATTTCCGATTCGCTGCCAGAATTCGGTTAGCTGCATTCAACACCGCTTTGATGGAAGCCTCGACACAGTCCGTGGAGATCGCCCGCCCGCGATAGATCTGCCCGGCATGCTCAGCCTCAAGTGTTATCTCTCCAGGAGCGTCATAACCGAGTGACGTACTGCGTACGTGGAACTCCTTGCAACTCATTTCAACCCCAGTGATCTGTTTCACCGCCAAAAAGGCGGCATCAACGGGGCCGGAACCTTCGGATTGTTCAACCGTTGTCTCCTCACCACCCTTTTCAAGGGTCAATACTATCTTGGGAGACATCTGATAGTTCAAGTCAACTTTAAACGAAACTAGCGACCACTCTTCTTCCGAGATTCCAAGGATCTCGTGCTCAATCAACGCCGCAATGTCACCATCAAAGATTTCTTTCTTTCGATCGGCAAGTTTTTTAAATTCCTCAAAAACACTTTGCAACTGTTCACCGGTCAACGTGAATCCTAGCTGCTTCGCACGATCTGCCAACGCCGCCCGACCACTGTGTTTACCAAGCACCAAATCTGTATTTGCGAACCCTACGTCTTCGGGCCGCATAATTTCATAGGTCGTTCTCTCTTTGAGCATCCCGTCTTGATGAATGCCAGCTTCGTGGGCAAAAGCATTTCGACCAACAACGGCTTTATTTCGTTGAACTTCTAAACCCGTAATTGAGGACACCAAGCGGCTAGTGGGAACCAATCGTTTCGAGTTGATGGTCGTCTCATATGCATAAACATCACTTCGCGTACGCATTGCCATCACAACCTCTTCAAGTGAGCAATTCCCCGCTCGCTCACCGATTCCATTCACTGTGCACTCTATTTGCCCCGCGCCATTCTGCACCGCGGCAAGGCTATTCGCAACGGCAAGGCCAAGGTCATTGTGGCAGTGGACACTGATCACAGATTTATCAATATTCGGCACTCGATCCACCAAATTCTTGATAACCCGTCCCATTTGCTCCGGAGTCGCATACCCCACCGTATCCGGGATGTTTACTGTTGTTGCGCCGGCGGCAATTACAGCTTCAACCACCCGACACAAAAAATCCGGTTCAGTTCGGGCCGCATCCTCTGGGGAAAATTCGATATTATCGCAATAACTTTTCGCCCGCTGAACCCCGGCCACCGCACGTGCGATAATCTCATCCGGTGTCATCTTCAGTTTAAACTCTCGATGAATCGCGCTGGTTGCAAGGAAGACATGAATCCTTGGATCTTGTGACTGCTTTAACGCCTCCCAAGCTCTATCGATATCCTTATCGTTGGATCTTGCCAAGCCGCAGATCTGCGCCCCACGAAAGTTCGAGGCAATTTGCTGAACAGCCTCAAAGTCACCTGGAGAGGCGATTGGAAAACCCGCCTCAATCACGTTCACACCAAGATCTATCAACGCCTGAGCGATCTCCAGCTTCTCCTGCAAATTCATGCTCGCCCCTGGTGATTGCTCACCATCGCGAAGAGTCGTGTCAAAAATAGTGACTTCTTTGGTAACGCTCATAAAGTTGTCAGCCAATTGGAAAGAATGTTGGGGAATTAGCGATCGATTTGCCACGTTTAACGCGGCCTTCAGTTTATTCGTTTCTTGTATTATTCGCCACGTCGCAAACGGATAAAGAACAAAAATAGAATCCAATCCAAACAAGAATCCCGCTGAATCCAACGTCTCAAATCAACGCTCACAATGTGAAAAACACTGCAAATGTTCAGGCTACTTTGAGCGCAGCAATACTTGGCCTCACGACGAAAGGCTTGCTGAAGTGTTAACCCATTGTGGCAGCACCGGTTGCTGACCAGGACACGCCAATCGGGGCATGATCAGTCTGTCTTCAACATGGGGTGGTTCTGTTTGAAATTCCGGCGGCCGACTTGACCATTTCAAATCCGGCGCAGTAAAATACGGTTTGGTGAAATTTTTTGGCTTAAATAAGCCCCCTTCGTCTAGTGGCCTAGGACGTCGGATTTTTCGGTCCGGAAACAGGGGTTCGACTCCCTTAGGGGGTACTTTTGCCTTTTTAAACAGATCATTGTGGTGGTGAATCGAAGATCCGAATCTTCATGCGTCCGGGCCGCCGGCGATCTCTGTCGTTGCCACCAACCAGGTATACAGCAATGCCTAAGCGGTCATCTCCGTTGGGTAGGCATCTCTTCCCAAGACCAAGGTCTAGTCTGAGAAGGCCGGTACCAAGTCAGCACCAAACGGTTTGCCAGAGACCTTTAAGTACAGCAGATGCGTGCTTCAACGCGATGAAATTTGAGCCTCAGACAATTCTGCTGAGGTTTTACTCGCGAGTCTTAGCGAGTCTTAGCGAGTCTTAATAACTGGGTTTCTCCCCAGACCTACCATTCCACCCCAAGCGGGTGCAAGGAGCAAGCAAAACTCAAAGCTCAGCCAATTAAGCGTAGGCTTGATTTTCAGCATATCTTCCGGGAAAAATCCCGAAAACATACCACGTTCGAACCGATCAGAACCGCCAAGCATTTTGGTCTACGAAAAATATATCTCCGGACCAAATTTGCTTATTCACCAACTTCGTCAATCGCATTGGCTAGTTGCGATGTTAGCGAATTGGGGCGAAGTTGCATTGCTTTCTCGATATGGGATTTGGCAGTAGCTTCGTTTTTAGAATCGATATCGAGGACTGCCAAATTGTGATGAGCCGCATGCTGCCCCAACGCGGTTGAGAAAAGCTCAAAGGCTGCGGCCCGGTCACCTTGTTTGTAACTAATTACTGCCGAAGTTGTCATTAACTTTTTCGACTCTGGAAAATCTGCGACGCCACTGTTAACGAGAGCCTTCGCAGTCTTCAACCGACCGGCCTCCATTAATGTCCAGACGTAGTTATTAAGAAGATCGGGATTTGGTTTTTCGGAATCTATGAGCTTCTGGTAAGTGTCGATCGCCCGGTCCGAGTCACCCGCTTGTGCGTATAACGGTGCTAACTGAAGCAATATTGCTGCATCATCCGGTGACAGCGTCAGGGCTTTTTCGTAAAGCCGAATAGCTTCTCGCAAGTGCCCAGCTTTAGCTACGGCTACCGCAGTTTCGACGCAAATCTCCGCTTCTTCTTGCGGTTTGGGTTGGTGAGATACCATTTCACTCTTAGGGTCGAGCTGGCGAACCAACTGACTTACGTTATTCTCAACACCCTTTTGAACACCGCTTCGGCATCCCAAATTAAAGCCCCCCAACACAGCGAGCATGAGTAACAACGCAGCATATTTTTGGTTTTTGAATTTGAGCTGCATCAGTTCGTAAATCCATTAAATTGAGATCGAGACGACGAATTACCTCTTGAGCCGCGTCCTTGATTCAGAAAGTTTGATTCAGCAAACACACCGGGCATTCCCAGTGCCGTTGGCATGCCGATTCCAACACGGGGGCTTGGAACGCCCCAACTGGTTAGTTGTTGAGTTACGCTATCAACCCGTCTCGAATCCTGAGTTGCATTTTTGGTTGCCTCAACCACCCAAATCTGCACGCCTGCGGTTCCATTTTGCAAAGAGCGGAGAATTTTTTCAGTCGCAGATGGAGCTAACTTAGCACTCTCGCCAAGAAAATCGGCCTTATACAAAACGGTCTGATCTTGAGCGGCCTGTAAAACTTGAGCGGTCTGCCATTGGCACAGCTTGACGCCAGCGGGTTCCGGCACGGCTCCTTTAGGGACGTCCGCGAGTGAGTCAACGCCCGTGCCACCACGGTGATGGCTGCAGCCAGAGAACACAAGCATCGAAATGAAAATCAGCAAACCCATGAGGTTCTTAAGAAAGGTACCTGTATTGATCATTTCACTCCTCCTATGTTTCCTTGAGAAGTTTTCACCGGTTGGGCAGGATTGGTTCGACTTACCTCCGGTATCGGAATCGCAGCCTGGCTCGTCGACATTTCGCCTCCTGCAAAACAGCGATCCGAAGGACCAATGCTACCAATCATATATGTCTGCATTTGACAACGCTCGGCTGACTTCTGTCTTGCCCAATCAGTTTGAACGGAAGTCCGAAAGTCTTTGCTGCGGCGGCTTTCAAGGCGATTGCCAACGAAGAATTCAACATCCGTCGGTTCGTGCACATCATTTCCAGGCAGTCCCGGACTCCCGCTGCTATTGATTGGAGCCACTAAATGTGGAGTTACGAGTATTACAAGTTCCTGCTCTCCACTGCTATTTTTATTGACGCCACCGGTCGATCCGATCAACGGCAAGTCTCCCCAAAAGGGAATTCGTTCGGTACTTGCTCCATAGTTTGTCTGCATCAAACCAGCCACCGCAATGGTTTGGCCGGTTCGCAACTGAACGGTGGTCGAGAAATTTCGACTATTCAATCCTGAAACCTGTGTCCCGCCTGCACCACCTCCGATCGAAGTTCCCAATGATTCATCACGGGTTGACACTTCTGCATTGACTGCAAGTCGAATCACGCCGTTGGCTTCGATGTTCGGAGTAAACTGCAACTGCACACCAAAGGGAACAAAATTCACCCCCTGCAGGTTCTGCCCGCCTCCTCCGCCGCCACCGCCAGATGAAATGATCGGAACGGGGAAGCTTCCTCCTGCTTGAAATTCAGCCGACATGCCATTCATGGCCACCAGGTTCGGCTCAGCGAGTGTTCGTGATAGCTTGAGTCTTCTGAGAGCTTCAATAGCCACTCGAATTTGCCCCATATCCAGAGACGCTAATACGTTCCCTGTCGCCAAACCTCCTGTGAGTGATTCAAATATTGTTAACCCAGAATCATTATCTACGGCAAAGTTCAATCCAATGCTGCGGGCAGCCGTCCGATTTACCTCCGCCACGGTAACTTTAAGCATGACTTGTTGCTCACCAACAATCGTCATCTGATTAATGATTCCCGCTTGAGCCAACGCGATTGGATCGACAATCCGCCGTCGAGCAGCGGCGTCTTCCTCGGCTCGAAGAGGATCAACGTCTGCTTCAAAATCGAAAGCTGATGTGACTGTCACCGGACTGGCAGGCCGAACAACACCAGCTTGGATCCCCCGTGAACCAGCTAGAACCTGTAGGATCTGGCCCATTTCAATCGAGGTAGGCGCCTGCCCTCGCACAATCAATCTGTCTTCGATCTGATCCAATTCAATATAACTGTTAGGAAATTTTTCGTTAAGATCTTTGGACAGCTCTTCAATTGGGCGAGCGAGAATCGGGTCGGTAAAAACACGCACAAGATAACTTACAGTCGACTGGCCATCAGGGCTTTGCGGATCATCAAACCAAAGAATTAACGTCGTTGTCCCAGCTTGCAAACCTGTAATTGCAATTTCACGTCCAGTTTTTTCATCCACTATCTCAGTTCGAATGACATCCTCATTTGGAACGTAAACTCGCTTGGCTGCTTTCACCAGTTGCAACACCTTGGGTCTACCAATCACGAGATTCAACGGAATCTCTGGATCGATCGTTCCCACAACATGCCGATTTGCTTTCTCAACCGCAGCTGATGTCGGTGGCCTCAAAAGAAGCTCCGCTGGAAACCCACTCTGGAGTTTCGTCTGGGCTGGAGCAGCACCTTCCTGCGTTACAACTACCTCTTCAATTGGTAGCAACGTTTTTGATTCAACGACCGAAGACGGCGCCGAGAATCGTTCAGTCACCTGGCCCGATACGTTAACCAGCGTTTGATTAACGGTGAGGAGCCCGATGGCAACGACAAAACCGGCGTGGATAATGCTCGGGTTTAACATTTTATATTCGTAGAGACAGTGTGATGATCAGTTCGACACGAAAACCGCATATTCGTTAGAATCGTCAAACTGGCAATCACACTCAAGTAAAAGCCCTAGATTGAATTAGATTTCATCGGATGGCGCGTACCAAAACGCCTGATGTCAACAAATGGTTGGCCGAAGAGCTACCAACCTCTGACCGACTCGCCCTTAAAATTGAACGCTCCGATGCTGTCAGTTCGCTTAACACCCCCCAAACGTCCTGCAAACGCGACGAGGCGTTGGCCTGACGACTGGAAGCCGATACGGATCCTGCTTGGAAAAATCCAATAGCTCTCGGCGGCGAAAGCGTTTCATCAATCACAGCGATATAGCCAACCTCACCGGAATAGCTGCCCGATGGTGCGAACTCCGCCGACTGGCCGAATTGAGTAATGACGTTTGTGGTCGGTTTAATGTCGGCAGAAATGTCAATCTTCGAAACAAAATCTGACTTCGAAACACCAAACGGAATCGCTGAAAAGATTTTCGTGTCAGTGGTTACCCAAACGCGAACGGCAATTTTCTGATCCGCGATCGCCGTCGCTCGCACGGTCACCCCATCACGACGAATCGAATAACTTGAGCCCGCTGGTTTCACTGAAAACCAACCAAGTCGGCCCATCAATAACGGTAAACCGCCGCTGCCTGAACTTACCCCTGCAATTCGATCCTCACCATCTGGATCGTGTGTCCGCCGCAATCGACTTAAAAAGGCTGAAGAGGGATCACCCGGTACTCCTACGGAGAAATCATCACGCTGATAGTCCGAAAATTCTTGATGACTAGTAGCATTATCGATGTATTCACCTTCCACCATATCACCGTTGGGAAGATTCAACGTGTTGAGTTGTGGAATGGGACGATAAATAAAGTCACTGCGATTTTCGTACAGCGACTGAGAACCGGTACCATTTCCCAAAGTGGTTTGTTGAAATCCATCCCCCTGAACCAGGGAGCTATCGATGCCCGCTCCGACAGTCGTGTTGTTGGCAGTCGGATCCAAATTGTCATCAAATACATTTCTCAAAAGTGCCGCTGCATTTTGACGGCCATCACCAACGTTGTCATTGTCCGAGTCAAGATTACGCAACCCCTCAAGCGCCGCGGTGTTGACTCCAGTCTGCATCAGCCTTCGCGATTGAAGCACAAATCCAAAATCGAGAGTTAAGGCCATGATGCCTGCCAACACGACCAGCATGAACATCACTAGCAACAACGATTGGCCTGTTCTTGATCTGCGGCAACGGGATTTATTCATCGGCAAATACCTCTCGTCGATAGATGGCTTGAAACGTCATTACCTTTCGATAGGGCCGCACGCTCCCCTTGAGAACAGACAAACTCCCCAGCCCATAACGGCCTCCAAATGGATCGGCGGGGCCATTCGCAATCGATGGATCATTGACGACCAACGTGTAACATCCAGTATCGCCATCACTTAGACTCTGGTCGTCGGCAACCACGATGACTTGCCCCACTTTGCCGGTGGGGTTTGAAGCCGCAGGTAAACTTGTTCGATTAATCAACGTCGTTGACTGAGCCGGGTAATTTATCCGAATCGCCACCATTCCTCGAACAAACGAGGGAATATCGTTAGCCGACTCCGAATTGGAAACGAGTCGATAGGGGCCTTCTTTAGCGGTTGCCCCATCACCATCGTGATCCACTCGAATTTCCTCTACCGGAGCTACCCACTCCAAAATGGTTTCACCAGCACACTGATAACCGTCAACAATCCCGTTGTAATTGTAAGCGACTAGAGGGATAAGTACGGTTTGCTCTCCCTGATCGTTGGTAACCAACGCTCCAGGGTACCGAGTCAGGTCAAGTTTGGAGTCACGCACCATCACAGGAACCAGCAGGCGGTTGAGCAAGGGAAGGGTGGCAACATAAGATTGAAAGTCGTTATTAAACGCCGTCGATGCATCCCAGGCTGAATCTGGAATCACTAAATGTTTTTCGTCGTAAATTTGGTTTTTAAAATCGGCCTCATCGACAACGAGATCAGATAGATTGCATTTATCGAGCCGCCCAAGCCCCAACTCCTGAGTGGGTTCAAAAGGCATCCTAGAAATTTCTTGCGCTGCCACATCAACGGCTTGTTGCAAAACATTCCCCTGATAAAAGAACAACCCAAAGCTGACAGTTGCGCCTATCAAGATAATCACAAGCGGAATCAAAATTGCAAACTCTAGCAGCGCCTGACCTCGTCGGTTTAAACGTTGTCTTTTCATACCGTTTCCACCCTCGTGTTCACCGGAATCTCAATAGTACTGGACTGAATTTCCAAAACGCTCGTGGTATTTGCTGGAGCAAGCACGACTCGCCAAGGTCGAACATTTTTGCGGACTCCAATCACACTGTTGTTACCATCGAGAAAATGAACGTCAATTGACATTCGCATCCACATTGTATGAATCGACTTACACGGTTCGATCCAGATACCACACCCGATCGGCAACGATTTCCGAAACATCAATCCAACAAACCGCTTCCAAAATGACCGTGCTAATTCTAATTCGGTAAGAATAGTCTCCCCCGTTTCGGCGTTGATTAGGTTGGTCATCTCACTTCATTCCCAATAAACAAACTTTGCAAAGCTGTCGCGACTCACTCTCATCCACTAATTACTGTCCAAGCGGCCCGCGAAAACTTTGATCCAAAACGCCAAAGACTTCAAACAGCATTGGCCCCAAGAGAATAATAAAAATCCCGGGCAGGAACCCAAGTACCATTGGAAGCACAAGCATCGTCGGTACTGACAAAGCCGCAGCAGAAGCTTTTTCGCGTCGCCGCGACCGCATTTCTGAAGACTGAGTTTTCAAGGTAGCCCCCATCCCAGTTCCGGTTTGTTCCGCTTGAACGATTGCAGAAATGAATGCCGAAAACATTGGAACGTGCACCCGTCGCATCAACCGCCTTAATGATTCAACACGGGAACGGCCGGCAAGGTTGTCGTATTGAAACAGTCTCAATTCCTGAACCAACGGTTGTGATTGTTTTTGGACAGAGAGAATCTTATCCAACGCGCTGTCGAATCCGATCCCAGCCTGTGCCAGCGTTGTCAACAAGTCAAGTAAGAGCGGCAATTCCTGCTCGATCTTTTTGACTCGATTCCGCCGGGCCGATCGCACGATCAAAGTGGGAATTAGCATCAGGACAGCAAATAAAAACCAAGGGGTTCCAAGCACAAACGGGACCAATACATTTCCAACGCCGCCTGGAATACTGCTAACCATCTCTGAGGCGACAAGAAAGATCCCTTGTCGAGACAGCTGGAACATCAACCCCAGCCCCAACAAACCAAGCAAGCATGTTGAAGCATAGTAAATTGCGAGGGCTTCGGGCCGGCGAAACCCAGCTCGAAAAAGCCAACTCGAAACCCGACCTCTTTCAAGCAATTCCTCGCGCGAGATATTCGTGTCCTGCTCAGGGCTATTCGGTTCAGCCAAGCGTTTATTAATTTTCAACCGAACGACGTAAAGTTGCCACAACCAGACAACCAGTCCGATGGCGGCAGCAAAAACTAGAATTGGAACGATCATAAGCTAAATTCTCGGGCGACTAATTTTTGATACCATTGCAATCCCAACGCCCTGCAGCGTTAGCGTCGCGGTCATCAGCCAACTGCCTGGTTGGCTGTTTACAAACCCAACAAACCGCATTTCATCCGACTGCCACATCATCGCGGCCATGAACCAGACCACGCTAATGACGGTCATCGTCGTCAACCGCCCCTGCGTGCTTAGAGTCCTTATTTGCCGTGAGATCGCAAGTCGATCGCGAATGGTTTTGCCAACGCCAGCCAAGGTTTCGGCAAGCCCGCCACCTACTTGCCAATTCACAACAAGCGAGGTCGCTAGGAGTTGAAAAGTCTCGGTTGGAACTCTTTTTTCTAAAAGCTCAAAAGCATCGGCAGGAGAGTCGCCAAGTCTCAGCCTGGCAACCAATTCGGAAAGCTCTCTTTTCAATGGATTTTCGGTGTAATCTGCCGCCTGGACCAACGAGGCTTGCAGTGAAGACCCCGCTCCAAGGCTGGCAACGAGCAGATCAATTGAATCAGCTAATTGGCTTTCAATTTTCGTTAGTCGCGTTTCGTAAAACCAGGCATCTGCCTCAAATCCCATCAGTGTTATCGCAAACGCCAGACCGATAGAGATATTCAAAGGCCAGCTAAATAGGAAAGCCAAAACCAATCCGACAACTAACCCAAGTAAAATCGGAATCAGAAAATGACGCTGCGCGAATGGCTTCACCGTCACTAAAACCTGTTCCCCACCAATCGTTGGCGCTAACAGGCGATTACTTAACATCTCGCGAATCGCCGCAAGTCGCCAGTAATAAGCCACCGCACCGATGGCAATCAATAAGCCGCCTCCTGTTAAAACGTACGTCATTGAGCATCTCTTTCAAAAAACTTTTGATTTGAGATTTCAATTCCGCGTGCCGCCAATTCATTGGAAATCCTTGGCACGATCCCAGTCGCTTCAAACCGACCGGTGATTCTATTTTCTTCTTTCCCAATTTGTTTAAAGACATAAATATCTTGCAATTGAGGCGTCTGACCTTCCAACCCCACGACCTCGGCAATGCGCTCAATGCGACGTATACCGTCTTCGTATCGCCGAACATGAATCACAATGCTTATAGCTGACACCGCTTGCTCTCGAATGGCGCGAGAAGGAAGTTCCATACCAGCCATCATGACCATTGTCTCAAGCCTTGCAAAAGCGTCTCTAGGGCTGTTGGCGTGAATAGTAGTCAAACTCCCATCGTGCCCGGTGTTCATAGCTTGCAGCATATCGAGGGCTTCCCCCGCCCTGACTTCCCCCATGACAATTCGGTCGGGGCGCATTCTCAATGCATTCACGACCAAATCTCGTTGCGAAATCTGGCCTTGGCCTTCAACATTTGCTGCTCGCGTCTCCATTCGAATAACGTTGTCTTGTCCCAACATTAATTCAGCGGCATCTTCAATCGTGATGATTCTTTCTTGAGGAGGAATTGACTCCGAAACGGCCCCCAACAATGTCGATTTCCCACTCCCGGTACCGCCAGAAATCAGGATATTCTTTCGACTCACAACACACAATTCGAGAAACTTAAGCATCTGCTCCGAAAACATTCCCAGCCGAACTAAATTTTCGCTCGTCAAACGCCTTCGTCCGAACCTCCGAATGGATAAGGTCGGCCCATCCAACGTAACTGGGGGTAGAGTCGCGTTAACACGGCTTCCGTCTGGAAGCCTTGCATCCACCATAGGAGAGGAGGTGTCAATTCTTCTCCCAACTCTGGCTGCAATCCGGGTGATGATTCGAACCAAGTGTTCCTCATCTCGAAATCGAATATCGGTTGGCTCGAGAACGCCAAATCGCTCTACATAGACGGTATCAAACCGGTTTACCAAAATATCCGAAATCGCGGGGTCTCCCATCAGCGGGGCAAGCGGACCACTTCCGAGGGCCTCTTCGAGCAACTCATCAGCCAGCCGAATTCGCTCTGATTGATTCAGCGGAATATCTTCTGTTTCCAATACTCCAGCGACAAACTCTTCGACATACTGTTTAAGTTCATCGTCCGGGCGGATTAGCATTCCGGCGTTATTCAAGTCGTCAATTAACCGCTCGTGCAGCCCACCTTTAATCGACTGGTACTCCAGCTTTTTACTGGCCCTTTGTTCAAGCGCTGCGGCTCCCAGTGAAACATTGGTTGAGTCAGATGTTGGCTGGCCATTAGTCGGCTTTTTTAATAACCGATCTTGAGGCACCTTGATCGTTTTTTTTTTCAATATGGCCCGAATCGAACGCTTGGTCATTGCACGCCTTCCCGATCGTTAGTTGATCGCATTTCGGAGCTAAATCCATCTGGTTCGCTGTTAATCTCATAGCCCGCAGAATAGCCGGTCGCCTCACTCTTCAGAGCATCTCTCTCGATTGACTCTACGATTTGATTCAGCGCTTTAAACGACTTGTTCCAGCGAAACTTCGAACTCAACAACGGCTGCCCTACATTGGCCGCCAGAACTAACTTTTTATCCCATGGAATTACATGATCAATATTCTGTCCCACATATCTCTCTACTTCAGCCAAGCTAGGCGAACCCGCGTAAGACGAAAATTGATTGAGAACAAATCTTCGTTTCTGTTCGTCAAATCCGACATC
>JAAEMV010000180.1 GCA_024225195.1 Planctomycetaceae bacterium | reverse complement strand
TTAGTATCGGAAACCACTGATTGTGCGGGCTAACACACGTGAAAGCTAAAAACCACAACTCCGAGCATCCTATCGCGCTGATCAACGTTTCGACCCAACGCCTCGTCATGCCCTTTGCAAACGTTAATCGTTAATAGGATTTAACTCCCGTCTATCTTCGAAACTTAAGCATTAATTGCAACTCAATTAGCAATTCATTTTACCACTTATTTCAAAATCTCTTTAATTCTGTCCTCTGTTTGACAGCACACGCCTCCTCTTTCAAAATGACACGTCGTAGCACAGCGTCAAAAATTGGAAGTGATTCAAATCATTTACCGACAACTTAACCTTATTACCGCAACGCTCAATCCAACTCGAATGCCGACCAATGACCCCACTCAAACAAACTAGCTCGCCACGATTATGTCTCTGTCTGGGTTTAGCACTTTGCTTGTTAACAACGCAATCTTCTCTTGCCCAGACACCGATTGAATCTGGAGTTAAACCATTCCTTGGAGCGCCTATTTTAGAATCCACTCAGGTGTTCAAAAATGAGCGGTTTCCCAACGTCACGGTAACACGTCACGGGACGGTTCTTGCATCCTGGGGGAGCAATCACATTCGCGTTCGCCGCAGCGAAGATGGAGGTAAAACCTGGGGTCCGGAATTATCTATTACCAAGTCAGGAATTCATGGCGGGGGAACAACCGTCGACGAAAATACGGGAGACATCCTCATGTTTGTCGAAGACCACCATCCACCAGCACCACTGACGATGTATCGCAGTCAGGATGATGGCAAAACGTGGAAAGCTGATACGACAACAATTGACCCCGACAACAATGGCAATTTGCCTTCGATGCATATGAACGAACACGGCATCACGCTGCGGCATGGACCTCACCGGGGACGCCTCATTCGCGCATCCCGGTACTATGGAAAAAAGAACGATCGATCCGAGTGGCCTAACCATTACACCAACGCAATTTACAGTGACGACAATGGAAAGTCTTGGAAAACAAGTGAGCCGTTTCCGGAAAATGGCACCGGCGAGGCGACACTTGCCGAACTGTCAGATGGAAGAATCTACTACAACTCTCGCGTCCACTGGCAGGAACGCCCCAACAACACTCGGCGCCGTAGCGCAATCAGCGACGATGGTGGACAAACCTGGAAAGACTGGGACATCGTTGAAATTCTACCCGATGGTCACCAACACCGATCCTACGGATGCATGGGAGGGTTGGTCCGGTTGCCGATCGCCGGAAAAGATATTTTAATCTTCAGCAACATCGATACTGAAAACCCAAAACGCGAGCGAGCTACCGTTTGGGCGAGTTTTGATGGTGGAAAAACATGGCCAGTCAAACGCTTGGTGTTTGCAGGCGCATCCGCCTATTCCTCCCTGACCGCCGGTCGTCCCGGAACCGCCTCCGAAGGCTTGATCTACCTCCACTACGAAGGAGGACCCACCGGCGGATCACAGGTCGCTCGATTCAATCTATCTTGGCTTGCCAAAGGTGAATTAACAGGCGACGGCAAAATCCCGGAAGGAATTCTTAAACCCTAAGCTCTGCCTTGCATCATCACAAACTCAACTCAACATGCAAACGATGGAATCGCGGTTGCTTCCAGATTCTTAATTCCGGCCGCAAAGATATCAATCGTCTACGTCCGATGCCTGACCATAATCCCGTAGCAATTGAGCCATCTCAGGTCGGCTCTTTCGGATTTTATCTATTTCAAAATCTCTCCCGATTGCCTTGCCAATGCCCTCATAAATTTCCACAGTTCGTTTACTCAAATCAGAATTAATCACCTCGACAGGTATCCGACCGTCGCCATTTTTTTTGTTCCGATCCGCACCATGTCTGAGCAGTAATTCGACAAATTCAAAATCGCAAAGAAACGCCGCTACGTGTAAAGATGTGTTTCCATCTCGGTTGCTACCCGAAACCCTTGCTCCTCTCTGGATCAAAAACTTACCGATCTCGACATTGCCCAGTAACGCAGCCTGACCTAGTGGAGTCCTCCCGTTTTCAGGATGGCGAGCACTCACGTTAGCACCTCGACGGACCAAATCTTTTATTTTTGGTAGATCATTTTCGGAAATCGCATCCCATAGTCCTGACCGCGAAGGAACTCGATCTCTGCGTATCTTTTTCTCCGCAACAATGGCCGCCTGCTGGTCGGTTGTAACATGAAAGATGAAATCATTGCTGAAGAGGCCATTCGGGTTTTGAATCTGCAGCATATGCAAACCCTCCGGCGGCAACTCAACCAGCTCAATTTCAACGTTGTCCTCTTGGGCTTCAACGCTTCCGGCAACGCGATGCCCATCGACAATCACCGCTGCACCTTCGGCAATGTGCCGCCCGCTAATCGCCATCTTTAAATTCCCTTCGTACAAAAACGGAAATTTCTGATGCCCCCGCTGAGCATGCAATGAACCCTTGGTCCAGAGTGCAGGTTGTGCCGACTGATCCCGATGATTGCTGGCATGCCTTGCCGTAAAGGTACCCACAAACAGTTCCTGGTTCGCTAATTGGAGCAGTTCTTCCCGCGAATAAGAATCACCAAATTCAAAGGAACTCGACATCTGAGAACCGGTCGTTGACACCTTCGACCGTTCCTTTAGCGATCGATATTTCCCCCCTTCCAATTCAGCGTCAAACTGCAATTGCACAGGGGATGACAATTCGCCATCCAAAAATACTCCATCGACTTGCAGGACAACTGCCCCCTCGGCAGAGGCACCTTCAAGAGCCTTGAGCAAATCAACCGATCGCCCCCGTTTCGCCGTGAAACGATTTAATGTCACCTGACGACCTAAAGCCCCAGAAACTCCAGTACTTCCCTCAAGAACCATCTTCCAGACTGGATTGAATCTCGCTCGTCCCCCCCATGACATTTTCCAAACTGACTCTTCATCTAAACCAGCCTCAGCGATCCTGCGAAAGAAAGGAAACTCGATAATATTTAACCGTCCTTGCGGAAGAATAAGCCAACGATCGTAAGCCCCTCGCCACGTTGGGGCGTCCATCCCAGAACCCGGCGTATTGGTACTCACTAAATACGGCATCCGATGACAGTCTCCACAGACATTGAATTTAGTTTTCGAAGGATCATCGTCACCGGAAATATGAAACAGTTCAAAACCTTTTTTAGCTTCTCGCGATAAGACATTCGTGTAGGCTCTCCGTTGAGCCGGTGGAAATGGAACGTCGAGAAGAAATTTCGACAGCGCATCTCGCTCGTTTCCTGACAGTGCCCCGACCTTTCCCTCATCGTTGACCACGCTCACTCCAACAGTGCTCATCGTAGAAGCAAGCGATCCATCGACAACACTTCGAATCGTTGAGACAGGGACATTCGGATCACTATTAGGTTCCACATGAGCGCGAATGCTCGCACTATTATTTCCTCCATACGGGTCGCCGGGGATACCATCCCAGTGAAACGGAGCCGTGTCTCGCAACCCGCGCAGTGGCATGGTCGATCTCGGCATGATTTGATTCCCCCCTGTCACCACTGGAGTTTTCAAAACCCAAAGCAACTGATCAGTGTGCCCGTCAGGATGGCAACTGGCACAGGAAAAGGTTCCACTTGTTGATGCTTTAGCAGAATTAAAAACAGCACGGCCGTGTTTATACTCAGCCGGCGTTGGATCTTCCAGCGAGATTGTCTCGGCCAAAATCGGTTGAGCCGGATCATCGAGGTCAACGATCGAAACAGTGTTGGCAATGCTGTTGTGCACCCACGCTCGTGAAACTTCTCCTGTCTTTTTGGATTCCAGTGCAATCCCACGCGGAACGGAACCCACGTCTACACGACCTAACACTTTCCCCGTATCTGGATTGACGGTGAACAGCTTATCGGAGCCTGCCGCAGTAACGACTAAGATCTGATCATCGTCGCTGACTTGGATTGCGAATGGGGTGGCAAGCGCATCTTGAGCGTCAAACTCAGCGGGAGGAGCAGGTTCCAAATCAATGAATTCCGGCTGGCTTGCCTCCAATCCACTAAACTCAATTTTCGTAATCTGATTGAGGAAAGCGCGATTGCCCAGCTCCGCCAAACCGTGTTTTTTGGTTCCGGCCCGCCCGTTAATATCATTCCGGGCATCCGTTTGAGCCACAAAAACTCGACCTTTTGAGTCCACAGCAACACCGTAGAGCAGAGTTCCTATCGAATCGACGGTTTCGATTAACTCATCTGTTTTGGTATCGAAAACAAAAAGATCCCGATCGGGAACCTTCGGATGTTTGACAATATCAAGCACATGTCCCAAAGAAAGAACATTGTTGTTCGATATTGAGTGATCCCAAGCGTCAAAAGTTACCAGATCACTTCCAATCTCCTCTTTTTTACCACCCGAAAGCTGGGTTTGGTTATTGGATTCGAATGGAATCACATAGAGTCGATCTCCTCGAACAGAAATGGCTCGCGGATCCTGCCCGACAATTTCAAGGCGTTTAACAAGTTTTCGCGTCGGCACGTCGACAACCGCAATTTCATTTTCCGCCGAGAGCGCTACGTAAGCTTTTTTATTACCTGCAAAGGCAATTCCCACCGGTTCATCAAAATAAGTAGCGCGGCCCTTGGTTTCGAACGCCTGAATTGTCGCAACGACTTGCAAATAAGTTCGGCTTTTCGAATCGATATCGATCACACTGACCGAATCAGAAATATGATTGGCGACCCAAACTTCTTTACCGTCTGGGCGGACTGCGACACTCACCGGATCAATCCCAACATTTATCCGGTGTACAACTTCATTACTTGCCTTTTCAATCACATCGAGCGTATCGGCGGGCGTGTTGACCGCGAACACAAAATGATCGCTAACCGCGATTGGTGATGCATGAGGACTCATGTAACTTCGACTACCGATCTCACTCGGTAAGCGAATTGACTCGCTCGCAGCAACAGCCCGGTAAGCCCGACTGATTGAAAAAGTGTGGTTCGAATTTTTATCGTAGGCCGCCGAACCGGAAATAATACCAGCAGCGACAGAACCAATAACAACCCAAATACAAGTTAGTTTCACTCGAACCACCTTAATAGCTAACGCTGTTTACACAATTTTACTTTTCACTTGCGTCCGCTGGCTTTTTCGCCACGTTCAACTTCTCAAGTTGCTCAACCATTTGTTTGCCGTGCGCTCGCAAATTTACCTTTGACTCAATGTGCGCAATCTTTCCGTCCACATCGACAAAAATAGCTACGCGTTTCGAAAATGTTCCTCGTTGAATTCCATAAGCTGCAGCGACCTTCCTGTCGGTGTCACTGAGCAGGGGATAATCTAATTCAAGTTTTTCAGCAAACTGCTTATTCTTTGCAAGCGAATCGCAACTTGCTCCAAAATAAGCTACATCAAATTTCTTCAAATCTTTGCCGCTTTCACGAAGCGACTTACATTGCATCGTTCAGCCACCGGTTAAGGCCATTGGATACCAGGAAACAACTACTGCCTTCTTTCCCTTAAAGTCTGACAGTTGATAAACCTTGCCGTCGCTGCCAGTCATTTTCCAATTTGGAGCCGGGTCACCCACTTTTAATTCCTTACCTTGATTTGCGTTGTTAGTTTTGGTGCCCGCCATCGCATCGCTGCCTCCGCTAATCATGGCAATGACCAACGCACTAAAAGTCATCAAAAACTTCATGCTACTTTTCCTATGTCTAATAATTTCGTTTGAATTGCAAAGCCACAAAACAACTTTGGACTGCAATTTCCCGACGCCTTAACAGCATCCATGGGGACATCTTAACCAAATTAATTTAACAGGCGTTCCGATACTCTCACACAGCAACAGCGATTTCACTCCAACACTAACAACTGCAACGCTTTACACCGAATTTATTGCTTTTCCGAAATACAATAGAGACTCTTCTCTCCTCGTAAAAACAATTGTTTTCCAGCTAAAGCTGGCGACGAATCGATCCGCTCATTCAGCTGATTCACGGCAAGCACGTCAATCTTATCCGTACGATTCAATACAACGGTCTTTCCATTTCGACCCGTCAAATAAATACGATTCAGAGCACCTACAGGGGAGGCATAGATGTTCGAAAGTTCCGGCAGTCGTGTTCGCGATACAATCTCATTTCCCGTCGCAGCATCCAGGCAAGTCAATATATTTCGATTGGACTGGCTGAAATACAACATCCCTTCGTACAGCAGCGGTGATGGAATATATGGTGTCCCCTGCTGCTTCTTCCAAACGACTGCATCTGTATCCGTGATGTCGCCTGTTTTAGACATTTCAATTGCCAGCAATGAAAACCCTTCGTACCCGCTCATGCAGTAGACAACTCCATCTTGAGTAACTGGACATGGAATCACATTGCCAGTCAAACCACGACATCGCCAAATCACATCACCATTCGCCAGATCGTAACTGCGAATCTCATTCGAAGCGGCAGTAATTACCTGTGTCTTACCTTCGTGTTCAATCACTCGGGGCGTTGCCCAAGCGTTAGGTTCGTCTCTATTTTTTTCCCAAAGTGTTTTACCCGTTTCCGCATCGAGAACCGAAATGGTTGATTGCTTCGAATGGTCTCGAACGACGACCAGTTTTCCATCGTGGATCACCGGCGAACACCCCTCACCAAGACTTGACCCCACAAATGCTTTTCCGAGGTCTCTCCGCCACACAAGTTTTCCGTCGAGATCGAAACAATAAAGGCCTGCTGAACCGAACCAGCAATACAACCGCTTTCCATCGGTTGTCGGCGACGCTGAGGCAAAATCATTATCGCCATGGTGTCCCTCATGAGGAATTCGCTCATCAGCGACCTGACGCCAGAGTTCTTTTCCAGAATGACGGTCGAGGCAGATAACTACAAACTGGTGAACCGCATTGGGAGTTTTAATATCAAAAAAGTTACGCTTGGGTTGATCCTCTGGATTAGGAATGGAGGCATCCAGCTTGTCCGTTTTAATCGCGGTCAACAGAAATACTTTGTCTCCCCAAACAATTGGCGTTGAGCCACCTTCACCGTCGACCGGTACTTTCCATTGAATATTCTTAGATTCACTCCACTCTAGTGGTGGCTGGGCGGTTGCCGACACGCCTGTGACGTTCGGGCCACGCCAGTGGTGCCACTGGCTTTCAATTTCATCGATTGATTGAGCGTCCCCTGCGTCAACAGAAACCAGCGAGACAAAGACCGCACAAAACAATGTCAACAAAAAACGATTCTTCCTATTTGCAATTCTTACTTTTGCAAATAAACACTGGCAATTCAGGACCAAGACAAACCTCCCGTGCTTGTTGAAAAACTCTCTGAAGGGACACCCATTTTATTTAACATGGTGAGATATAAATTACTGAGCGGCTGATTATTCTTTCGATCAAAGGCTACATACTTCCCATGCTCAAAACCGCCACCGGCGAGAAAGATAGGCAGATTGCTTGGATCGTGAGCATTTGCATTTCCAAGATTACTGCCGAACATCACCGTTGTCTTATCTAGCAGACGAGTACCCGCCTCCTCTTTCATTTTCAGTTGATCCAGAAGTCCCCCATAACAACCAAGAATGGCCGTTTCTATTTTCTTCAACTGAGCAATTTTGGCTTCGTCCCGGCCATGGTGTGAGAGATTATGGTGCTCGGAATTTACGCCTTCTATTTGAGGCACGACATGATGGTCTTGAATAAAGACACTAACAATTCGGGAAGAATCCGATTCCAAAATCAGTGGAATCATTTGAAACAACAATCGAGTTCGCCCGATCAAATCCGCTTTACTAAGAATATCCTTTGGACGCTGTGCCGTGGTTTGGGGTTTGGGTCGATCGAACCAAACTTCTGCCGCCGCTAAATCTCGCTCCGCATCTCGAATCGATTCAAAGTACTCATTCAGCCGATCGCGATCTGCCGCGGTTGCTGTCTTTTGCATCGACCGAGCCTGAGATTTCAGCTCATCGAGAATACTCTTGCCCTGTCTTAGTTTCCGTTTTTGCGAACTTAACTCCCGGGCATTTCCTTGTAAAAACAAATTAGAAAATAAACGGGCAGGACTGTACTCCGCCGGCACCATCACACCACTTTCGTTGTAGGACTGACTGCTTGCCCCCTCACTGCTGAGCATCACCGAAGGAAAGCGAGTAACGTATCCAAGATGTTTTGCCGCAACCTGATCTACCGATACAGAGTTTTGAAATCCATCTTTGCCAGGATTACGAGCGCCACTTAAAAACGTAAGTTCCGTCGCATGTTCTCCACCTTGGTCAACATGAGACAGGCCGGAAAACAAAGTGAAATCGTCTCGATGCCGTTTGAGTTGATTTAAGTACTCAGTACTCTCGTAATTTGAACCAGGCGTTTGAGGATAAAGTGCCGGCCCGTGAAGTCCTAAGGCAGTACAGATACAAACCATTCGCTCGGGCGGCGATTCAACATTCCGCCCCCACACAGGTTGCATTGATTCCAGCCAAGGCAGTGCCAAAGAAACGCCAGATGCCCGAAGGAAGGTTCTGCGGCCCAATCGTTTTGTCATTCTCTTCACTCCCAAATTGCTCGGGGGGTTAATCTTGTCTCTTTACTTATTAAGAAATAGGTCGCTCTGAATCATCGCATGGATCAGATCCCGAACTCCACCAGACTTCTTAAGGTTATCCTGGGTCATCTCGGCAATGTTTTCGCGGTCTACGAATTGAACCTCCGCGCCGGTTGAATAGACAACCAGTTGTGTCAGCAAATTTTTAGTAACCAACGAGTTTTGATTTGCCAGAATCTTTTTGTATTCCCTAATTCCTTTAAATGTTTCGCCGGCTTCCGTAACCCCCGATGCATCTACCACTAGCCCTTCACGGTATTCACGAATTGGCCGACCCCTGAACTGGCGTTTGGTTTTTTCACCTTTCCCAGTAGATCGATAGCGGTTCCGATACCCTCCAATTGGGTCAAAGCTCTCCAGTGCGAATCCGGGAGGGTCGATTTTTCGGTGACAACTCGCACACGACTCTACATTTCGATGCGCTGCCAAGGTTTCTCGGACCGTGGTCGTTCCTCGTGTGTCTGGTTCAATCGAACCAATATCAGGCGGAGGCGAAGAAGGCGGCGTACCGAGCAGTTTATCCAGCACAAAATTCCCGCGTTTGACGGGAGATGTAACAACCCCATTGGAGGTGACTTTTAAAACACTTGCCTGCGTCATTAATCCGCCTCGCGGGCTGCTGTCAGCCAACGTTACCTTGACCATTTGTTCACCCTCAAGTTCCAACCCATAATGCTCGGCTAAACGTCGATTCAAAAAAGTGAAATTGGAATCAATTAAATGGTCGGGGCTTAAGTTTTCATCAATCAGCTCTCGGAAAAACAACCGCGTCTCACCCAGCATCGCCTGTCGCAAATTGTCATCGTATTCCGGGAATAATTTTTCATCGGGAGTTGTCGCATCGATTTCGCCTAAACCGAGCCACTGATCAAGAAAATCGTTGATAAAACGATCTGACTTTTTATCGTCCAGCATTCGATTTACTTGATTTTCCAAAACCTTTTTATCCAGCAACCTTCCATTAGCAGCCAGCTCAAAAAGCTCTTTATCAGGGATGCTCTTCCATAAAAAATAGGATAGGCGTGTCGCCAACGCGTACCCGTCCAGCTTCCCCGGAGATCCGGCGTGATAGAGAAATTGAGGAGAGCTGATCATCGTTTTAAGCGGCACTTGCACCGCCTCGTGAAGGGGGCGACCAGCTTCTAATTCGGACTCAGCCATTCCGGTCAGTCTATTCAGCTCTCCACCTTCTAGGGGCCGTCGGTAAAGTTGATAGCCAAACAATGAGATGATGTCTCGCGCTTGATCCGGTTCAGATTTGAGGTATTTAGGTTTAAAATATTGAAACTCTTTCAACCATTTCTTCTCGTATTGCTGTGTCTGCAAAAACTTTCGGGTGCTCGCCGGAGGCCACGAGGTCCCCAAAGGGCCTTGTATTTTCAACCATTTAATTGCCAGCCCCTCCCCGCCGTAATTTTTTTGCCCCTAATTTGCGAATAGTTCTCGGCCATCGGGCGGGCAATCGTGATCACTCGGAGCAGGATAAAAGAAATCACCCGGCGTGAAAAAGTGTATCAACTCAATTTGACGCGTTTCGCCGGGAGGTAAATCGAACGAGCCAATTAGCTCA
>JAAEMV010000179.1 GCA_024225195.1 Planctomycetaceae bacterium | reverse complement strand
GCGAGGTTTCTCAGGCTCTCGTGGTATCGCTGATGGTTAAAATGTTCGATGAAGGCCTCGACCTGCTGGGTCAACAAGAATGGACCCTAAAGCAATTGGCGCGCCCGGGAAGATTCGAACTCCCGACCCCTTGATTCGTAGAATTAGTTTTTGAGTTTCCTACTGTTTCCTCAAGTGTCTAAGTTGCTGTTAATCAACAGTTTATTTTTCCATGGGGTTCCCAAAGATTCCCTGATTTGCCATTATGGTGCTTCCCCGGTGCTTCCCAGAACCGGATTTCAAACCGGAGGTCATCAAAATGGAAACACGCCTGTCAAAGCGCTCTGTCGATGCGGCAAAGAATTTGGAACGAGAATACTTCATCTGGGACTCAGATTTGCCCGGTTTTGGATTGCGTGTGAGAAGCAGCGGATCAAAGGGTTTCGTATTTCAGTACAGAATGGGTATCGGTAGAGGTGCACCCACTAGACGTCTCACGCTCGGTTCAGCGGCAAAAGTCGCGCCAGATGAAGCGCGTGCCCTGGCAAAAAAGGCGCTGAGTTCAGTGATATCAGGAAGTGACCCAGCACAAGAAAAAAAGCGCACACGTGATGCCGGAACAATTGTCGAACTGGTTGATGTTTTTTTGTCTGATCATGTGGGTATTCGGTGTAAACCTTCAACCTACTATCACTACTCACATATATTGCACAAATTCATTGTGCCAAAATTCGGCAAGCTAAAAGCGCATCAACTCCAACACACTGATCTTGTAAAGTTACATCTTGAACTTGCCGACAGGCATGCAATTGCAAATCGAATAATCGGCGTAACATCTAGCATGTATGGTTTTGCCGCAAAACTGGGAATTGTTCCTGATGGATTCAATCCGGCGCGCAGGGTTGAAAAGTACAAAGAAAATCTGCGTGAGAGATTTCTCACCGGTGAAGAATTGGAAAGGCTTGGTGCCACATTAAGACTTGCTGAGACCAAGGGCCTGCCATGGAGGGTTGATAGATCAAAACCGACTGCAAAACACATTCCTAATCAGCATGACAATATTTTGACCATTTTCCCACCACATGTGACCGCTGCAATCCGCTTACTGTTGTTCACCGGTTGCCGCCTGCGAGAAATATTGAATCTCGAGTGGAATTTCGTAGATTTTGACCGAGGATTGCTTTTTTTGCCGGACAGTAAAACTGGTCGAAAGACGGTAATCCTAAATGCAGCGGCAATTGAGATACTTAATACGCTCCCTCGTGTTGGCCGATTTGTGATACTAGGCAATGACCCTTATAAACCTCGCGCCGATTTGAAGCGTCCGTGGTTGGCGATTACGACACATGCCAAATTAACAGGATTGCGTATTCACGATTTGCGACACAGCTTCGCGAGCTTTGGAGCAGGTTCTGGATTGGGACTGCCAATCGTTGGGAAATTGTTGGGGCACTCCACCACCCAGGTAACAGAACGATACGCGCATCTCGATACCGAACCGCTTCGCAGAGCATCTGATCAAATAGCAACACAAATTTCTGATAGTCTTGATCGGGGAGCCGCTAATGTCATTCCGATTCGGCGGCTGAATTC
>JAAEMV010000178.1 GCA_024225195.1 Planctomycetaceae bacterium | reverse complement strand
TTTTTCGGCGAATCGGCGAACGCAGTTGGAGCAACTAAAAGGAATAGAAGCAGGCTAAGAAACGTTTTCATGTTTTTCGACTTTAGGCTCGTGGATAGGATAAATACTCTCACGCTCGTTGCGGTGGATGGCGAGCTTTGCGGGGTGTGTCGGAGACTGCTGTGGAACTACCGCGGTCTTTACGCGCTGCAGTTCCTCAACGTCCAACCTGCCTCTCTGTTTTGATCGAACTTTTTGGCTCGAACTTTTTTATTTATCCACCTGCCTGGAAGTAAACTTCTTCGTAGGGTTGAATGACCACAAACCCGTTACCCGAAAACGCGGTTTGGATCGATTCGCCGCTGCCGCGTCCAAGAAATGTTTTGAACGACATGTCCGTTTTAATTTGAGGTTCCAACGATCCAGACCAGGCAACGGTGGCGTTGGGATCTGTAACCACGGGGCAATCTGGAGTGACCAAGAGAGTGATTGGGTCGTAATGAGTTGTGAAAGCGACCATGCCCGTGCCTTCGAGTCGAATGTTAAAAAGTCCACCGGCTAACATCGATGACATTTTCTTCATCATTTTAATTTCGTATGAGATCGATGGCTCGAACGCGAGGAGATCATTGCCGTTAATGTAGATTGACTCCCCTGACAGACTTAGGATCGTTATCTTCTTTCCGCTGTCAGCGAGATAAACTTGTCCGTTGCCTTCAGCTTTGGTTAGTCGCGCTCCTTCACCAGATACTGCTTTTTTCAATAAGTTACCCAACCCCTGCTCGAGGATTCCTTCCCTTGTAAATTTGATGTTTCCACGATAGGAAATCATGGATCCCATCTTTGTCCAAATCTCTCCGTTTAGGTTTAGTTCCATCATCCGTTCGGTTTCGAGTTCGAACACTCCTTGATTAAGGTTTTGTTGTTGGGTTTTCTGAACAAATTCGTTGATGGTGAAGCGATTCATCTATTTCTCCTTAAAGATGCACTCATGTGAAATTAACAGTGAATGTTCGGACGTGTTGTCAGGGACTAAGTTTGGTGCGTTGTCTGGCAAGCGAAATTTGAAGGCTGCCGGTTGTTATTATCTCCATATAATATGTTGAATCTCAGAACTGGCGACAGCATTAAAAGTGTTGATTTTCTGAAGGAACGGATGGAACACGGTTTCTTGTATTTTGTGAACAGCGACCAGCTCTCGGCATGAATACCGACAGGTTAAATTTTACCAAGTTCGTGGCCTGGAAGTTGGTGATCGAGCCCTCGTTTAGCCGAAGTGCACGGTCCCAGCAATATTCAGGCGATGACTTCTCCTCACTCGGAATGTGAGACTGCCGAGCCGTCATGGCACCTTTGACGGCAATTTTTTCCATTATCCTTGCTGGTTTCCTCGCTCGGTAAGTAAGTGCGGCTAACGCTGCGAGGTCCCCTATCAACAAGCCCACAGCCATTCCTCGTGTGAGAAGATAGTTGTTCATGTGGTGAACCTGCCTCAGTGAGTGTTGTTTTGGTAGAGATGATTTGGTTGTGAAGTCTCGAATGTACTAAACTCCGGGGTCCAATACAAAGATTGACTTCATCAAAGACATTGTTGCGAGATCCGCAACTTGAATCACCCTCCCCCTGTTCCGACTCGTATTATTAAACGTGCTGATACGCAAGTTTTTTGCGAGCGATGGCAGAACCTACGGTTTAGGTCAGATCTTCTTTAAGGTTTGCTGGATTAAGCTGTTTCAACGCTTTCAAAAGCTTTTCCCTAAGTCACTGCCTTTGTTCCATTTGCTCAACAGAAAAATTGGTTTGATTCAGGGCGTGACGGATTAGCACTCAGCTCATTGGTTTGATCTTGGTAATTGTGTGTGGTTTGCAATCAAACAAAACCTCCAAATTGGAAAGCGTTATCTTCCCGTCTGAAGATAAGAATAAAATCGCAGTAAATATTTACGCTAATTCCGTCGTTACCTTCGCTTTTCCATTTAATTTTTAAAATTTCGCCAATGCTGGACTAGGCGGATCGAATGTAAGGTGTAGATTACATTGTGTAATCTTTAAGTTACATTGGTTTTCGCAAATTGGTTAGGGTGATTTATGGGATTTATAGAGAAAAACGCGTGGTTTTGTTTTGTGGCGATCTTCGTTGTTTTCGCTCCTTATTTTTATTTTTCGTTTCAATATCCAGTCGAACACGTTTCCATTTTCTTTATCGCGGTTATTGCGTTGGTCATTTTGTTGGCGGTTTTTCACGCGATCAACGCGATTGCGACAAAATCAATCAGAGAATCGGGCGGAGCCCCACAAGCGGATGAATTGGATGACCAAATCGAGTTACGGGCCTCAAAGTGTTCAGGTTTTGTTTTGACGGCTCTCGTTCTGGTTTGGTGCTTGGCCGCCATGTGGAGTGTTCCGGTGGAGTCAGTATCCAACACGGCAATTCAGCAAGAAGGGGCAGCATCGATTGATGGATTTGTTTTTGCCATTACGTCGGCTGAGGCGGTGCTCTGGATCAACCTGATATTCGCGGGGATCGTGGTTTCCAACCTGACCTACTATGGCAAAATTATTGCAAGCTATCGGGGGATCTCGAATGGATAAGATCGTTATCAACAATCGAATCAGGGAACTTCGATTTCTGACAGGGGAGATGACTCAACAGTCATTGGCGGAACGCGTTGGAATCACCCGTCAGACCGTAATTGCGTTGGAAAAAGGAAAGTACTATCCATCGCTTGAGTTGGCATTTCGAATCGCACGAACTTTTGCGATTCCCCTCGAGGAGGTTTTCGAAGTTGCCGATGCTCCTGCTAAAAAAACGAAAAAGAAGAAACTATAATTAAACAGTTTTTATGGTTCAGACCAACCTGCCAATCCAATAGGTTTGAACAATTCCCGCGTTCTCCATTTCAATATTTTGGCACCCAGTTGTGTAAATTGGGTAGAGATATCAGAAAGTGAAATCAAATGCCGTAACACTAATTTACAGCTTTGAACGTTGTGAAATCAAAATTTGCGTGAGAGAAGATTGAATTTGAATTGACTTGAACAGATTAAGTCAGCTCAAATGAAGCCGACACGTACTTTTGTCTTTTGATTGACCCAAGGGGATGAACAAGCAATGAACCAACTAGCTCCACGTTTGTTTTTACTGACAATAGTAACAATCATTTTTGGTGACACACTAGCCATCTCATCAAACTCCCGTGCCGATGAGACGCTTGCGCCCAACATCATTTTTATAATGGCGGATGATTTGGGGTACGGTGATCTTGGGTGTTACGGTCAGAAATTAATTAAGACACCCGAGCTTGATCGAATGGCAAAGGAGGGGATGCGGTTTCGTAATTTCTATGCAGGAAATACTGTTTGTGCACCATCGAGGTGCGTTCTTATGACGGGTAAGCATATGGGGCATGCTTATGTTCGGGGCAATGGCGGCGTCGACGTACAGGGGCTTCGCGATCGTGATGTTACTGTGGCCGAGGTTTTGAAAAACCAGGGCTACACGACAGCGCTGTGTGGGAAATGGGGATTAGGCGAGTCGACGAGGGATAACCCGGATCACGAGGGTGTTCCCAATCAACAAGGGTTTGATTTCTTTTACGGATACCAAAGCCAGCTTCACGCGCACAATTATTACCCAGCGTTTTTATGGAAGAACGACAAGCGAATTGCGCTTCGTAATGAAGTTGTTCCAGCGGGTAGAAAGGACAGTAACTGGTATTTCAAACCAGGCTATGCGACAAAGCGGTTGGACTATTCCCACGACTTGATTCAAAACGAAGCGCTGTCCTTTATTAAACGCAATCGGCGAAATCCTTTCTTTCTCTACTTGGCGTTAACAATTCCGCACGCGAATAATGAAGGAACTCGGGGGACTGGTGATGGGCAAGAAGTGCCGAACTACGGGATCTACTCGGACAAGCCCTGGTCGAATCAAGACAAAGGCCAGGCTGCAATGGTCACTCGGATGGACGAGGGCATCGGTGAGATAGTTTCGCTATTGGCGGAACTTGGGGTTAGCGACAACACAATCATCATGTTTACCAGCGACAACGGGCACCATGATGAGGGCGGGCACGACACAGAGCTCTTCGATCCTAACGGCCCACTCCGGGGTAAGAAGCGAGACCTTTACGAAGGTGGGATTCGCGTTCCTATGATTGTTAAATGGCCCGGGAAAATTAAGCCCGGAAGTATTACCGATCATGTGAGCTATTTTGGAGATCTTATGGCAACCGTTGCGGAATTAACGGGTGCTCCCCTTCCAGCAGGGCTTGATTCCATCAGTTTTATGCCGACGCTTTTGGGTAACCCCGGGCAGCGGAACCACGACTATCTCTATTGGGAGTTTTATGAACAAGGGGGAAAGCAGGCGTTAAGATCTGCTAATTGGAAAGCTGTTCGAATCCCTATGTTTAGCGGAAATGTTGAGCTTTATAATCTTGATGACGATTTAGGTGAAAGCAAAGATCTAGCGCAGGATCATCCGGCGGTGGTTCAGCGGTTGGAACAGTTGATGGACTCGGCGCACGAGCCTAATCCGAATTGGAAGGCTCGCGGCAAAGCACCCAACAAACGACCCGCAGCGGGAGATGGGAAACCCAGGTTTTGATTCAAGATCTCGCTGAGCAGTCCATCGATTGTGCGGTATCATTCGTTTTGGTTGAGACTATTTTTTCGACTCCAACGGGATGTCGATAACGTTGGCTTTATTTTCAACATTGATTTGCATGATCTCCCCCCAGTAGCTATCGGGAAACGAGGGCCGTTTTCGGTTCGCCTGGGCGGGACTTTCCACCGGTTTATTGCTTTGCCCAAGTTCTTCAATGTTGTCGGGCATGGCTTCGTCCCCTCCTCCGCCTCCTCCGCCCGGGATAAACGAAACACGATGTTTGCCTACCATGATCCCCTTTTTGGTGTAGGAAAATTCGGCTTCGTAATTCCCGTCGGCGTCGGTGATGGCATACGACGGCGAGCCATCGCTGAGTGGCTGAAACTGAAAAGAAATCCCCGCAGGAGCCGGAGCGCCATCAACAGTCACTTTTCCTTTTAGCGTTACTAGGCCATCCGAGTTGCATCCCAGGAATGCGAGGACGACACAGGCACAAACAACGCGAAATATTGGCTGATTCGACATGGCGAAATCACCTTTCTGTCAGTCAAAAACGCAAACGTTTGACTGGCAAAGCAAATTATAGAATTGAATAAGATCTGGTAAGAGTTCTCAGGAAAAGTTTAGAACTCACCGCCAAGAGGCTGCCCATCAGCTCGGCAACCGAGTTTCTGATAGACACCAAAGGTTGCGGGATCCATTTGATCAAAATTATGCCACCATCGATGAGGTGCACCATTGTAGAGTTTGCCGTTATTGAAGCTAATGCTCTCAGCAATGAAGTGAACACTTCCGTCAGCGAAAGCAAAGTTCAGTCCGCCGGGATGCATGCTTGCGAAAGCTGAGTAATAACGACCAATTAACGGTGGATTAGGTTTGAAAAGGAAAACGCGACCAACGGCTTTGGGCGATGACCAAGGGGCTTCGCTGTTGACGTTTCCGACTCCGACCCAATAAGCAGAACCGTGGGCGCTGTCTCGCTCGCCGAGAAGGAATGTGTTGGAGGTTCCGTCAGTCACATAAGCCAGTGAGATACCGTTTTGCGGACCAAAGCAACCCTCAACCTGGGGAGCTGGGCGTGAATTCGAATTGTACCAGTTTGAATACTTATAGGCGTAGACAGCGGCGTAGTTTGATTTGCCCGGCTTATGGGTGTTAGGAACGCTGTTGCTGCAGAAGGCCGTTGAAATGTTGAGATCCTCGTCACTGGGATCACTTGGGCAACGGAAGGCACCGATGTTAGTCTGCATTGCAGCCACTTTTGCGGGATCCCAACTAGACCAGTTTCCCCACGGAAGCACTTGATTGAATTCTCTGCTTGAGACTTCAAGCACCTCATGGACATTATTCTGTTCCATGAACGGTAGAATTCGAGCACTCCAGCTCCACGTCTTACGCCAGTTGCCTCCATTGGCCGTGTCGTTGAAACCATAACCGTGGGGGAGTTTTGTAAAGGCACTCTCGTAGTTGAGCACCGCGAGCGATTGCTGCTTCAAGTTGTTCGCACAAGTCACTCGACGTGCCGCTTCTCGAACCTGCTGTACCGCTGGCAATAACATTCCTATCAAAATGCCAATAATAGCAATCACAACTAGCAATTCTACGAGTGTGAAAGCTAGACGCTTGGAAGTGTTCATGTGTCACCCTTTTCAATGAAAGATGTTTCGGTAGTCACGCCCTGCAACGGCGGTGCTTAAAATTACTTTGGCGCAAGATGGATTGGTCGTTACTAATAAAATGTCCAAATCGAAGATGCAGTGGTTCCGAACCGCAGTATTCTTGCGGTGTTACCAGCCGCTCATCTCAAGATGAACTGCACAATGAAAGAATCCCAATCCGTCTTTGCCCCCCCATTTTGATAAACTGGTGAACGACTGTGGTGTATTTGTTGGAATGCAAGTGTGCGCAGTTGGTTATATTGGCAGGCTGGACGTTAAACTAGGCAGTTTTGGGGGTGCAATTGAATTTAGTTTTGACTCGTACTCCGATGCTCTCCTGGTGTGATTCCCGTAAGTTCACGAAAGGCGCGGATGAAACCTGAGGGGCTTTCGTAGCCACACATGAAACCGATTGCCGTGACTTGCAAATTCGTGGAATCGAGTAGTTGTCGCGCTTTGTTAATACGGGATCTTCGAATTTGTTCAGCGACGGGGTAGCCGAGATTTGCAATGCAGCGTTTATCGAGGGTTCGCCTGGATACGCCGACGTGATCGGCGACATCGACTACCGTGATTGGGTGGCCACAGCGAAGATCAATGTAGCTCAATGCAGCAACAATGTGGTCGTCCTTCATGGCTGAACAATCGCTCGATTTTCTGGCGACCAAGCCTTCTGGTGGAACACGGATGATTTCTGAGGGTGGGGGATTACCAAGAATCAGTTCGTGTAACAACTTGCCTGCGCGGTATCCGATCTGATGAGCCGACTGAACGATACTTGAAAGAGGTGGTTCGGTGGTTTCGCAGATCAATCGATTATTGTTAACCCCAATGACGGCTGCGTCGTGGGGTATTTGAATCTGGAGGGTTTTAAGTGTTTCGACGACATCGTGAGCGAATTCATCGTGTGCGGCAAAGATCCCGATGGGCTGTCGAAGTTTTTTTAATTCGCTGGCTAAGGGCTGTCTCTGAATTTCTGCTGGCCATGCCCATTGTTTTGAATTGGCAAACTGGACATTTATGACTTCACAGTCCGCTCGCTTTTTTCGAAGTTCCGTTTGAAACCCGAGAAGGCGTTCTTGATTATGTGACCAATTTTCATTTCCGACAAAAGCAAATTTTCGCAAGCCAATTCCATAAAGATGTTCGGCGGCAAGTTTTCCAATTGCCTCGTTATCGGAGTGAACCGTTGGTAGTGAGTCCGGCGGAGTATGGTGTAGCGATACCGAAACGCAGGGAATCTTAAGTTTGGAAACGGTGTTCAATTGTTTTACCGTTTCGGTAGTGCATATCACTCCCGCGCCATTCCAGTCTTTTAGATTAGCGAGAGGAAAGAAAGGAACGGCACCAACCTTGTGGACTCGCAAATTAGAGTTTGCGTTTACGTAATCGATGACACCTCTCAGCATTGCTTGATTGTTGTCTGATATCGGTTCAATTGAAATCGCGATTTCGTGATTCATTGCTTACTCAACTTGCACTGCCGAATTCTGAATTGAACAATCCGATAATTTGAAACAGCATTACAACTCAATTTTTGTAAAGGATGGAGAGCCGCTTTTGAAATGGACTGCGAATGGTATTTGGTTTTAAATTTTGAATGAGTTGTCTGCTTGCGTCGCACGAACCTATCAAATTTACGTCCACTTTGACCTCCGAAAATTAAATGAATTGAGAGATCGTTATTGGATCAGACGTCATTCCTCAATATTGGTAAGCAGTCCACTAGGAACGCCCACTAAAGGATTGACGTATTTTCGGTTTGGTGCCCAAACGTAGTTTATCGAAGTTTATGACAGCTTCCAAATTCTAGCGATTTTCTTTGCATCTACCGCAGCGATTGCATCGTTATTTGTGTCAGTCCTGAAAAAAATTATTGGACGACTGCAAAAAGTTATTCAATTTCAACCGTAGGTTGTCTTGGATTAAGAATGGTTCATCTTTGATTTTAATTCGCTAAAACGGATTCAATTTCACTAAGAATTGAAACGGTAATTAATCTCTTTGTTTGCGATGATTTGCAAGTTCCTTGGAACTCCAAGGAATGATGGCATTATCTTTTAACCAATAGCCATCGAGGGTTTCTGCAAAGTCATTTGAGTACAAAGTAATTTTGTTGATTCTTGATTGTTTGTCTCCAGCCAATTTGATGGAGAAAGGTCTGGTGGGTGACAGGCGAGCGCTGTCTTCTGCTTGGAATTCGGTACCTAGGATTCCAATCTTATAGGTAAAGACTTTCCGGCCATCGAGATAGATGTAAAAGACCGTGTTTAGTTTGGGATCAGTAGGGGTAACCTTTTCGAGAATTTTTTTTCCATCTCGAAGGTATTGCGTTAGTTCGCCCACAGGAATTTCGCCAACGGAGATGGTTGTTTTTTCCTGTCGCACTCCGGCGATTGGATTGGGTTCTTGGGCGTTGGCTGAAAGATTAGAGGAAAGCATGACGCTAAAAAGTAGGAGAGTTGATAGTCTGTTGCTATTCATTGTTTAAGTTCAAAATTGAAGGTCATGTTCTAAAGAACAATTGAGGGTGCGTTATTAGGAGGCGCTGAAAGTACTCAGTTTTGGCAAGGTATGGGGCGTTCAATATGTAAAGAAGCCAATACAAAAGGTCTTGCGTCTCGTTTTTCTTTTTCAGATGGTTTCTATGTTAGACGATTGTGATTGCGCATCTAGTAATCGCTTGCAGCGGAAAGAACCGATCAATAAAACCGGGATAAGGATAGGTGCAAGAACAAGCCCAATTCCAAGGGTTGCCCGAATGAACGTCGCAATGGTGGGATGGGAAATTGGGTCGTACCAGAAACATAGAAAGATAGAGAAGATAAATTGGCAGTAAAAGTAAGGTAACGTGATTGCCTGAACCGTTAAATTGCCAGTGCCATTGAAAAGCGCAATGGTGGTTCCCAAACAAAAGAAGAGGATTCCAAGCGGGAAAATAATTTTGACGACCAATAGTAGGCGTTTGGAAACGAACTGCTGCGAATATTTATCGTCGTCTGAGGTGGAAACGAGGCTGAGATAGGGATACCGAATGACGACGTAGCAAGCTGTTGCGACGGCGAGAGCAGCTATCCCGGCAACGATTACCCAAATCGCAATCTGAAATGCGGGTCCAAAAAATTGAAACGGTAGTTGTCTTGCAAAGAATAAAAATCCGACACTCGCCAGCATCGTTGATTGGGACAGGCGGTAGCTTTTGGGAAGTCTTTCGTAGGTGATGTCGCTCATAGATCTTTTTGGTCGAATTCGAGCTGCGATGTCAGTCTCTGAATATATCAGTCGCGACGCCCGTGTGGCGAGGTTTTGCAAGTATTTACCTGGTTGATTGATAAGTTTCGCGGACGGGATGCAAAGCTTAAAGGTATTTTTTGCGATTGAAATTGCCTACCTTTTCGTTGTGAAAAAGCGATTGTGGGAATAACAAAAAAATTGGGCTGCTTAAGCCGAGTGCACTAAGTCTTAGAATTTTTTGAAAAGAGTCGCTTTCTGATGGTAAATAGATGATTATGGCTGACGGAGATTTGTTATCGAGGGTGATTAATTTAAGACGTTCTAATTTGCAGAACGTGAATCCAAGAGGTCTGAGCAATGGGCAGTCCGGGAGATGATGTTGCCAGAGGGCGCAGCGAGCAGGCCGCGCTCCGGTTGATTTGGGGAGTGATCATCGCGATCGGTTTTCTTATCTTTCTGTTCGGGCAATACCAGGGCGGGCAAGCAAAGGCCAGTCTCGAATGGCCAGTAACCAGTGGAGAGATTCTTGTTTCGAAAGTGACCACGAGTCGTACTGAAGAAGGAATCACGAAATCGGCTGATATTAAGTACTCATACACCGTCGCTGGACAAAAGTATTATTCGAATGTTGTTGTCATCGGCGGGCACGATTATCGACCGGCAGACGTGGTCAATCGCTATTCGGTTGGAAACGCGGTCTCAGTGGCCTATGACCCCAGCAAGCCTCGCAAAGCAGTTCTCGAACCGGGCAAATTTACATTTGGCTATCAAAATTTGGGAAAGATAGTGATGGGCGGGGCGCTGTTTATGGCATTGCTGATTGATTTCATTTTCAGGCGTTCATTTCACGAGGAACTGAATCTTCTGGATCATGTGATTATTTTCAGCTGTAAGGTGTTTTTTTTTCCGCTCTGGTATTTTCGAGAAAACTTGTGGGTGGTTGGGCTCATCGTGGGCTTGGCAGGGTGGTTGTCGACGTTGGATGCTAATTCGGTAATAACAGTCCCTCTAATGTTTTTCTCGGCTTTTAATGGTGTGCTGGGATTGCTGCTTCTCTGGTGCTGTTTTATGGGTTGGCTTTTCAGTTTTCAGGATGACGGTTTGGATGAGGAAAATGGCTGCGATGAGGAAGATGGCTCAATCAAAGCTTCGTGAACCTTGGACGCGAGTAATTAAGTTTGAAGACTCACCCGTAACAAAGGTTGAGATTTTCCTGAATCGCGAACCGGGGATCCTAAAATTGAGACCCGATAATAAAGTCTGCTAACCTGGTACGAATCTGGAATAGACAGGTCGCGTAGCAAAGCGAACGCCAGGGTTATTGGAACCAGACTGTGTCTGCGAGCCACTGGCCGTCTTGGAGGACAAACGTGGTAAGCGTTCGCCCATTTTTCATTTTTACGTTGCAAGTTTGCGAACCCTTGTACTCGCCTCGTTCTTCTGAAGCAAAAAGATCATCGAACGTGTAACTTGATAATTCCTGTTTGCCTTTTGCCACTGATTCAGTGGTGATGCTGCTGCGTAGGCGTTCGGTAAAACAAGCTTTCAATTTTTCAACATCACCTGTGCTGAGCAATTTCATTTGATAAGACAGTGAGTCTTTGGGTGAGTTGAGGGGCGATTTATTTTCTCCTGCTTGGCTCTCAGACGATTTTTCTGTTTCCAACAGAGTTACCGGTTCTCCATCGGGGACGGACTTCGCAACATCGTCAGCCTTGACGACGGGGTCTGTTTTGGCTGAGGGATCGCTTGTTTTTTCTTTATTGCAAGCCGTGAGCGTAACAGCGAAAGCTAAACAAACGTAAATCGCAAAATTTTGAATGTTCATGAGCTTATCTCTTTTCGTCAATAAAGAATGGAGTTGGCTTCACTGCCTAAAACCCTATGCGAATTTCGGTGATAAATCCATTAAATTCTGGCTTTCCGAGTTGAAAGTGATCGTATCCGACCAAAATTTCGCTGCGTTGATAGTTTAAGCTGGTTGTAAACCGAATGGGAAAAAGGCTGACACCCCCAACTTTGGCTAGGCCTAGTTCTGCGAAGCTGGTTTAGGGATCAATCAGAAAGCAGTCGCCTTGGGAGGTGAAGTTGAGATCAATAGCTGAGCCGATATCTTCGGAAAGCCGATTGAGTTTAAAACCGGCCCATAACTGAAAGGATGCAGTTTGATAGAAACTGAAAGGGTTCAGTTTGATAGAAACTGAAAAGTAAATGAGAATCCCCGAGTCATAGGTAGTCATTGGTGCCGCGCGGTAGAGGCTCTTCCAGGGAAGTGAGTTCGCTGTCGATTTCAAATCGTGACGTTGTGCCGATTGACGATCGTGTTCCTGTTTCTGAATTTAGAAGACGCGGTGATGGATTGCAGGTCGAAGCATTGAGCCCGTTTCAAGCGGGAGTTGAGCGGTAGTTGCTGCTTGAACTCAAAAGCAGCATAGCTTTCGTTGCTTTCTTAGACGGTTCCAGCGGGGATTGGATTCGCCCCGATTCCAGGGGTTAAAATTTTTCGGAAATCAGGCGCTGTTTCCCAAGGGGCAATTGATAGGTGTCACTCTCTGAACGGCTGTTGGTCACTTTTTCGGGTTTATAACGAGAGCGACGATTGTTTGACTTTGGTTGGCAACTGTTCGCATAGTGGCAGTATTTTCGCGATGGTTTTAGGAATAATTTTCAACTGTTCCTCCGAAGCCCCGCCGGTCGGTGCCAAAACGGTTTAACGGGGATTTGTCTTACCAGGTTAATGTCTAACGGAGATTTTGCGCCCTACGGATGGGAGAGCACGTAATCTGCAGGATGGCCTGCGGTTGGAGGGAGTTGGGTTTCGCTTAGTTCGATATTGACCCAAACGCGGTGATAACTATAGTCATCGACTCGTTGGTGTTCCTTTGGTTGGAGCACGTCTACGATCTTTTGAAGTTCTGTCGCACCGCCAGTTCTTGGCGTTGAGCATCATTCTTATGGGTGATCGGCAGTTTCGCCATGACTTTCTAGTTGGGGCGAATTCGTAATAAACCAGGAACTTGCATGCTCAATTTTTTTCGGCCCCAGTCCGGCTCACTTAAAAACGATATTCTTTCGGGTGTTACGGTCTCATTGGCGTTGGTGCCAGAGGCGATTGCTTTCGCGTTTGTGGCAGGGGTCTCACCGCTAATTGGTCTGTATTCGGCATTTTTTATTGGCTTGATTTCGGCGGTGTTTGGAGGTCGTCCTGGAATGATTTCTGGTGCCACTGGCGCTATGGCGGTGGTAGTGGTTTCGTTGGTTGCGATGCACGGTATCGAATATTTATTTCCAACGGTCATTCTTTGTGGTCTTCTTCAAATAGCGATTGGAATTGGTCGCCTAGGAAAGCTAATCCGTATGGTGCCTCATTCGGTGATGTTAGGGTTCGTTAATGGGCTGGCAATCGTCATTGGCTTGGCTCAGCTAAGCAGTTTTCAAACCATCCGAAATGGAGAGTTAGCGTTCGTTCAGGGGCCTCAGCTGTGGTTGATGCTCGGCTTGGTTGGTTTGACGATGGCAATTATCTGGATCCTGCCCAAGCTAACACGCGCCGTTCCGGCGTCGTTGGTCGCTATTTTAAGCGTCACGTTGATTGCAATTGTGGTCAATTCAAATTCGTCTTCCGAAATGAACACGGTGGCGACGGTTGGGGACATGTTGCGAACCAACTCACTTGCCGCGTCTCACGCGTCCCATGGGGCAGCTTCAGCTGAAAACGAATCAATCACTCCAGCCTCGGCGGCGATCGTTGCAATTCCTTCAGCGAGCGAAAGTTCAGATGTCGCGACGGCAGAGCAATCGGAGGTGGTGAGTGGAATTAGTGGCGGACTACCGAAATTATTTTTCCTTGAGCACCCAATGGTTCCTTTCAATTGGACCACGCTTGGCATTATTCTGCCTTTTGCGATTGTCCTCTGTGGTGTCGGGTTGATTGAATCGTTGATGACTTTAACGTTGGTAGACGAAATTACCGAAACCCGAGGGCAGGGCAACCGTGAATGTGTCGGTCAGGGCGCCGCCAATCTGGTTTGCGGATTATTTGGTGGAATGGGCGGTTGTGCGATGATTGGCCAGTCGTTGATTAATGTGAACTCGGGAGGCCGCGGACGGCTGTCCGGGATTACGGCCGCCATCTGCCTGTTGTTCTTTGTGCTATTTCTAGCTCCGTTGATTGAGCAAATTCCAATGGCCGCACTGGTTGGTGTCATGTTCATGGTGGTGATCGGTACGTTTGAATGGGCGTCTTTGAAGATGTTTAATCGAATGCCGCTCAGTGACATGTTGGTCATGGTGTTGGTGGCCGGTTACACCGTTCTGATGCACGATCTTGCTTCGGCTGTGATCCTGGGTGTGATTGTTTCTGCGTTGGTGTTTGCCTGGCAGCATGCGACTCACATGGGAGCCGATATCAAATACAACGAATTCGGTAGCAAAATCTACCAATTACACGGGCCTCTGTTTTTTGCTTCTGTTTCCTCTTTTAAAGAGATGCTGGAACCGGGGAACGATCCAGATGATGTCGTTCTCGATTTTTACTACTCGCGTGTTTACGACCAGTCGGGATTGGAAGCAATTAATTCGATGGCCGAGAAATATGAGAGTCTTGGTAAGCGGTTGCACCTCACTCACTTAAGTCCGGAATGCCGAACGCTTCTGAAGAAAGCGGGAGACTTGGTCGAAATTAACATCTCGGAAGATCCGCAGTATCATGTTGCGACTGACCGTCTTGCCTGGCGGTCGACCACAGAATTGGTAGATCAAAAACAGATCGAAGCCTAATCTACATCAGCGTTATGGCGTTGTTGAAACTTGGCGAATCAAGTCGATCCGTTGCGCTCTTTAATCGAGGTTGCTTGCTTCTGTGCGAGCGAGTGTGATTTCGTTGCAGTCTGGTAAGTTGCTTTTGGTCTGCGATAGAGAGGCTGTCAACTTGCCGTTCTATCGCCATTTTTCTGCGTTGCTAGTTCAGCCCCTGTTTTGATTTTCAACAGATGCTGCGTTAAGGTGTTTGCTTGTGATGTCTGGTATTTCATCGTTTTACCGGGCTGTTTCAATCTCTCTCAAGTGGTTAACGAATGAAAATGGCAGGAAGCGCAGTCCCCCGCCGGAGCTTTTTGAAAACGGCGGCAATTAGCAGTTGTTTGAGTCCAGGTTTCTGGTTGGGAACAAAACTCGAATCGAATCCAGCGAAATCTCGCTCCATCTCTGAACGTGTGGGTGTGGGGTGCATCGGGTTGAGGTATCAGGGAAGTGTTCTCGCCAACCAGGCAGCGGCCTACGGGGACATTGTGGCAGTCTGTGATGTCGACCGTCACGTCCGTGATCAGGCAAAAGCGTCGTTCGGAAGCACTCCTTATAGTTGCGAAGACTACCGACAGCTAATCAATAGAAAAGATGTCGATGTTGTTACTATTGGAACACCCGATCACTGGCATACGAAAATGGTGGTTGATGCGTGCCGCGCGGGCAAGGACGTTTATTGTGAGAAGCCAATCACGCTGACGATCGACGAAGGGAAACTGCTTCGCGATGTTGTCAAAGAAACAGGACGTGTAGTTCAGGTGGGGTCGTGGCAAAGAAGCGATCAGCGTTTTCGTTTGGCAGTAGAAATGGTAAGGGCTGGTCGCCTCGGAAAGCTAAAGCATGTCGATGTGGTTCTTGGGAAAAATAAGACGAGCGAGTCTTTGCAAGTGACCGCTCCGCCAAAACATCTAAATTGGAATTTATGGCAGGGTCAGACTCCGGATGTCCCCTTCATCGAAGAACGGTCCCATTATACATTCCGGTGGTGGTATGAGTATTCCGGTGGGCAAATGACGGACTGGGGCGCTCATCATTTAGATATTGCACAATGGGCGATCAACTCGTTTCCGGTCAGAGTCAACGGAGTTGGTTCGATGCCTTCGGTCAAAAACGGTTTCAATGTTGCGGTTGATTTCAAGGTCGATTACGAATTTGAAAATGGCGTAACGATGGCGGTCCGGGACAACGGAGATAACGGGATATTATTTACGGGCGATCGCGGGAGGATTTTTGTCAACCGCGGCAGAATTACCGGAGCGCCGGTGGAGCAACTAAAAGAAAATCCCCTACCCCGTGAGGATTGGGGAATCTATCGAGGCGATAATGTTGAGCGTCCGCTGCGAGCGGGAAAGCTGGACGCAATTATCAATCACATGGGAAACTTCTTTGATTGTGTCGAATCGCGGCAGGTTCCAATTTCCGATATTGAAAGTCAGCATCGAAGCGTTTCCACTTGCCATCTAGGAAATATTTCCATGCGTTTGGGGCGTGAGTTGAGTTGGGATCCGACGTTAGAGCAATTTGTAGATGACACTGAAGCCAATCAGTGGCTTCAACGCCAACAACGGGAAGGGTTCGAAGTACGATGAGCATTTCCCCGGAACGCCGAGAATTTTTGAGTGCAGCTATGCTGGCTGGGCTACTACCCCTTCGGATCTGCAATCCGTTTTTGCAAAATTCAAATTGCGATCATAAGTTTAAGTACATGTTGGGTTCCTCCATGTATGGGTACTCAGGCCTGGAAGAGATTGTGCCGGAGGTGAAAAAGACCGGGGCGACGGCGATTGACTTGTGGCCGAAGGTACATGGGAATCAGCGTGAACAACTCGATCAAATGGGGGAAGAGAAATTTGTTCGCTTGCTAGAGAAGCATGGTATTCAGCTTGGGTGTATTACCCAGTACAAGCTTGGGCCGTTCGGGCTCCGCGATGAGATGCGATTGTTAAATAAACTGGGTGGATCAACGCTGGTAACGGGAGCCGTTGGTCCGAGGGGTTTAAAAGGCTCCGAGTTGAAAAAAGCGGTCGCTTCGTTTGTTGAAAAAATGAAACCGCACCTTGAAGTCGCTGAAGCTACAGGGGTGACCATCGCGATTGAAAATCACGCAAATAGTTTGATCGAGTCAGCGGAGTCCATGCGTTATCTCGCGGAGCTTCGGACTTCTGAAAAACTTGCGATTGCCTTTGCCCCGTATCATTTGCCTCAAGAAGCTGATTCGATGAGCAAGCTGATTCGTAACCTAGGGAATTCGATCGAGGTGTTTTACGCCTGGCAGCATGGAATGGGATGTATGAAAAAGTTGCCAAAGAAAGAGGAGTTGTTGCAAATGCCTGGGCGGGGTTCGCTCGATTTTAAACCTCTCAAAGATGCATTGGCTGAAATTAACTTTCGAGGTTGGGTCGAGATCTTTATGCACCCATTCCCTCGTGGGATCCCAATCTTGGAGACGACGGCAGAAGTAACCGAAGAGATTAATCGGGCGAGAGACTATCTTGAGAAGCTTTAAAAGAACACGTTTAAATCGAGCGAACCAAGTTTAAGGAATTTGATGCTTCTAAAGAGATTTTACAATCGTCAATTTCCACGATGGTTTGGTCCCTTGGTTGGGTCAATAGTCGGGGCCTATTGTGGATTTGGAAATCCGTTTGTTCCTGGAGAGTTACCACTTTGGGTTACGGTGGTCGGTGGAGCCTCGATCGGTTGTGTCGCAGGTGTCCTCGTGATGTTTCTAGATCCTTCACTGCCAGACACGACGCCGAAAGCCCTAGCCGACCGCTCCGGAAAGATTTTGGTGAATTGCCGAGGAACTGGAACGCCATCGGGTGTCGTTGGCAGGGCATTAACGCTATTCGGTTTGTTGCTAAGTTGGATTCCATTTCTCGGGTTGGTGCTTAACTTAATTGGAGTCCAAGTGAATCGCGAGACCGATGATTGGGCTATCGTTGGTTCAAAATTTGGTTTGGTAATCGGCACGACTGTTAGTGTGCTC
>JAAEMV010000177.1 GCA_024225195.1 Planctomycetaceae bacterium | reverse complement strand
GCGCTGGCTACGTGTTACAAATGCCATCGGATGGAGGGGCAGGGCGGAATTGTGGGGCCTGACCTGACACCGGCAGGACATCGCTTTAGCACTCGCGATTTGATTGAGACGATTGTTGATCCGAGTAAAGAAATTTCCGATCAATATGAGGCAACGATTTTCCAGCTCGACGACGGAACGATGGTTACCGGAAGAGTCGCTAATCTTAACGGAAATCGATACATGGTTCAGGAAAACATGATCGATCCAGGAAGATTTACCAATGTCCAGGTCGATCAGATTGAAGTGATGAAACCTTCTAAAGTTTCGATGATGCCAACGGGATTGCTCGATACTCTGACGCGAGACGAAATTCTCGATTTATTGGCTTATATGAAATCGGTTGGGAAACGGGTAGCAGGCGAGAAATAGGTTCTCCCAGTGGAAGTGCGCTAATGTAAATGCGTTTCAAAGTTTGGGCGAACGAACGCTATTTTTTAGTCGATTCGGTCGGTTTTAATTCGAACCGATCGGTCGTTCTAGAATAGCTTCGCCCTCCCATGCGTCCGATCGTATCCAATTTAGCCTGATCTATTTTTTGATCCTTGTCTAGAATGTTGTCAGCGATATTCATCAAGACAATCTTGCCAATGATAACATTGGCTGCGAGTGGTCCTTCTCCGACAGGAACAATTTGGATGACTTCGCACTCAAACTGAATCGGAGATTCCTGGACACCCGGTGGCTGTACTTTTTTGCTTGGAGCGGGAGTAAGGCCAACTTCGCTGAACTCACTCGTTTCGTATTGGAACTCGCCAGCGGTTTCGAACATTGGTTGGGCGATTGAAAACGGTACGACATTCACGACAAATTCCCCGTTGTCGCGGATGTTAACTAGCGTGTCTTTGGGAGACCCGTCCGGGCGGTTGACGGGAGAGAACATCAGTGCTGCCGGTGAGCTGCAAATTCCGTTGAAATAACTAAACGGCGCGAGGTTTGTCACTCCCGTTGGCGAGATAGTTGATACCCAGGCAATTGGCCGAGGCGTAATCGCGCGAATCATCGTTGAGTAAACAAATGATGCTGACTCGGCTGCAGGGTCAATTAACATGATTTCAGATTCACGAAACGGGTCGGTGTTTATACGTCCAGCGGGAAAGTGCTTGGTTTAAAGCCAACTTATGGGATAGCTTGGGTCGTCCATTTCCATCGCTTGTTGAGTGAGGAAAAGGGGGCGGTCAGTGTCGTACATGACTGCCATCTCGTTTGTGAAATCCATCCCCATGCTTTTCATGATGGTTCCGGGATGTGGCCCGTGAGGAATCCCACCCGGATGAAGCGTCAGGCTGCCGATATCGACTCCCTTGCGAGAACCGAATTCGCCTTCCACGTAGTACAAAACTTCATCAGCTTCGACGTTACTGTGGACGTAAGGTACTTTGACTGCTTTGGGATGGTGGTCGAGGTGCCTTGGCGCGAATGTGCAGATCACAAACCCTCTCATCTCAAATGTTTGTTGGTAAGGAGGCGGTAGGTGGAGTGTGCCGGTAAGTGGTTCAAAATCCCAGGCATTGAAAGTATAGGGATAAAGAAAGCCATCCCAGCCGACGACGTCGAATGGGTTGTTAGCCATAACGACGCGTGTTAGTTGACTGCCGTTTTTAATAAGAATTGATGTTTCGACTTCTTCGTCTTTGGAATCAAGTTCAAGTGGACTGTGAAAGTCTCGCTCGCTGTAGGGTGAACCGAGGAGCATCTGACCGTCTTGATTGAGGTACTGCTGTGGGATCCGAACTGGTCCGTTACTTTCAATGATCAAATGGTCTTCTTGTGAAATGGATTCGCTTACGATGCGATAATTACACGTTCTTGGAATGACACAATAGTCACCACGACGATAAGGAAGTCGCCCGTAGGTTGTCTCGATATACCCCTGGCCATGATGGATAAAGATGATTTCATCGGCAGCTGCATTTCGGTAAATCTCAGCCTGTTGTCGGTCCGGGCGGACGCGGTAAGCGGTGAGATCTTCGTTGAACATCATGGGGATGCGATCGGTGATTGGGTCACCCCCTCTTACGAGATCCCCGGATTTAATGTGGTGATGCCGCAGTTCTTGATCCGGGCAGGCCTCGATTTCGAGTTTGCCGACGGTCTCCGTTGACACGACTCGCGTTGGAGGTCGGCGGTGATAGAGAATGCTGTAGACGCGATCGAATCCTTGAGTCGTGACAACATGTTCATAGAACAGTCCCTCGTTCAAATAGCTTTCGCCCTGATTCTCAAATTGCATGTGGCGTTTGGGTGGAATTTCACCGAGGCGGCGGTAGCTAGGCATAACGACAAACCGTTAAATAAAGTGGACTACGATGCAGGGATCGATTTCCGATAGGAGAATCGATTTGAAAAAACTTGACCCCAAACCTTTTGGGCTATTCTAATAATCGACCGATGCAAAACCCGGAATTTATCTTGGTTCGCGGGAATTGGCAATCTGATCAATCGTCTGTAAGGTAACACAATCACCCGTCGATCTGAATTTGAAGTTCCAATTATTGGACAGCTGGCCTATGAATCTCGAAACAAATCAAAATCCGGTCTGCCTGGTGACAGGCGGGAGCAGCGGAATTGGCTTGGCGACTGCGTTGCTTTTCGCTGAAAAAGGCTACAACATTGCAATTTGTGGGAGGCGAGAATCAAATCTGCTGGAAGCAAAGCAGGCGATTGACGCAGTTTTGAACGGCCGCGAGTGTTTTGCAATGGTGGCTGATTTAGAAAATACGGAGCGGGCTATCGAGGTGGCAGAAGAAACCGTGAGTCGATTTGGGCGAATCGATGTATTGGTCAATAATGCCGCGGCCTCGCCGCTTTCGCCATTTCATGAGATTTCGCCGGAGACATTTGAGACCACGATTAATACCAACGTTAGAAGCTTGTTTTATCTGACGCAGGCGATTTGGAAGAAAATGAGGGCGCAGCGAGCGGGTGTAATCGTTAATATTTCATCTCTTTCAGCGGTTGATCCGTTCGATGGACTGGGATTTTATGGGGCCTGCAAGGCGTGGATGGATTTGATGACGCAGGCGCTTGCCAGCGAAGGTGCCGAATTAGGGCTTCGAGTTTGCTCCATTCGCCCTGGAGCGGTGGAGACGCCGATGCTCCGACGGCTATTTCCTGATTTCCCTTCTGAGCAATGTGTTCAACCACGCAGAATTGCGGAAGCGGTTTGGGGGTGCGTTTGTGCACCAGAGGACTACCCGAGCGGCGAAGCGTTTACTGTCACGGATCAAACCTAGTTTTTTCTTACTTACGAAAACAATGCAAGTTGTATGATGCGTCTCTCCCGAGAAATTCGATTTTCACTTGTCTCACCGGACAAAATCGGCACGGTGGAGTCTAAGAATTCATGGGCGGGTTGGCCGTCAACGAACGCAGTGGTCCCTTCGCTTGTGATGCGTTGCGTGATTGAGGGAGAACCGGATGCGGAATCCGGCTATCTCTGCGACGTTTCACAGATCGACGGGCTTCTAAGGGCCATCGCGACAGACCTTCTGATTTGTCATCCTCAGCGTTTTCCTACCGGTGAGTTAATGGTACGGGGGATTTGTCGAGAGTTTTTGAAGCGTTGGAAACACACGTCTAATCTGGTATCTATTTCACTCGCGACCAATCCGTACTTAGAGTTTTCAATCCATTTAGAGCAAGATATGAACTTAACTGCAGACGAAAATGTAACGGTTCAGTTGACCCAACAGTTCGAATTTTCAGCGGCTCATCGGTTGCACTGCAGTCAGCTTTCGGATGAAAAAAATCGGCAGTTATTCGGGAAATGCAATAATCCAGCGGGGCATGGGCATAACTACGTCCTCGATGTCACCCTGTCGAATCAGGTTGAAAGTCAGACCGGGGCTATTGTTTCGTTAGCCACATTCGAAGCGACTGTGAAAGAGCGGGTAATCGAACGACTTGATCACAAGCATTTGAATCACGACGTTGATTATTTTGCAGAGATCAATCCAACTGTTGAAAATATTGCCACCGCAGTTTTTGAATGGCTTGATGGCCACTTTGGAGAGGCGACTCTCGAGCGGGTCCGAGTTTACGAAACTCCCAAGACATGGGCTGAGTGTGCCCGTTGATCCAGTTCAATTTACTGGGAATTTTGAGCCAAAAAAAATGGTAACCGCGACCGCCTGATAATTTGAGAGAATTGATCGTGGTTGAGCGGTGTCCATCATGGCGTTAATTTTTTTCTCAGATCAGGGATGATTTCCGAAGGTACGAATCTCGCAAGCTGTTCGTCGGTTGCCAGCGGGGTGACTTGTTTGATCAGTGAACTGGAGACGTGGGCATATTCTCCGTCTGCCATCAGAAAGACGGTTTCGAGTTCATCGTTGAGTGCGCGGTTGGCCATCATCATCGTAAATTCAGCGGCGATATCGGTCAGTGGTCGCACGCCCCGGATCATCACTTTAGCGTCGCATTTTTTAACGAAGTTGACCGCCAGGCCTTCGAACGTTTCGACTTGAACGTTGTCCAGATGGGCTGTCACGCGGTGCACAAGGTCCAGTCTCTCGTCTGACTGAAAAAGACCCGTTTTCTCAATATTGACACCAATTCCGATAACCAATTGGTCAACGAGGCGACTGCTTCGTTCGATGACGTTGAGGTGTCCGAGAGTGATCGGATCGAACGAGCCGGTATAAACGGCGGTCTTCATAAGGGAATTGTCCTGTTGAATGGTTTCGCAAGGAAGCCAACTTTGGCTTCATTTGATGCTCTTTAGTGTACCTAATAAGCGCGTTTCAAACGGAGTGCGGGTGGGATATCGGCTGATTGAAAATCAAAAAAGCCTTTTTTCGACGATACGGGGAAAGATTTTTTGGGAAAGAGGTTGGTTTGTTGGTGGTTCAATCCATATAATCAAGCCCACGATGGCGTTGAAACGGGTTTGCGATTGAAAACCAGTCCGATGCTCATGCCGAAACACTGGAAAAAGTGCTACAAGCCCACCTTCCGTGGAAGGACTACGCGTGATAACCGGAATCGTCGATACTAGAAAACAGGTTCATCGCATTCTCTTTGATATGCCATCGTGACACCACCCAAAGGCCAATTATACTAACGTAGAGTCTAATATTTAGTAACGGGCATTCTGGTTCCATTTGAACTGGGCTGTTTATTTTTGGCGATGATCGGATAGCTGGCTTTGGCAATTCCGACTCGCGAACGCAATTTTGAGGATAACTTCTGTGCAGAAGGGGCTTTGTATCGCCGCGCTAACGATCGCTATCATCGTTTTCGCTTTATTCCTTGCCGACTTAGTTCTGGGCTTTTCCGGAATGCAACAGGTTGCGCCGTTTAAGTTTGCGAATATGTATATCGACATAGTTTTTGTCGTTTGCTCGCTGCTCTTGGCTGTGATGAGCTGGTTCACGCTTCGCGAACAGGTTTAGTTGCCAATTGAGTCAGAGGCTGTCTGCCGCGATAGCTCTTTTTTCTCCGCTCGGAACGCGAGCGTTCTCTTTCGCTGGATCGTCTCCCCAGTACGCGATGCGTTGGTTCCTCAGTCACGATAATAGTTGTGTGACATTTGCCATTTCGTCGATCAAGAACCCCTGATGAGCTAGAGAGTAGAGCGATTGGTTTAAGGTGATTAGGGAATTGCTTTTATTCTCACGGCGAACTGCGTTATCATAACGTTCTTGGGATTGCTGCTTTCCACTATTCGTTACTGAAAGAATACTCCATGAGTCGTCCTTTATCCCGTCGTGAATTTGCCAAGGCTGGTGCCGCGTCTGCGGTTGCGGTCTCCATGCCTTCGACAGTCGCCGCTGTTCAACCGTCCGACAAGGTTCGTGTAGGATTTGTTGGTGTCGGTAATCGTGGTTCCCAGCTGATGAAGGCTTTCGCAACGCAGGATGACTGTGAATTCATTGGAGTTGCAGACGTCTATCAGCCCTATCGCGAAAGAGCCAAACAAAAGTTTGGGGCAAACCTGTTGGCTGTCGAGGACTATCGTGAGTTATTGGATCGAAAAGACATCGATGCAATTGTCATTGCGACTCCAGATCACTGGCATGCGATTCAGGCGATTACTGCGATGTCTGCTGGAAAGGACGTCTACGTTGAGAAACCGCTGAGCGTGACGATCCACGAAGGGCGGCAAATGGTTGAGGCGGCGAGGCGATACAAGCGAATTTCTCAGGTGGGTTTGCACCGCCGGTCGATGAAGCTCTATCGAAATTTATCTGATTTTATGAAGTCGGATCAGTTGGGAAAGATTACCGTTTCGAGAGCCTATCGTTTAAACAACATGTTCCCCGATGGTATCGGGCGACTGCCACATCAAAATCCACCTGCCGATTTGAACTGGGATCTTTGGCTTGGCCCACGTCCAAAGCAGGCTTATCAACAGAATATCGCCCCATATAAATTTCGCTGGTGGCAGAGATTTTCGTCCCAAATAGGAAATTGGGGGGTTCATTATTTTGATACGATTCGGTGGATGCTGGGAGAAACAGCTCCGTCGTCGGTGGTGGCAATCGGTGGGAATTTTGCCATTGATGATGATCGCACGGTGCCGGATACCGCCGAGGCTGTGTTTGAATTGCCAGGAGGCTCTCTGCTTACATTTGGACAATATGAAGCGACCAGCAATCCAGCTTTGGCTTATGGTGAAATTGAATTTCGCGGTACCCAGGGCACAGCTTATTCTTCTTCAACTGGGTACAAGGTCATCGCTGAGAAGCCGGGGCAATTTCAAGCAAAGGGAGTCCGAGGAAAAGACTCTGAGTTTATGCTCAATGAACCCAATGGAGTGGCAACCGCAAGCCATGCGAGAAATTTCTTGGATAGCATCAAGTCTCGAAAGCAAACGCATTGCCCGATGGAAGAAGGGCATCGCTCGACCACCTTCGCACACCTTGCGAATATCTCATTGGCCACCAAGTCACGACTGGAGTGGGATTCTAGTAATGAGCGATTCGTCGACAATGAGTCGGCCAATGATTTATTGCATTACGAATACCGTAAAGGATTTGAGTTGCCGACCTAAAAGCGATTGTCTTCTTAAAAATAGCACGGTGGGTTTTCAACCGGTCTCTTAAGACAGTCCTAGTTTGTCGAGCGTTTCCGAACTGATATTCCCGCCGCAAAGTAAGACCACCACATTCTGATCTTTGAATGTACGACGGGACTTCTGAAGGCCTGCAATTGCAACCGCAGCCGCCCCTTCGATTGTGTTGTTTTCATTCTTCATAAATCGAATCAACTCAGCTTTGATTTCTGTTTCTGATACGGTGCAGCATTGGTCAATGATTTTTTGGCACAATGGAAACGTGATTGATCCAGGTTCAACACCACCTGCAGTGCCGTCGGAGAGGGTTGCGGTTGAGGGAAAGGGTAGCAGTTTTCCTGCTTCCAGTGACTTAATCAAGACGCAGGAATTCTTGGGTGAGCATCCGATGATTTTGCAATTTGGAATTTCAGTCTTAAGGTAGGCGCCCACCCCGGAAGCAAGACCTCCCCCTCCCATGGATAAAAAAACTGCGTCGACTGTGTCTAACTGGTCTGAGATCTCAAGGCCAAGTGTGCCTTGCCCGGCAATGACTTCCAGATCGTTGTACGGTGCTACATAAGTGGCGTTGTTTTTTAGCGCGTGCTCGATCGCGATCAGTTCGGTGTCTACGCAATCCGAGCCGGCGAAAATCACCCGTCCGCCCAATTGGGTGATCGCCGCCGATTTAACTGGATCCGTTCCAGTTGGCGCATAAATTGTGGGTGTTACCTCGAGTGATTGAGCGGCAAAGGCAACGGCTTTTCCGTGATTACCAGTCGATGCCGTTACAATGCCATTGGCGAGTGTTTCTGTTGACATCCCCATTAGCTTCGCGGCAGCCCCGCGGATTTTGAAGGAACCCGTGGCTTGTAGATTTTCGTATTTGAAAAAGACATTGGCTCCCGTCAAGTCACTGTAGTATGGTGAATGAAGTAGAGGAGTGGTTGTCAGAAGCGGTTCGATTTTATGGGCGATTTCGGGGATCTGCCTGTGGATCGATTGGACGTCTGGCTGGGAAGATAATGACATGGAATCCAGGATCGATTTTCTATTAACGGAATTGAAAGTATCTAAGAGAAAGATGTCTTTACGGTAATCCCAAGGCGATGGAGTTGGTAACCCTCGGATTCGATTTTGGCACTTCGTGGCATGGTTTACAAATGGAGAGCCAATCTTCTCTGAAAACCTTCGCTGTTTGTATGATTCCACGGACGCGTTTTATGATATCGGTTATCATGCTAGTGAATTAATTAATGAAAATGTTGCGATTGAAGGATGATGGCTAGATTGCGATTACAGATTTTAATTGCCGTGGTTTTACTGGGGAGCTGCGGGGTAGCTAACAGCTTCGGTCTAGAGGACGATGTTTTTCTTGATCGCGTTGTTCCCATATTTCAAGCGAGATGCCTCGAATGCCATCGTGCAGGTTTGAGTAAAGGCGAGTTTTCTCTCGAGGATGCCACTAGCTTTTTTGAAGACGGTTACATCGAGCGAGGTGATTCTGCTAATAGCCACTTCGTCGAGCTAATTTCTTCTCAAGATAACCATCGTGCTGAAATGCCGAAAAATGGCTCACCGCTTACCGATGATCAGATTGAAGTGATCCGTTCCTGGATTGATTCGGGAGCTTCTTGGCCCGATGGTTTTGAGTTGACTTACGATGCGAAAGTCGCGCGGCCGCTCGATTATGATTGGTGGTCTTTTCGCGAGGTCGTCAAACCCGCTGTCCCAATTTTGATTGATTCTCCGAATCGTGATTGGATTCGGAATCCCATAGACGCGTTTGTTTTGGAGATGCTCGAGCGTAAAAAACTTGCTCCATCGAAAGAAGCAAATCGGCGGACGCTCATTCGAAGACTCAGCTATGATTTGACGGGTTTACCACCGACGATCGCGGAAGTTGAGGCGTTTGAGGAGGACAAGTCAGAGGGCGCGTACGAACGAGTGGTTGAACGGTTACTCGCTTCGCCTCGGTATGGCGAGCGATGGGCGCGGCACTGGTTGGACGTTGTGAAGTACGCCGATACATGTGGTTACGACAAAGACAAACTGCGGCCTAACGCGTGGCCGTATCGTGACTATGTGATTCGATCGTTTAATGATGACAAACCGTACCGGCAATTCGTGCAGGAGCAAATTGCCGGCGATGTGCTCTTTCCCGGAACTGAAGATGGAATCTTAGGACTGGGGTTCATCGCCGCGGGGCCTTGGGATTTCATTGGACATGTTGAGGTGCCGGAATCTAAGTTGGATGGAAGGGTTGCCCGGAATCTCGATCGTGACGACATGGTGTCTAACACGTTCAATTCATTTTGCAGCTTGACGGTGCAGTGTGCCCGCTGCCACGACCATAAATTTGATCCAATCACACAAGACCACTACTACAGGCTGCAGGCGATTTTTGCAGCGGTAGATCGAGCTGATCGTGTATACGCTGTCGATCCAAAAGTTGAGGTAGAACGCACTGCTCTTGAAAATAAAATATCTAAATCAGAAAAATCACTAGCTAGATTAAACGACCAACTCGATCGCGCTGGCGGTCAGGCGTTAGTCAAGTTGCGGGAACGAATTGGTGCAGTAAAGAATGAAACCAAAAAGCCGGAATTCGGCTATCACAGTAAAGTTGAATCGCGACAAGACACCCTAAAGTGGGTCGAAATTGAATTTGACCGACCGCAATCAACAAAACAGATAGTGTTGCACGGCGCTCATGATGAATTCAATAACATTGGAGCCGGGTTCGGGTTTCCTTTGCGGTTCCGGGTAGAAGTCAATGGAAGCACCATTTTTACTCGGGAGAATGCTGATTTTCCCAACCCCGGCTTAACGCCAATTGTGATCCCAGTTTCTGAACCCCTCACGTCGGTTCGCTTGGTTGCCACAAAGCTCGCCCAGCGAAGTTCTGATTACCATTTGGCGTTGGCTGAAATAGAAGTGCTTAACGCGCGAGGGGAAAATGTGGCGGCGACTGGCAAAGTAACCGCTCTGGATTCAATTGAAGCGCCGGTTCGCTGGGGCAAGTCAAATTTGGTTGATGGAATCTGGCACGAATCCAGTAGTGAGACTCGAAAGGAATTGCAGGTCAAGCTCGATGCAATGGTGTTAAACCTAATTGGTCCGTCTGGAGTTGAACAGAAATCAAGTTTCGAAAATCAAATTGCTGAATCTCGCAAAGCGTTGTCACAGTTGCCAGTTGGAAAGTCAGTCTATGCTGCAGCCACTGATTTCAAGTCTCAGGGGAATTTTAAAGCGACTCAGGGGCAACCGCGTCCGGTCTATTTTTTACCTCGTGGTGAAGTGGCCAGTCCCGGGCCGAGGCTCGAACCCGGGATTATTCCTCTCTCTGCCGAACGGACGATAGGAGTAGGGATTAAGTCGGGAGAAAGCGAGTCCGTTGCTCGATCAAAACTTGCACTTTGGCTAACTGACAAAGGCAATCCCTTGTTGTGGCGAAGTGTTGTGAATCGGATTTGGCACTATCATTTTGGCCGTGGCATTGTTGATACCCCGAATGATTTCGGTCGCATGGGAGGAGAGCGTTCACATCCTGAACTGCTCGATTGGCTTGCTGCGACCTTTCGAGATGGCAGCGAGTCCGTTTCGGCAGAGTCGTTCAAAGACCTGCATCGTTTGATTGTCACCAGTTCGGTATACCGGCAGGCTTCAGGTTATTCCGGAAACGGGATGACGGCCGATTCCGGAAATCGTTATTTGTGGAGGATGAACCGGCGCCGATTGTCCGCGGAAGAAATACGCGATTCTATTTTGCATGCCAGTGGAATGCTTGATTTAGAGATGGGAGGTGCCGGTTATTTTCTGTTTCAGCTTGAAAAGACCGAGCATTCTCCTCATTACGAGTACCATAAATTCGACCACACGGATCCAAAATCTTATCGGAGGTCAATTTACCGATTTATCGTTCGCTCGCAGCCAGATCCTTTTATGACCACACTTGATTGTGCGGATTCATCGCAGAGTACGCCGGCGCGAAATGAAACACAGACGCCGTTGCAATCGCTGACAATGCTGAATAGTGATTTTAGTTTGGAGATGTCCAAGAGGTTTGCGCGGCGAATTGAATTGGAATCTGCAGATCAATCGGAGCGAATCCAAAAGGTAGTTCAGCAATCACTAGGTCGATCTCCGACTGAATTAGAGTTGTCGACGATGGGAGAATTTGTCCAGCAGCATGGATTGGCAAATTTGATCCGAATTGTTTTTAATTTGAGTGAATTTGTTTTTATTGATTGAACGAAGTTGGAATAACCAAAACCGGGACAAATCTTTTTGTTCTTGATTCGGAACCATGTTTAAGACGTGAAGAGTTTTATGGCCATTGATCTGTTGAGACGAAAATTCTTATTTGATAGCGCTTGGGGCTTTGGCTCGCTCGCGTTATTGGATTTGTTAAATTCGGAAAGTCGATCGATACCAAGGCAAGAGGGTAGGCGAAAAGTTACCTCTGGCATTTTGCACCACCCTCCCAAAGCAAAGCGAGTGGTTCAACTTTTTATGGCAGGTGCTGCGAGCCATATCGACCTTTTCGATTACAAGCCGGCGCTTGAAAAGCATCATGGTGAACCTTCCGATTTTGGAGAAAAAGTAGAAGCGTTTCAAAATGGTCTTGGTCCCTGGATGAAATCTCCGTTCCAGTTTCGTCCCTATGGTGCGTCGGGGAAGATGCTTAGTGATGCAGTGGCAGATCTTGGTAGTTGTGTTGACGAGATGGCGTTCATTCACAACATGACAGGGAAAACGGGAGTTCACAGTCAAGCCACCTACTTACAGGCAACCGGCTTTCAACGGCCCGGTTTTCCCGGAGTTGGTTCTTGGGTGAGCTATGCGTTGGGAAGCGAGAATGAAAATTTACCGGCGTTTGTCGTGCTTCCCGATCATCGGGGGTTTGCAAGTAATGGGCCAAAAAACTGGGGCTCAGCTTTTCTCCCCACCAGTTCTCAAGGAACCACAATTTTCCCGCAGCGTGAGCGACCTATTCGAGATTTATTCCCGAAAGGTGAGCTGGTAACGCCGAACAGCCACGCTCAAGGGCTAGAGTTGTTAGATAAATTGAATCGTGATTTTGCGATGACCCGAGAGGGCGACGAAAGGTTGGAATCAAGATTGCGGACTTACGAGCTCGCGGCGAAGATGCAGTTGAGTGCTCCCGAGGCGCTCGATTTGTCGTCCGAGCCCAAGCACATTATGAAAATGTATGGTCTTGATCGAGCAGGTGCGGAATATCCCGAAGCGATTAATGTGCCGGAGGAGATAGAGTATTTTGGCAGGAAGTGTTTGATTGCCAGGCGTTTGCTCGAACGCGGTGTCCGTTATGTTCAGATTTGGTCTGGAAATGATAATAGCTTTCCGCGTCGGAATTGGGACAGTCATGAGGACTTGAAACGTGAGCATGGGCCACTGGCGCGGGGGATGGCCAGAGGCGCTGCCGCACTGATTCAAGACCTAAAACAGCGGGGGTTGTTGGACGATACGATCGTGCTGTGGACGACAGAATTTGGGCGTATGCCATCGACTCAGGGGAGTACAGGACGAGACCACAATCCTCATGTGTTTACGAATTGGCTTTGCGGCGGAGGTATTCGTGGTGGGATCTCTCACGGTGAATCGGACCAGTGGGGTTTCAAACCGCTCGACCGAGACAATCCAACTCAGGTCTATGATATCCATGCGACGCTGCTTCATTTGCTGGGCCTAAATCACTTAAAGCTGACCGTCCGTCACAATGGCATTGATCGAAGATTGACTGATGTTCATGGACATGTCATTCGTGAGATTATTTAGGTAACGTTGCGTTGTTGTAAAATAGAAGACCAGGCAGAGCCTGAGATGTAATTAATAAGTGAATGGCTGAAGACTTAACTAAACGAGGTGAACCGGTGATTTTAAGATGTTCTGTATTTTTATTTTTCGGATTCGCTTGCAGTCTGAGTGCTGTTTGGGGACAGGAAAGCACTGATAAGCAAGAGTTGGGGTTTCGGGATCTGTTTAATGGCAAAGACCTTACCGGCTGGATCGACGTTAACACGTCCCCGGAAACTTGGTCGGTGAAAGATGGTTTATTGGTATGCACTGGCAAGCCGATTGGCGTGATGCGATCGGATCGGCAGTATGAAAATTTTATTCTTGAAATCGAATGGCGTCACATGGAACCCGGAGGGAACTCGGGGGTGTTTCTCTGGTGTGATGCAATTCCCGATGCGAAGAATCGATTGCCCAAGGGCATGGAAGTTCAGATGCTGGAATTAGACTGGGTCAACCAGCATAAGAGAAAGGATGGATCGTTACCCCCAATTGCTTATGTTCAGGGTGAATTGTTTGGGGCCGGAGGGATGACAGCGACGCCTGAAAATCCTCGCGGGAACCGCAGCAAATCAGTCGAACACCGTTGCAAAGGTGTAGGCCAATGGAACCGATATGTGGTGGTTGCAGTCGATGGAAATGTGAAATTATCGATTAACGGGAAATTCGTAAACGGAATTCGGGACGCTTCGGTTAAAAAAGGCTACTTGTGTTTGGAGTCGGAAGGTCGGGAAATTCACTTTCGTACGATCAAGATCATGGAACTTCCGGGCGGAATGGCAAATGAGTCGAATACGGCGCCGGTGATCAAGTAAATCATTGAAAGGCAGGGGCATTGGTTCTGGTTTAATGAAATCCAGCGTTCCCTGAGTTACAATCAGTTCTTAATAATTATCAATAATTAATCATCTTAGAGTACTACATGTCAAAAATTTCACGTCGTCAATTCGTAGCAGGTAGCGTAGGCGCAGGCGTAATGATGTCACTGCCCGCCAGTTCTTTACGAGCTTCTCAGCACATGAGTGCGAATGATTCAATTAATGTCGGCTTCATTAGTTGCGGTAGTCGCGCGGGGCAACTTGCAAAACAATTTTCCACGGTAGATGGAGTGAATATCACTGGGTTGTGTGACCCGGACTCCAGTCGCGTGGATCGGATGAGCCGAGAATACAACAAAGCAGAAGGCTGGGCAGACATGCGCGGCCTTTGTGACAGTGATAATGTTGATGTGGCGGTTGTCGCGACCTGTAACCATTGGCATTGTTTAGGTGCGATTCGAGCCATGGAGTCTGGTAAGGACGTCTATGTCGAGAAACCACTCTCTCACAGTCAGTGGGAAGGTGAGCAGACTGTTGCAGCATCTCGTAAGTATGATCGAATTTGCCAAATTGGTACGCAGCAGCGATCCGACCCGATGCAGAAGCAGGTCAAACAGTTGCTCCATGAAGACAAGGCGATTGGAGAACTTAAGGCCTGTCGTGTAAATCGATTTGGTGTCCGTGCTTCGATTGGAAAGCGTGAAACGCCGTTGAGCGTTGATAAAAATATCGCTTATGATCTCTGGCTCGGACCAGCCCAGGACAAGCCAATATTTAGAAAGAGTCTGCACTACGATTGGCACTGGGATTGGAATACCGGTTCAGGAGAAATGGGGAATTGGGGAGTTCATGTTCTCGATGATGTGCGAAACAATGTCTTCTTAGATAAAGTGACATTACCTCAAAAGATATTTGGTGGCGGTGGTAGAGTTGTGTGGAATGATGCTGGTGACACACCCAACGTGCACTTTGTTTACTTCGATACTGGTGGAATTCCCGTGGTCATCGGACTCTCTAATTTGCCATCTGCTCCCGGCGGAAAAAAATCTGCTCCGCATCCGGGCCCCGGAAGTGGATACATCGTTTACGGAGAAGGCGGTTACTACCACGGTCAGCGAGGTAGAGGTGCTGCTTACGACAATGACGGTAAGTTGATCAAGAAATTTAGTGGAAACAGCGGTAATGGTTTACACCAAAAGAACTTTTTGGATGCCGTGAGAGCCCGCGATCGCTCACAACAAAATGCGGAGGTCGAAGTCGGGCACCACAGTACCGGTTGGTGCAATCTCGCGAACATTGCATTCCAGTGTGGTGATCAGTTTTCCTCGGAGCAAGCCAAAGAGATCGATGTTGCCCAGTGGTCAACGTTGATGAATGAAATGAAGGCGCATACGGCAGTTCATGGCATCGAGATGGAAAGCGATCAAATCCGTTTAAGTCCGATGATGGAACTTAACCCTGAGGCGGGCAGGTTTATTGGGAAAGAGGCCAAGCGGGCAAATAAGTTTATTAAACGAGAATATCGAGCCGGCTATGAAGTTCCTGAATTAGTTTGATCGACTAATGAGGCCGTTGATTGCCTGAACAAGCGTTAGTCAATGGTGGATTTTTTTCGAGGTTTAGCCTTTTTGTCTTCGTGTTTGCAGGAGTGATTGATGTTCCGATGTGGTTTGCAGGAATTTAGTCTGATTTTAATGGTCAGTTTTTTATCCGTCTCTTGGAGCGCAGAGGGAGTTTTCGCGCAAGAGAAGGGCAAGGCAGGGGGGGCTCAAAATTCTCAATCCTCTAAAAAGCAAAAGAATGGTCGCGCGAAAAAGAAGCCGGCTCCGTTTCGATGGGTAAATTCACTTCCGGCATCAGCAGCGAAGACTCCCGGGCTTCAACACGGTACGTTCAAAAGTCCAAGTCTGAATAAAAAGGTGGGCTACTGCATTTATCTACCCGCAGATTATGCAAAGTCGGAGGGTTCGGAGAAAAAGTACCCTGTCGTCTACTACTTACACGGTGGTCGTCCCGGGAATGAGCTCAAATCGATCAAATTAGCCCCTGAGATTGATAAGGCGATGAGTCAACAAAATGTTGCTCCAATGATCTATGTGTTCGTAAACGGCGGTCCGGTAAGCCATTACAACATGCCTGATGATCCTGCCGCTCAAGGAGCGGATGTTTTTATCAATGAGTTGATTCCCCACATCGATTCGACCTACCGAACGATCGCAGTTCGAGCTGGCAGAGGGATTGAGGGGTTTTCGCAAGGCGGCCGCGGAACTGCGAGGCTAATGTTTCGGCATCCAGAGTTATTTTGCAGTGCAGCCCCGGGTGGCGGCGGGCATGCTACAGAGAAAAAGATATCGGAGAGTGGTGGTCAAGAATCGGCTAAATTGATTTTTGCGAAAGGGGATAACACGTGGGATTTGACTGCGGTCTACTTAGACAAATTAAAGTCAGTTCCTGACCTGACACCACTAAACATTTTGGTTCACGTGGGGGACCAAGGATTCAATTACGAAAATAACTTGGCCTGGATGGCCCATTTGAAGTCACAGGGGATTGAGCATCAGAAAATGATCGTACCTGATGTCGGGCACACCGCGATGGGAATTTATCAAAAGCGAGGTCTCGATATTATGAGGTTTCACGAGAAAAATTTTGGCGTTGAAATCGAGTAGAACTCGATTCGCGACCCATGACTAACTTGTCTCGTCGCGACGGCAGAGAAGCGAGTGGCTGTTGAAGATTAATGCGAGGGAGTCGAGGCACCGCGATAGGTTATTTGATTTCCAGCGGAGGGCTGTCAGAGCGTTTGATGTGCCGATCTAGAAAAGTATAAAATTTATCTCTCGACTCTTCTAAAGCCAATTTGGTGGCCGCACCGTGGCGAACTGCTTTGTCGATCATGTCGCCCGACCCTATTCCCAATCCGCGAGTGATGTCCAACAGACCTTTGATTTGCGGATCGTTATTGATCCTATCGACTTCGGCTGCATCGACGTCGCTGTGGGAGGCGCGGGACTCAATTTTGACGACTTCTTTCCATTTTCCCGGCTTGAGATAAGCAAAGAAGCACAGCTCAACCCGAGCGTCGTTACCTGACGTTTGATTGATCACACGGGCAGTCAAGAAACCATTGATCTTTTCTGACTCCGCAATTTTTGCAGCACTCAGCCACCAGTTTGAGTCCTGTTTTGGCTTGCTGTTTTTAAAGTTGTTGCCAATTCCTAGGTCTCTTAAAAGTGGGTTGCCTGATAAGAGACTGTTTAAATCAGATTGCATATTTGAGTTCATCAACTGTTTCATCATTGCATTGATATCACCCGGCATAAGGTTGGCTTGATTGGGATCAATGCGTACTAACATTGAGCCCGTTCCTTGGAAGTCGAGCGGTTGACAAAGTTGGTATTCAACCAGCGCAATCCTTGCACGCCATTGTTCTTCCGATTGTTCTTGAGAGATTGTTAGCTGGTCGGAAAGGTCGAAGCTCTCTTGTTTCCAGTCAATGTTTTTTGATTCAAGATCTCGTTGGATTGCTTTGATGGATCTCGAAGTGACTCGGCCGATGTCGTGTTTCCACGCAATGCCGGCCATGTGGTGGCGATCACGAGGCTGCTGATAAACTTTCCGTAAACTGGTTACTGGAATGTTTAACAGTGTGAAGGGTTGCAATTCAGAATTTGGATTTTTCTGTTTGGATTCACGTTGTTTTTCTATGCGTTCCATTTCACGATCTACAAATGTGACCAACTCAGAATTGTCTTTGCGGGATTTCCACCACGCTTCCAAGCGAAATAGATGGTTAGTCATCGCTTGAATTTCTTGTTCAGATTCCTTCGCTAAATGGGTGCGGTAAAACTCAGGGTGCGTTTTTTCAAACCAAGTCCGACGAATCATAATCGTCAATCCATCGCGATTGGAATTCTTTAAAATGATCCCGTAAAACCGTTTGCCGTCAGACGTGATGACTTCGTCGACGACGAGGGACTTTTTAGAGCTTGAGGGAAGTTGAGCCTGCAAAGAGCAGCTAGAGTAGACCAAAGCAATCAGGACGAATAATGGTGTCCAGAAATAAGAGCGTTCGGCAAGTGAGTGAAAAAAACTAATCATCTAAGAAGTATAGCTTTGTCGAGAAGCGCCGACACTTAATCTAAGAAATTAGAATGTTATGGACTCTTTGAGTTCCCCTTGGTATCTCGTGAATACCCGCAAAAACAAACGAATGCTTGAGAAAAAGGCTTGATTCTGAGACGGGAAATTTTTCGAGGGGCGCAAAAAACAAACGTGACACTGCTGATAAGTCCGTTCGCAGGTCACGTTTGGTATAATGGTCAGTTGAAAAGAGCCGGCGGGATGCCCGGAGGCGGATGGGATTAGAGCGTTAGGGTCTGATACCCGCCGACTGACCTACTGAATTGCAATCCGTGTGCCAATCAGAGAATTTCTTGGCGAATAACTAAAACCGTGAAATTTTACGGGTGATTTTCGTTCAGGCTCGTAATCTAAGATCAGCAAGTGTCTCGTTTTGAGATAGTTGTTTCAGAATGAGACGATTTTGGGACTTAGATTTGCTTTTGATTGCAAGTCGCCAAGAGCGACACAACTACTCCGATGTTTGCAGGGAAAACAATGTTAACGGTAGAGAATAGCGACGGTGTCAGCACGATTCGAATGAACGACGGTAAAGTCAATGCAATGGATTTAGCGTTCTGCCAGAGGTTGACCGATGCCTTGAGATCTATTGAAAGTTCGGATGCGTCTGCGGTGTTGTTGACGGGGAATGACCGAGTTTTTTCCGCTGGCGTTGATTTGAAGAAGTGGTTGAAGCTTAAGGATCAGCAGCGAGATGAGTTTTTGCGAGCATTAATTGAGTGCTTTGAAACAGCATTCCGATTCCCGAAACCCATGGTGGCAGCGGTTAACGGTGCCGCTATCGCGGGAGGTTGTGCTTTGGCCTTGGCGTGCGATACACGAATCATCTCGAAAGGGGTAAAAATAGGGATGCCCGAGCAACGGCTAGGAGTGCCGCTGCCAACGGTAGCTGTCGAAATTATGCGATTTACGCTTGGAAATCGCGGAACTCAGGATGTGGTTTTTGCTGGAAAAACGTTCGTAAACGAGGAAGCAATCTCAGCGCGATTGGTCGATGGATTGTGTACTTCGGAGCAGCTAATCGAAGAGTCGATGAGCGCGGTTCGCTCGCTCGCAGAATTGCCGGAGTCAGTTTTTCGGATAACAAAACGTCAACTGAGAGCGCCAGTCGTTGACCGACTAGCGGAGCAAGCCTCTCAGTTCGACCCGGAAGTTTTCAAGGTCTGGAATCAACCTGAAACGGATGCGACGATTCGACAATATATCGAAGGCCGGCTCTAGGTTTCGTCAGTCGTTGTCTGGCGAGAACGATTTTGTAAGAAGGCTGTGATCTTTTTTGCTGCGATAGGAAAGGTTCCCAGCAAGGCGAAGGCCAGAGTGAGCTGGAGTAGTTCAGGCCCGGAAAAGACCGCTTTAATTCCTCGTTCTTGAAGTTTTGCGAGATCAGGAATACGTGAACCGGCATAGACATATACGATTGTTCCGGCGAGCATTCCAATTTGGCTAACCCACCAGAACGTGAGAATTCTAATTTTCGTTAATCCCATCACCGCATTCACTACAAAGAATGGAAAGACGGGAATAAGCCGCATCATGAAGAGGTACAAAATCCCTTCGCGATCCATCGCTTCGTTGATGAGCGCGACACGGTCGTGAAAACGTTTTTGGACCCAATCTCGAAACAGGTACCGGCTAATTAAAAACGCAATCGTGGCGCCTGCGGTCGAGGCAAAACTAATCAATATCAAGCCGGCGACGAAATCAAAAAACCACGCATACAACAGCGATAAAGCCGTTGCTCCGGGGATTGAAAGCCCGGTAACGGCGACGTAGATAAAAAATGCGATAGCGTAAACGAGCAAAGGGTTCGACTGGTAAAATTCTTTTAACTGCGTTTCCTGTTCGGCTAAATAGTCGAGATTCAAATAAGATCGAGACAAGTAGCTGAGTATTGCAAAAAGGAGCACAACGCCGGCAATGAACCATTTTTTGTTGTGTTTGCCCGCTTTTGCCGGTTTCGCACAGACAGGATGCGCTTGACCCGAGGCCTGATTTGAGTTTGAATTCATAGTGTCGCTTCGCGCTGAGGAATTTGTAAAAGCCGGGGTTGCGGTGGGTAGGACAGTGGTACCATCAGTGCCGAATAAAGATTGAGAGATCTAAGTGAATTTTTCAAAACAAACGATTCGTTGTCAGTTTTTTCATTCCAGTTGTGGGGTGATCATTGTTGCCGTCTGTGCTTTATTTTGTCCGCTGTTCGGGGGGCAGTTTGCCAGTGCTCAGCAGGGGCAACCGACCGCGCCCAAAAAATCTACTTTAACCGAAGCCACTGAAAATCCCAGTGTGCTGTCGGAGGCGATTCCTCGACGGGTCTCGAAATCAAAAAGACAGTGGAAATCCCAACTCACAGATTTCGAGTACGAAGTCACTCGAGAAAAGGGAACTGAGCGACCTTTCACGGGCTTGTATTGGGATCATCGTGAGCAAGGCGTCTATTTGTGTAAGTGTTGTGGTCAAGAGTTGTTCGACTCACGAGCCAAGTTTAAGTCCGGGACGGGGTGGCCAAGTTACTTCCAACCGCGGCAGCAAGGAGTAATTAAGGAAAAGGTAGATTACTCGCTGGGAAGGGTAAGAACCGAGGTTGTCTGTCGGCGTTGCGATGCCCACCTGGGGCATGTTTTTGATGACGGTCCACAGCCGACCGGCCTTCGTTATTGTATCAACTCAGTCGCGTTGGATTTCTGGGGTGGGCAGGGCGGAAGAGGAGATTCGGCAGATGATTTCGTTGCGGCCAAGAATGGCTTTGAATCTGCAAAAGCTTTGATCGACGGTTTGAGCGATGCACTGGAAAGCGAGTCAAAATTGAAAATCTTAAAGTGCACGTGCTGGGACCAACTCAGCCCGGAAACTCGTTCGCGTCTCTTGACGTCAAAACGCCCCCTAGCTCCTAAGCGAGTAAAATCGCTGACCTTAGTGCCTCGTCAGATTGAGGTGCCCGATTCGATTGAGTTTGGAATCAAGCACGTCGGAGACATTAAACTAGTCTACGAGGACGGAGACGAGGCCGTCGTTTGGTCTTACGGAACCCATCAGGGGCGGTATTTTTTAGCCGTGCCTCAGCGAAAGTAAAGACAGGTTTTCGACTGAACTGGATTCGACCAATGGGTTCGACCAGTGGATTCGACCAATGGGTTCCGACTCCAGCGGGGTCACTTAATGTCAAGCTGCCTCATTCCATCGGCGCTTAGTGCCTTGTCTTTGACAGAGTAACTAAAACTTCGAGCGTTAAGTCGATCCGGTTTTAAATCGCCAGGGAATTTGCGATGCACCAAGTTTGCATCGTTTCTGCTACCCCCTTTGATCGTAATCTTATCGGTTGAACCGTTGTAGGTAATTCGGTCCGCGGCGATATCGAGTGCGTCGCTTTTGAAGGTCACATTTCCATTGGCGAGTAGTTCGACCTGTTGTTTTTGATTGCGTGGTGCCCACCTTTCAATTTCAAGTTTATCGCAATCGAGAGTTACACTTCCCTGATTCAAATTTTGCCGATTCGGTGGTGTCCAACTGGAAACCATATCATAAAAAACCTTGGCTCCCTTCTCGTCTGTGCTTAGGCGGTCGTTTTCGGTATCAATTTTTATTTCACCTTGAAAGTCAATTTGGATGAAACTTAGTGGGTCTGCATTTTGGTTTGGTTGTTGATCAAACGTCAGCGATGGCAAACCTGTGTTTCCATTGTTCAATCGATGAATGGTGATTTTCCCCGGTCCTCTGAGTTGAGTCTCGCCAGATTCTACATTTACAGTTGTCTGTTCAGTGTGAGCTAATATTTTCTGGGTTTGTTCCCGTTGGGGATTGAAGGTTTGCTGGAGGATTTTGACGGGCTCTGGGTGAACCGGATCAGGGAGTAGCGTTTGATTGTTTTGAAAGGGGCGATCTGAGTTGGGGGTATGATCTGTAAATTTGAGTTCTCGAATCTTTGGAGGCGAGTTTTGAGGGTCTTGAAACGAGAATCGTTTGTTGAGGTAAACAAACATAGCGTCGCTGCGGGAGTCGAGTGTTTCGATTGCGCCCTCAGGTGATTGTTTTTGTGTTTTAGCCTGGACGTCTTTTTGAAAGTAGATGGTATCGCCATCAAAGATCATCCCTTCATTCCATTGCACGTTTAACTGTGTCGAGTTCTGCGGTCGAGACGGCGTGCCGGTATTATTAAATTTGACAGGTAGAGCCTGGCCTTGTTCTCTGGAATTAAAAAGCAACGTTCCGTCACCGCGGATTACAAGTTTGTTCTGTTGTTCGTCGATTTCGATTCGTTTTCCGGAAACGTTTAATTCACCTGACGATAAATTGGCTCCCTCGGGTTGGTCACTGACAATCGTGAGTCGGTGGAAGTCACTTTTGTCAATTTTTTCAAGCTCGACTTCGGAACTATTTTTGATTTCAAGGGAAGGGTTTTGTTGTCGGGCTATGGCGTTGTTAACACGAACGGGTTTGGGTTCCCGTCTGATGGAGACTTCTCCTTGAAGCAGCATCTTTTTTACTTCAGTTTGGGAGCGGTTGTTCTCGAGTAGTAGTGTCAGTTTCTGCCCGCTGAACTCAAGTTTTGGCGAATTGTTCAATTTAGAGTTCAAATTGGAGCGGGGCGCGGAGTTGAACGCTTGAGACGTCGGTGCTCTGCGATTTGCAGTTGTGTTGGAACTTTGAAGATTACGCTGAGGAAATGTAGGTTGGAATGTAGAG
>JAAEMV010000176.1 GCA_024225195.1 Planctomycetaceae bacterium | reverse complement strand
CTGACTCTTCTTTAAGAGATCTACCGCATACTCAACTAAACGCGCGGAAGATTCCAACTTCTGGGTGGTGACATGGGTATCCCATAGCAGCGACTCAAATGTTTCAAATGAGGTATTCTCCGTTAACAGATCCAACGCCTCATTCAAACGATGCGCAGCCTCTAATTGAGAGGAGACATCGTCGTCAATAAAACCGAGCGTTGATAACATCTCTTGCTGACCTGGACGCGGCAATTTCTTACCCATTCCTTGCCGCAGCAACATCAATCGTGATTCCAGCAAAAGTTGACTGGAGGAAGGAATCTTTCGATCCACCAACAACTCATCCAATTCTTTAAGTTGTTTTGCGTCCATCGAACGAACCACTCGATTCAAGGACTCCAAAACCCCTTGCGTGTTGCCGATATTCCAGGCTGGCCAAAATTCGGTCTCTAGAATCTTGATTTGTTTTTTCGTGAGATCCGCTTGAACCGTCGTTACCGAAAATAAAAGTGCGAAAACACACAACCAAACGACTCCAAGGTTTTTTGACCGGCGTTTACGAGATCTGTCTGGACGTGTCTTTTGACACTCATCTAAATGCATACCATGCATCAATTGCTCCCTTTTGGTTGAGTAGACTGGAAGAGGTGAGAGCTATTCAAATAAGTACGTTACTTATTAAACGGCTTGCAATTCCAGGAGTCAAAATATTCGCTCAGAAAGTCGGGGTCCCCGACCGATGGTCACGAGCAACCAACTCAATCATCACAAACTGGTGACACTAGCCGAGCGACTTTTCCCGAGACAGTGCAACAGAACCCATCTTCAGGGAGTCACATCGACGACACCCGTTTCAAATTGACTTCGCGCGAAGAATTTTCT
>JAAEMV010000175.1 GCA_024225195.1 Planctomycetaceae bacterium | reverse complement strand
TATAAGATTGCTGCCCACGCCGCTGACCTTGCCAAGGGGCATCCAGCGGCTCAAATCCGCGACAATGCATTATCCAAGGCGCGATTTGAGTTTCGTTGGCGAGATCAGTTTGCGCTCGGACTCGATCCATCGCGAGCGATTGAGTATCACGATGAGACGTTGCCTGCCGAAGGTGCCAAGACCGCTCACTTCTGTTCGATGTGCGGTCCAACCTTTTGTTCGATGAAGATCACCGTCGACGTTCGAAAATATGCTGAGGAACAGAGCGACGAGAATTCGACGTCCGCCTCAAAGTAAAAATCGCGGCGAAGTTAGTGCGGTAGAGAATTACTTTGAGTCGAGAATCGCTGAACGCAACTCGCTCGCCGCAACTCACCAACTAAACGAAGTTCTATCATTATTGCTTTTTCGCGTTTCGTCGCCGATGCGTTTGTTCGGATTGGACTCCAGCACTTTCCAAGACCAGCCACGTGGGTGCTGAGGCACCTCAGAATCACCATGGTTGGCTAACACTTTGGCCAACATGTCCTGATAAGCATTCTCGGACAGGTGGACTGGTGAAGGGGCGGCCATGCGAGGGCGATTTTTAACGAATCCTTCAGCATTGCCTGATAGTTAGTTGCGAGGTTCTCAATTCAAAGGGCTACCTCATTCGTAGGTTTTGAGGTTTATCAATTTAAAATTGCGATTTTCTATCTCTGCCTAGATGTCGGTTTCAAATCCTTTTCTGGGTTGGCGCCGAACAAAGCTTTGGGCGAGAGGGTCATTCAAGATTTTTTGATGGACGGGATCCCATTGGATCTTGCGATTTAAGCGAGCGGATATCCCAGCTAAATGGCATGTGGACAACGCTCGATGATGACTGAATACATCCGAAATAGGTTCCACACGGTTCGCTGCCGACTCGAAGAAATTTTGAAAATGATTAACCAACGGCCGGCCTTTGTAGGCTGCTTCTAATGCGCCAGCAGGCAGAGGGTTTTTTGCCAAGTCTTCCACCGGCTTACCAGTCAATCGCCCGCGATTAACAAAAATTCGCCCTTTGCTTCCTTCGAACAGGATGCCGTTGCCTTGGTCGTGCCGAATTTCAATTTGTTTTTTGTCTGAAAAAGTTGCCTGAATAAGAAACTCGATAGCGGTGTTGTAACGCGAGCGGTCAGTCGGCATGCCGTCGACGAATTTGAC
>JAAEMV010000174.1 GCA_024225195.1 Planctomycetaceae bacterium | reverse complement strand
CTAAATCCCCAAAGCACATCCTAGAGATCAGGCTGGTAGTACGCAAATCCTCTGTCAATTCTTCTTCCCTCTGCTTAAAACCATAGAGTTACACGACAACCTAGAATTTCGAGATCATTGAAAATGGAAGCACATAAATAACCAGCGGAACCGTAGATGCAAAGCGTGTCACAATAACTTTTCTTAACTTGCTGAATCGCAGGCTGCGTCAACTCTTATTCATAGTCATCGCCGGCACCAAATCCCAAACCTGTTTTCTTAAAACACAGCTCTGAGCGATCGCGTGGACCACGCCACACTATCATTCGCAAGTATCGAGCCTTAGATGGAGCTAAATGACGCAAACAAATTTGAGCGAAGCAAGTCTTGACCGTTCGTTCCGCGTTCTCATCGATAAACTTTGCAATTAGGTTGTGCAGATTTGAACTCCTCAACCTGCTCGTTACTTACCTTGGTTTTGCGGATAAAAATACTTTCGAGATTCAAATCTGCCAGAGGAGATAAATCGCTAACATCCGTGCGAGACATGTAAATAATCTCAAGGTTTTTCAGCTCAGCAAGAGGCGAAAGATCGCTTAACGAAGTGCCATCGAGCCTAACATTTTGAAGATTGACAAGCTTTGACAGCGGCGAGAAATCGGATAACCACTCACCGCAGAGTGTAAGGTATTGAAGCCTCTTCAGTTCTGACAGTGGCGTTAGGTCTCTTACTTCAGACTTAGAAAGATGAAACAGTCTCAGCTTTTTCAACCCCGCCAAAGGAGAGAGATCTCGCACGTTAGCAGCGGACCCCCTGAGTTGGAGATCCTGCAGATTCACCAAACCGGCCAACGGAGATAGGTCACTCACCTTTGTGCAATCAATACAAAGTGTTTCAAGATCCTTAAGACCTGCAAGTGGTGCGAGGTCGCTTATTGATGTTCGATTCAAAAAGAGCCAACTGAGGTCTTTTAAATCGATAAGAGGATAAAGGTCTTGCACACCACGTGCATGATTGAGTTCGAGCAAATCAAGTTTCTCAAGACCAGCAAGCGGCGTTAAGTCACTTACTTTCGTACCGTTGAGTTTGAGGTCTTCTAAGTTTTTCAGGCTCGCAAGTGGGCTCAAATTACTGACGGACGAGTAAGTTACGCTAAGACGCCTGAGGCGGTTTAGGCCAGCAAGAGGAGAGAGGTCATGCACCTCACTGGCATCGCTTAAATTAAGCTCTTTGAGTTTAGTCAGATCTGCCAGCGGGATTAAGTCACTTACTTTGGTTTCAGAGAGATCAAGAAAGTGTAGATTCTTAAGGTCATTCAGTGGCGAAAGGTCACTCACCCTTGTTCTAGATAGCCCCACCGAAACTGCTCTTTTCCCGAACAAGCTATCTCTAAATTTGTCCAACCAGCCTACCTTAATAAACCGGTCAGGTTTCCGGTCGAACATCACCCCGACGCTGAACTCAAATTCAAAACCAACCGTACCGGTCATTTCCTCAACCCACTCAATCGCCACCTTCTCCCTTCGACGCTGATCCAATTCCCACTCCACCCACCCGAACACAGTCGCCAACAGCGTGACCAAAACAAGCAAGCTTCGCAGATGGAGTTGCGGCCAGCGGTGTCTAGATTTGGGCGATTGCTTGTCTTCCAAAGAACGATCCATCGTGTTTACCCAAACGATTCAGCTGAACTGACGATATTCTCAAAATTACACCGGATCGGCGAATTCGCGAGTCCAGTTTGTTACATCTGATCTGCTTTTGCAATCCGTCAAGTTGCAGGAGCACTCAAAGACGTTTTTTCTGGGAAGAACACAATAACAATCCCAAAGTAATTTACTCTTAACTTATGCCTGAGAAGCCACTTACCTGCGGTATACCAGGAGCAGTTTAACGCGATTGGAAGAATCCGAGGCGGACCCATAAAAAATGGCTGCGAGACCGTCCTCAACAAGGTCGCAGTCTCTACAGCCATTTCGTCATTTATCTCAGTTGAGGAACGATTCTCATTGCCAATCGGCAAACCCACAAGCTGCGATTCAACGCTCGCCGCCCCCAGCGACAGCATCAGCAAGTCGGCTTAAAGTGCCGCAAGCACAACTTGAACAACCGGGAGATGGAGGAAACTTCACATCATAAAGCCCCATTCGAGACCGCAGTGATTGCGATTCGGCTCCACTGATTGCAAGAAGGGCATTTGTAAAGGCCCGATCAGCGCGATCATTCGATTGGTGGACACGGGCGGTACTCGGACCGTCAGTAGCTTTGAGGACAAATATTGTCTTGCCCTCTTTGATCGTTTCAGTCACCCTAATTTGATCGATCGTCTCCGGATCTACGGCCGTTGGATCTTTATCGAGTATTACGAAATCTGCAAGCTTACCAACTTCGATGGAACCCTTTGTCTTTTCCTCAAAATGCTGCCACGCGGACCAGATCGTCATTGATTTGATCGCGGTCATGACATCAACTCGATGCTCCGGACCAATGATGTCACCAGAGCGAGATCGCCGCGTTACCGTCGCATCGAGCACCCGCATAGAATCAGGAAATGCCACGGGTGCGTCATGATGTGAGGTAAATTGCATCCCACGTTTAACACACCATCCGGTTGGGGAAATGTTATCAGCCAATTTTGGCCCCACGGTATGCTCTCGATGCCAATCCCCCCAATAAAAAGTGTGCATCGGAAACAAAGACGGTTGCACTCCAAGTCCTTTAATCGAATCGACTTGATCTTCACGAAGAAATTGACCATGAATGAGCACCGGACGGCGGTCAGCCTGACCATATTTCTTGGTTGAAGCGTCGATAAACGCAATCAACTGATCGGAAGCCGCTTCGCCGTTTGAGTGAGTCATGATCTGAATATTATTTCGGAACGCCCAATCAATTGCCTCCGCCACCTCTTTCGCTGTAGCAGCGGGGTATCCATAGTACCCTGGCGGATAATCACCAACCGGATCGTAATATGGCCGGTCACGCCAAGCCGTAAAGCCTTGAGGCGATCCATCAATCGTCAGCTTGGCGCCTGCTACTCGAAACCGATCCTTGTACTCAGAACTTTGTTCCTTCTTTAT
>JAAEMV010000173.1 GCA_024225195.1 Planctomycetaceae bacterium | reverse complement strand
GTTAATTGCGGAGCCCTGTTAGCAACGTGCGCTGTGAGCATGCCATTCGTTAGAGTTGCTCATGTGGTTTTGTCGTGATTCATTGAAAATATGGAGCCACCTGGGAGAGTCGAACTCCCGACCTACGCATTACGAATGCGAATTTATATATATTTAACCGCCTGATAAAAAAGAAAATAATCATGCTATCTAATTGTATTTTTTATATATTTACCGAATACCGCCGAACTTGCTATCATTGTAGTATCGTGTAACCATGTTACCCTAGAGTTACCCGGATGAGATGTGGGGAAGGTATGCGGATCAAATTAAGCAAGGCAAACATTCAAAAGCTAGAGCCGGGTGCAACCCGTTATGAAGTGGCTGATGTTGAATCACCGGCTTTTCGGCTCAGGGTAACTCCCTCAGGCGTTAAGACCTTTGTCCTCCTCTACCGGAATGCTGAAAACAAGCAAAAGCGGTTCACTATCGGAAAATATGGTGACCTTACGCCAGAGCTGGCCAGAGACATTGCTCAAACTAAAATGGCTGAAATTAAGCTGGGTGGTGATCCGGCAGCGCAGAAGCAGGAGATTCGCCGTCAGTCTGAGCGTGATAAGTATTCCACTCTAGGTGGTTTTGTAGATCTGAAGTTTGGGCCGTGGGCACAAGCGAACAGAAAAACAGGGGCTGAGATGGCTCTGCGAATCAAAAATCAGTTTGCGGACTACCTAGAAAAACCGCTCGACGAAATTACACCATGGATCATTGAGAAGTGGCGGAAGGCTAAATTTGAGAGAGGGCGTAAGCCCGGAACCATTAATAAGGACATCGCGACACTGAAATCATGTCTTTCCCGCGCTGTGGATTGGGGAGTTATCGATCACCACCCTTTGGCCCGATTGAAGCTCTCAAAACAGGATAGGTCCGGTGTTGTGCGCTACCTGTCACCCGGCGAAGAAAAACGGCTCAGAGACGGAATGAAAGCCCGAGATTACAAAATCAAACAGGAGCGTGAGAGCGGGAATAAGTGGCGAAGAGATCGCAATAAGCCAGAGGTACCCTCTTTAATCGATGCCGCCTTGACTGACCATGTATCCCCCATGGTGCTGCTGTCACTCAATACAGGCATGCGGCGCGGGGAGGTATTCAATCTTCGGTGGTCCGATGTCGACTTTTCTAATAAATCCCTAGTAATCCATGGTCACAGTTCCAAGAGCGGAAGGTCCCGCCATGTCCCATTGAATGCCGAGGCATTGGATACTCTGGAGCGAT
>JAAEMV010000172.1 GCA_024225195.1 Planctomycetaceae bacterium | reverse complement strand
GGTGAATCCATTTTTCACACTTGGTATCGGACTCATCAGAAATATATTTGAACGCGAAAAAGCGTTTGATGCTGGTTAGTCCAGCGGCCTGAAGTTGATCTTCGTATCGCTGCAGTGTGTAGCCAGTCATGATCATTGGCGGCTCGTCGGCCCCGTCAACAAGAACGCCAAAATCACTTTTCATGGAGGGATTGACTGGCCCGCGGATTGAGGTGCATCCGCGTTCGCGGAGCCAATCTGAGGCCGTCTCAATCAAGGCGTTTACAATTTCTTGGTCATCGATAGCTTCGAAGAATCCGAAGAACCCAACGCGATCCTTGTGGTGTTCGTTGTGCAAGTCGTCTTTGATCGCGACAATGCGTCCGACGGTCTGTCCGTTCCGATAACAAACGAACATTTCACGCGAAGCGTGTTTGTAGAATGGGTGACGCTCTGTGTCTAGCTGGAGCTTTTCCATCGACTTAAGCGGAAACACGACAACCTTGTTGTCGCGGTATAGTTTCCGCCTTAGTTGATAGAAGTCACGCGCCTGAGCCGAAGTCGAGACCGGTTGAATCGAGAGAGAAGCTGAGGCACTCATTCGGATTAGTGCGCCGAACCATTCGAGCCGGCCGAAGTGATTCCCGCACCGGGCATCACTGTGGCGACTTTGCTGGCCGCTGCTTCATTTCCTTCAAGAAGTGGGATTCTTGTGGAAACATCTACGATAGCCTCCACCAATCGCCGCATTTCTTCGGGAGTGTGTAACGCACTGGCGGTCATTCGAATAATTGATGTTCCGTAGGGAACAGCAGGGTACATGACTGGGTTGACGACGATTTTATAATCATCCATCAACATGCGAACTGCGGTTAACGCCATTGCACCCCGAGTAAAGATTGAGGTGACCGCGCCTTTGGGGTCGCCGATGTTGAATCCTGCATTCCGCAATCCTTCACGCAGGACAGTGATGTTCTCCCACAATTGGTGCCGTCGTTCCGGCATGGACTGCATTAACTCAAGCGATTTGATTGTTGCGTTAGTCATGCAACCAGGCAGTGCCTTGGTGAGCATAAATCCTGGCGAGACGAATTTAATAAAATCGAGTGCTCGCTTGTTACCGCAAATGTATCCACCAAAAGTTCCGAACGACTTAGCGAATGTGCCGCCGTGCAGATCGACTTGGTCTTCAACTCCAAAATGCTCTGGTGTACCGCGACCGTTGTCGCCGAGAACACCTGTTCCGTGAGCATCATCGACAAATAACTGGGCATTGTATTTGTTCTTTAATTCGACGAGGTGAGGCAGGGGAGCAAGATCGCCTGTCATGCCATAGACACCGTCGACTGCAATCAACTTAGGTTGCTCGAGAGGACAGGCTGCCAATTGGCTTTCAAGATCATCCATATCGTTGTGGCCAAACCAACTTGCTTCGCCTTTGCAAAGCCGAGCACCGTCGTGTAGACAACCGTGTGCGTAAGCGTCGACGAAGACACGCTCTTTCCTGCCGACCATGCAGGCAACAGTGCCGGACATCGCGCCCAAACCGAGATTAAATACCAAGCTTGCTTCGGTGCCGCGGAACTTTGCCAAATCAGCTTCAAGCTTTAAGTGCATGGCAGTGTTGCCGGTCAATGGACGAGCACCGAGAGGCGTTCCCACACCACTGACAGCGCAAATGTCTGTACCAGCTTTGACGACTTCGGGATGGGTGGCTAAGCCAAGATAATCGTTGGTTGCAATTTGCAGGTACTCGGTTCCCTCAATCTCGACGTTGGGGAGGCAGTTGGTAACCGGAAATTGACGGAAGAAAACGTCTGGATCGAAATGATCGCCGGTAACTTTCTTAATGCGGTTCCAAAATTCATCGCACTTGTCAAAAATGTCTGGCATGAAAGTATCTTTTGGGTAGATGTTTTGAAAAAGGCTCGGAATCGAACGCCTTGGCGAACTGAAGCACAGAAGTTTATATCGAGCAGCAAATAGTCGGGCGTTTAGCCTAACTCAAAAAGCAACGTATTTCGTTCGAAGAATGATCGCAGCTAGCGTTTATCAATGTGGCCTTTTGACCGACTTTTCGAACGGTTTTCAGCCAGATAAGTCTACCTAGAACCCTTCTCTTTGCAACGGCTGAAATCTGCGATTTACCAATCCAAGACGACAATTGAATCAGTGGTCGT
>JAAEMV010000171.1 GCA_024225195.1 Planctomycetaceae bacterium | reverse complement strand
TGATTGGCAACGGATTGTTTGGTTGTGATATGCTTTTGCAGGCATTAAAAATGGATTAGCAATTGTTTGATCAAGAACTGAACCAAAGGTGAACTATGTGCCGGATCTTTCGCTCCCATCGGCTGCGCAGCGAACTTTCGAGTGGGATCCGCTTGGCAATCTAGTGGCTGGAGACCGATCTACGATTTTTTCAGAAACTGGCTCGACACCAAGTCTAAAAAACCAATCCGCGCTGCGATCGTATGCGGGGTCGCCGCATCCAATAAAACTACAAAACTATAGCGAACAGCCTTGTGGTTAATCAGTTATGCAAAACAACTCTCCAAAACTTTTAAATACTTTTCTCAATTTCGTCCTCCCACGTGCGATGATTCATCCGATGACAGTCTTTGACGATTAAAATCCCTATCATTGGAGAAGCGCTATAAGTTCAGATTTTGCCGCCCTGAGCGCAGAAGACCTGGTTGTGCTTGAACGTTGGTGCCCCGTTGCCCACGACAGCATGGCTGTCGTGGGGGAAGAGCCAGATTGTGCCAAGGGCAAACCTTGGGACAACCCCGATTATGTTTGCGCGTTTCGCCCTGATGGAGAAGGAATCTTTTTGGAAGTTTCGCTCAATGTCGGGCACAATATCACCGGAGGGCTGCGCATCGCAGGTCTCTTAAAGGGTGTCACTGGCGTTCACGCAGAGGCCCACCACTGGGGCAGCGCTCTCCGTCTCGACGGACCGATTCGCTGGGTCGGTACTCGGACCAAGCGGCGCATGCGCTTGCTTTTTGGGTTGGCTGGAATCAAGCCCGCCCTGGGGCAGGCCAAAACCGAGAAGTGCGATGTGATTTTGCCACAGATCACCCTGAATCTTCCTTGCACGTGGACACCATGACCGAAGAGACTCAGGCCCAGCTTCGGGCTGCCAATAACTAAGCCAAACCCAGCTCGCTGAGCCCTCCCAAGACGCCCAATCTACACCCAAGCGGCTATCGAAGTAGGCTGCCAGTGGTTCGCGGACTGGGAGTCGGACAGCGCGACCTCGGGCGTGGGAGAAGTGACCAAGAAGCTGCAGGATCCGGCCGCTCGCACCTAGCGGCAGGGCTGGATGGCCCCGGGTAAGGATGCGTTCTACTGCCTTCAAAAGCTGCACGATTTGGAACGGGAGTTCGCAGCCGTGGGGCTGGCGGATCGACCGATGCGAGCTCTCGGACACGGGGATCCAGAGGGCGGCTTTGGAGGTGACCGTGAAGAAGACGGCCTTGCTCTTTAGGTCCTCGGATGGCGCGTCCCGCATCCGGGAGGCTCTGCACCGTGCACACTTGCAAGGCCAAATACTGAACTACGAATTGCGGGATATCGGCAGAGGCCTCCTCCGCCTACCGACATCAAGACTTCCACTGACAATGCTGTTTCCGTCAGGGTTTCGCAAAAACACTAAGTCAATAAAAGATACCCCTTGAAGCAAGTGAACAAAGGGGTAACTGAAAAATGCTATCCTAAATGTTAGACTACTTTTACATTTACTGCGTTCAGGCCTTTTTTACCTTCTTTTAATTCGTAGATTACCTTGTCGCCTTCATTGATCTCATCGATGAGTCCATTTGCATATACAAAAACCCCTCTCCCCCCACCTTCTGGAGTGATGAATCCAACCCCCTTTTTTTCATTGAAAAACTTTACTGTTCCGGTTTGCATTTTAGCGTCGGTGGTTCGCTTCGATAACGCGATGAATGCTTTCGCGTCCTGATTTCTCAGTGCTTGGGCATCACTGAACAGATCGATCATTCCCAACGTGGCTTTGGTCATCGGACCGCCTAGGGAACCCGCTACCTTTTTGAAAAGATCTTCTATTTCAAACGTACAACCGCCGGTTGGGCCGTCTTGAGTAGTCCGCATGTTCGAGGCAGGTGAACCGTCTTCCTTTTCTTGAGCGTCGATTGACGAAGGGGAGACTGAGTAAATTAAGCCGAGTGCCAAAGCAAAGAGAAAAAAACGAGACATGATGAAACTCCAATGAAAGTAAACGAGGGAAACCGAGAGTCTGCGTACTGCATTATTCGTGCCAAACACCAAAACAACAGTTTCGTCCGCGATTCAGATACGATTCAAAAAAGCCAGTAACAAATTGAGACGGAAAACCAAGAATGAGACAAATCAAATCAACCGTTACCAATCCGAATGGGTGGCAGACATCGTGCCTCCGCTGATGGAAACGCCGACATGAAAAGCCAGTCCACGGAGTTGCAGCGAACCCTTCCGCGAATGAAAGGAAATCAAACAATCCAATAATTCAGCGCCGACTTGATATGAGTTCGCGTGGTTTGGAACGCGGCCGCAACGATTTGAGATCCAGATAGACGTGTGCAAACTGCTATTTTTTGTAAACCGGTTTCAAGCAGGGAGTAGTCTCCGGGAAAGTCTTTTGCTAACCTAGTCGATTACCAAGCTTACCAACAAACGGTGATTCTTATAACTTGCAATTTGGATGCTCAGGTAATGCATCCAACGACTTTTTCATTATCGACAATACTGAAAAAGACTGGTCAACCACATTTAATCATTCGCCCCCGTAGCTCAGGGGATAGAGCACAGCTTTCCTAAAGCTGGTGTCGCAGGTTCGAATCCTGCCGGGGGCGCTTTTTGGTTGTCTGGCTCGGTGAGTTAGGGTTTCCTCATCGCTACAGCTAGTCGGTCGCAATTTTTGCGACATCCTCTCTCAGAAATCGGGATCGAAGGTTTAACTCACGCCCGCACACAGAACGGCTCATCACAGCGACCTCAAACAATAACGCCCAAGACCTTAAATATTACCCGACACACAAAATTCAGAAACTGACAACTTCCGGCTCTCTTGAGGGATTAGTCGTGCCCCACTCACGTCCAAACGACTAACTCTCGGTTGACTGCCGAAACAAAACATCAACACAACAACCAATCTAATTGTTTGCTTCGCCGCCAGCTCCACCGGAAATCTTCAAAGCCTTACTTAAAAGTCGATCGGCCTCAGTAAATTCTCCTTTTTGAAGATGCGCGTTTACCTGAGGCATGATTTGTTGCAGTTGACGCATCCTCAGTTGCATCTCTTTAGCATTGCTTTCCACCTGCTTGATTTTTCCAATCAACTCGACAGGTACACCCTGACCGTCGTTCCGACCTTTGGATTGAGCAACAGGCCGTGGACCAGGTTGTGCGAGTTGATGTTTCGCCGCCTCAAAACGTTTTTCCATAAACAGCTTCATTGAATTTACGATCTCCTCATACCCAACGTCACCTGGCACCGTGGCACGCTGTTTGGGAAACGGATCATCCACCAAATGCTCTTTAATCAACCGATATTTCTTATCAATAGAATTGCAAATTTCTTCCGGCCGAAAGCGTCGTTCGAGCACTTCCAAGGCAATTATTCGATACTGGTTTAACAGCTTCGGATCGGAGATGACACGATCAAGTAATGGATTGGAAATACCTGTTGGAACTGGCCACGCGGCATCCCAATCCTCTAAGACCCGCAAACGCCCAAACGCAGTTTCGGAGAATCCGACATCTAAATCCCACGGTAAATAATTCCAACGTCCGCGTTCAGTTTCGTGAAATAGATAAAAGTTATGGGGATTCCATCCGGTAAGCTGATCAAAGGCTCCGGAAAGCAGCATAATCGCCGTGACTCGAAACAGCTGATCAACGTCCATCGTCGATTTAAGCATCGTCGCAAAATCTTTATCCGAGGTTTGATTAATTTTTCGAATAAAGTCGACGAGCACTTTCCTATTTTCCGCAGCTTTGTTTTTCGCTTCGAAGGCTTTTTCGTATCGCTTGGGATCATTTCCAATAAATGCGAGATTCCCGCCCGGACCACCAAGATCATTTTTCCAGAGTCCCCCACTAGCGTTGCGAAAGTTGGTCTCCAAAAAAGTGCCGTCGATACGCTCAACATTTACATAAACACCATGGAATTCATCATTCAGATAGACCTTTGCGTAATTACACCGATGGGTTTTAAGACCTTCGGCTTGCAAAATCTCCGTTATGATCGGCTCACTGAACAGACTGCCGAATTGAACACCATTATCGAATGAAACACGACGCAATCCTAAAAACCGCTGGCTACCTTCGTATTTATCAAACCGCACTAAATAGCTTCGCTTGTGCTTCTGATTTGGCTGAGTCGAACTGTTTCCCTTAAATCGGATGGCTACTTTTTCAAGTTCTACATTACGCCATCGAAACATTGCTGGAACATAAATGCATTCCGGCAGTGCGTTGATCATTCGACGCCGATCCGATTCGGAAATAGTCAAATGCACTGATTGAACGGAATCAGTTTTATAAAAGTCTGACTGTGCTGATTTCGCGTTTTCGTGATTGTCTTGACGTACTGCGGCATCGAGTACTGGGCTTGAAAAAATTAACAACAAACCTATCGGCAATAATGTTCTTAGTTCCATCTTTGTCCAATTTATTTTCTGACGTACTCAATTATCGCTGATACTTGGGACGCTTTGTAAATCTCGCGAACTCACGCACGACAGTAAATTATTTTGCTCGTGCGAATCTTGAATTTCAAGAATCAGCCGTTTTTGATCTGAATTCAATGGCACCTTTTTTTCAGAGATATAATCAATTGCAACTCCCTTCAATTTCGGGTTTGCTACTTTCGCCACCGAAAGCAACTGTAGAGCCCAAGCCGAATCCGATGGATCTCTTTTACGACCGTTCTGCAAGAAGCAACTCTCCAAAAGCAAATAGTCTACCGACGGTGAAAACCTCTCCGCATATTCCAAGCCTCGGTTAGCCATCAATTTCAAATGTGGATTGGATTTACGGATTCGCTGGATCAATGCTACACCCTGATCCTGTAGGTTGCGGATTTTCAAGTCATCCAAGTCGTCAAGGAAGATTCCGGCGAATCCATCTTTTTTCATTTTGGGAATAATTGATTCCACCACTAAAGCGTGCCACTTCTGGTCACCAGCATCAATACGCAGACTATCTGTAAAATTAACATCTTGCTGCAAAGCGATTCCTGCCTTTTGAACCGCCAACAAGTAAGGCCTCTGTTTCTGTACTTTCCCGAGACTAAGGTAACCAAAAACTAATTTCCCTTGCTGGCGTAATGCGGCGATCGATTTGGGCGGATACGCATAATCGACCACGACAATATCGTAGGGTGCGAATTTTTCGCTGGGTACTGTTGGGTTGTAGCAAATGATAAAGTTTGATCTGTCAGCCGTATCCTGTGCGGGCAAATCCCCGCCCCAACCACACACGCATCCAAGCCAAATCAAACAAAAAATGAGCATATAACGACCAGGCAATAGCAAAACGTTTGAGGGAAAGTTATATCTCGAACAGTGTGTCATTATTTCGGTTCCTCATCGTGACTGCCAATTCAACCCCCTACCCTACCAAAAATTCAAAACTAGCGATTATCAAGCCCTGTCTTAAGTGGTTGTCGCATGAAAACCGTTGCGAAACATGTCAATCCAAGAAAAACTTTGGAAATTTATCCCCACAACCTTCGAAACTTACCAAATTAACAATGCCCGGTAATTTCTGATTTATTAACATAGAGGTCGTAATAGTTCGCTCGCGGATTGAAAAGGTACGTTGAATTGAAGTTCGATAATCTCACGACGGCTTTCGTTTTAATTGCGTCAGTGTTTTTGCTCAAACACGATTCGTACGCACAGCAATTTAAAAACGAAATCCGACCTATTCTGGCTAAACACTGTTTTCAATGCCACGGTTCGGACAAACAGGAATCGAAGATTCGATTCGATAACCTTTCAACAGATCTTATCGAGAACAGGCCAGCAGCAGAAACGTGGCACGACGCACTCACCAGTTTAGATCTTGGCGAAATGCCGCCTGACGATCAGCCAGATTTAAGCCCCGTTGAGCACGAGACGCTGACCACCTGGATTCGGCAGCAACTGAAAAAAGCCGAGGCTTCTAAAACACCAAATATTGGGTCTGTAGTCCTTAGACGCCTCAACCGGATCGAATATCAAAATACAATGGTAGACCTACTCGGAGTCGACCTCGCCTATTCAACCAACCTCCCCCCTGACACTCCATCCGAACAGGGCTTTCAAAACAACGGAGCCGCTCTGACCATATCACCGATGGCTCTTGAATTTTATCTAGCGGCAGCGCGTGACGGGTTATCCAAGGCAATTGTCACTGGGGCGCGTCCGCAGATTTTCATTGAGCCAGTTCCACTCTCAACGTCTGGTGGAAAAAGAAAAGAATTGATTTCTAACCACCTTGGACTCGGTGAGCAATTTATTGGCAAACTGAATAATTTCCCAAATTCAGGCGAATTTAGAATCCGTGTTACAGCGCAGGCAAATTTGGTTGACGGTGCAGATTATCCGAGATTAAAAGCAACGTTGGGGTACCGGGCCGACACCCAATCTCCCAATAAAGAAATTGGCACAATCGAAATAACCTCACAGCAACCAGGCGTCTACGAGTTTCGTGGCCGAATGGAAGACTTCCCAATTCAAAGCCGAAATCAAAGTAAGTTTCCCGGCCAACTGATTACGTTGACCAACGTATTCAACGATGGGAAACAGCGAAAGCTAACCCGAAAGGTTGAAACGACCGTTGAAAAGAATGGGAAACTCCGGAAGGTTAAAACGACCGAACTTATCAAGCATACAGACGTCCCTACGATTACGATTCAAAGCGTTGAGTTTACGAGCCCACTTTATGAGTCGTGGCCGCCCAACCATCATCAAACAATTCTATTTGATTCACCTACCCGGGACATCAGTGAGCAGGCTTACGCACGTGAAGTGATAGGAAAATTCATGCAGCGGGCTTTTCGTCGACCTGTTTTGGACTGGGAAACCGATTCGATGCTTGAGCTCTTTGCGAAACTTAGAAAAAGTACGACTACGTTTGAAGAGGCGATCCGAGAAACTCTTGCTCTTATCCTTGTCTCGCCCGACTTCCTTTTCCTTGTCGAAACCGCAAAGGACACAGATTCCGAAAGCGAACTCCTCACAAGTTTTGAACTGGCATCGCGTTTGTCCTATTTCCTTTGGAGCACCATGCCTGACCAGCAGCTGTATGACGTCGCCGCGTCAGGCACATTAATGCAACCCAATGTCCTCGCCCAAGAGGTCGAGAGAATGTTAGGCGATCCAAAGAGCTCCCAATTTATCCGACAATTTTCGGACCAGTGGTTGGATTTGGCTTCCGTCAACCGGGTAGCGATTAATCCGCAGTATTACGAGCAATGGGACACTTCCTTAGAGCCCTGGATGCAGGAAGAAAGTCGACAGTTCTTTGCCGAAATCCTGCAAAAGGATCTAAGTGCATTGAATTTTATTGATTCAGAATTTGCGATGCTTAATGCACCAATGGCACGTCACTACGGAATAGACAACGGACCGCGAGGAGTTGCCTTTGAGCGAGTTCAACTTCCGGAAGGATCCAAACGCGGCGGTTTGCTCGGCCAGGCATCGATCCTGTTGGGCAATTCTACTGGAGAAGATTCACATCCCATCTTGCGGGGCGTCTGGGTTCGCGAACGCTTGCTCAATGACCCACCGGATCCCCCACCCCCTAACGTTCCTGCACTAGAATCGAACGATCCAAAATTCAACGAATTGACAGTTCGCGAACAATTGAAAATCCATCGCCAAGATGTCAGCTGTGCGGCCTGCCACCGACGGATTGACCCGTGGGGACTCGCATTGGAACATTTCGATGCAGTTGGCCAGTATCGCACAAACGTAAAACGACTGGATCGCAAAAAGGTACTTTCAGTGCCCGTTCAGGCCGAAACAGTTTTGCCCAGCGGTGAGAAAATCTCTGGAGCTACCGATTTAAAAAATTACTTACTTCAACACCGAAGCAAACAATTTGCCGAAACAATCGCAACCCAAATCACCAGTTATGCGATTGGGCGATCGGTGGAATTCGCAGACAAACGAAATATAGAGTCAATAACAACTACTTTTATCGAATCTGGTTATAGACTCCAAGCACTTATTCAACGCATCGTTCAGGATCCCCTGTTTCAAAGTAAATAGCCGATTCAAACAAGCAAAAAGATAATCTATGACTACGAAATCCTGGCATCTCGATCGCCGTACTTTCCTTCAGGGAACCGCGGGCGTGTCCCTTTCCCTCCCTTTGCTGGAATGCATGGGTAGCGACGCCAACCAAAATCAACGTCCTAAACGGTTATGCGCGGTTTATTTCCCGTATGGTGCGATGACTCCGCGGAAAGATTCACCCGACAAGGATTGGGGCTGGATGCCTTCTGGCGAGGGGCGTGACTATGAATTCAATAAGAGTTTGAGATCTTTGGAACCGTTCCGTGATCAGTTGACTTTTTTGAAAGGACTGTCCCATCTCAATGGGCGCCGAATGGGAGGCCATGACACCGCAGACATCTGGCTAACCGGCGCTCAGTTCAAAGGTGGGTCATTTCGCAACTCTATCTCGATCGACCAACTCGCGGCTCAACATTTTGGCGACGCAACGAGGTTTTCGTCGCTCACGATGTCAACCGATGGCGGGGTTGGTGAAGCCACAAGGTCGAGCACCCTTTCATTTGGTCGAAATGGAACGCCCGTTCCTGCACAAAATCGCCCTCGATTGGTGTTCAACCGTTTTTTCGGCGTCAATTCAGAATCCGCTGGTCGGCAACGCAAGGAACTAGAAAACTCAGGAAGCATGCTCGATTTACTCCTCGAGCATTCGAAAACCGTTCGTAAAAAACTTGGCAAACAAGATTTGCAAAAGTTTGATGAGTACCTTGATTCGGTTCGCTCAATCGAAAAAAGAGTCGACCGTTCTCAACGTTGGCTCGACATTCCCAAGCCCAAGGTTGATGCGACGGATCTGCACCTCGATTCCGATCACAATTCCCCCGAGGAATACATTCGCACCATGTACGACCTAATCTTCCTTGCCTTTCAAACCGATTCGACACGGGTCGCAACCTATCAGCTCGGCAACATGAACGGGGCGACGTCCATTGCGGGTCAGTTTCCGCAATTGCTTGGTTTCGGAAAAAAGATTCACGCACTCGCCCATGGCTGGAACAAAAAGGGAGGTGGCGAGGCATTAGGGAAATGGGATCAATACCTTGCCGAACAACTAGCGCGTTTTCTTGGCCGTCTGAATACAACACAGGAGGGTGATGGAACACTCCTTGACCACACCATGGTCCTCTACGGAAGCTCCAACTCGACCACACACAATAACAACAACTACCCACTGTTACTCGCTGGCGGAAACGGATTAGGCCTGAAACACGGACAGGTCCACAACCACTCAAAAGACACGCCGCTGACCAATCTCCACGTGACGATGCTAAATCGGCTCGGAGTCCCGACTAAGTCCTTCGTCGACAGCACTGGCGAACTTACGGATTTGATTTGAGCGACTGATCACTTGATACCACACCGAACAAACTGGCGTCAGAAAATCGCCAGGCCCACCGCACCAATCAACACCGTCTGAAGCAAGGCCATCATGAAAACTTTGTCTATTTGCTGGTTAGTCTCTGTATTGGCCACGATACCATTGCTATTAAACGCGAATGACTGGCCCCAAGGTAGCGGCGCCCACGGCAACTTCCAGACAACGCAACCATCACCAACCAGCTGGAGTGTTGCCCTTCATCAAAATATTGCCTGGAAACTTGAGTTACCTGAAACCGGCCAAAGCACACCCGTTGTTTCAAAAGGGAGAGTCTTTTTCACAACCATGAAACCGGTAACCGCTGACGAAACCACCGGGAAAGATATTTCCATCTGGTGCTGCGATGCCACCGATGGTTCGGTAATTTGGAAAAAGGAAATGGTCGGCAAGTATCCGCTTAGACTCTCGGGATGCTTTGGTGACAGCACTGGACCTCCCGCGGTAACGGACGGAAAAAGAGTTGTGTTCATCAACGCCTCCTCCGGTATTACTTGTTTTTCAATCGAGGGAGAACTGCTTTGGCATCACGATTTCTTATCGGTCGGTCGTGGAATACCTTTCCTTCACAACGGTAACTTTATATTTACCCGTCAGATTTACCCACCGGAAGCGGGCGGTCGTTTTCCCCACAAATATGCAGATTCCCCCAAAGAGATGTGGACGCAACTTCAAGCACTCAACATTCAAACTGGTGAGATAGCATGGACCACGGATTGCGGCATCAACATGGGTGTTTCGGTGACCCCTCAACGACTTAGTGATGGTCGTGACGTTGTCGTAACGGGGCGCGGCGGCGGACATGGGCCACCCGAAAAGCCGAACGGTATTTCGTTAGTGAATTTAGCAGACGGCGCGACGCTGTGGACACTTCCTCTCCAAAATTTCAATGCGACCATGAGTTTTGGAATCTACAAAGATCAAGTCCATCTCTTTCACGGTTCAAACCACATCTCGGTGGATGCTTTGGACGGTAAAATTGTTAAGCAAGCGTCACTGGTTAAGGACGTATCGGTATGCCGTTGGCGCGAGGGTCTTTCGAATCACCAAATCGAAAACTTGAAAAAATCAAAAACGAGGAATATTACACAGGGTTCCAATCTCTTGGTCGGCAAATGGAACTATTTCCGAAACTATCAGCGTCCCTTGCTTGGCCGAGTCAACGTTGAAACGGGTAGCGTTGAGTATTTAGAGTTGCCGTTGCAATTATCGCGGGCAACGGGTCAAAAAGACCAATTGCTGTGGTTTGATCCAAAACAGAAAAAAATAGAGACTCAAACCATCGTACCCAACAGCATGACCAACTCACGAGGGTTTGTTGTTTTCGGTGACAAGCGTTCCAAAGGAAGCGGGTGGGGCCATGTTGCCGCCCCGTCTCCAACAGTCTCTGATGAAAACATTTACGTACCTGTAATGAACGGGACGGTCTATGTTTTGGACTGGAACACGGAAACCTTTGATAAAGATTCAATCGTTGCTATCAATGATCTCGGCAGGGCGGGTCAAGCTTACACCCGAGCCAGCCTCTCTTTTTCAAACGGCCGAGTTTTTGCGCATACGTTGAGAGAATTAATTTGCATCGGCAAATAACCACGTTAAGTTTCTGCAGAGAAAATCATAAATCGATCCGACGGCAGGCCGATGGCAACCGGAACGCACACCAAGTTCGCCACGCCCATCAGTAATTTGAAAGCGGACGAGTGTAAACAGAGAGTATCGAAAACAGTGATTTTTACTTAACAGAAACCGGCAACCGATACCAAGAATTTCGCAAATAACCTTTTGCATTCCAAGGAATTCTCGCAGGCATAAAATCACCTGCAGAATCAGTCGCTCGAAGTAAAATTTCTTTGGTGTTCGCATTTACTTTGACTTGTGCATTCCAGAGCTGCCAACAGAAATCTTGCTTCTTACCAATCATTTCTCCCCGCGTCCAAGTCTTGCCATCGTCGGCAGAAACTAGCAAGTCCTTAATACTGCTTCCATTTCTGCCAGAAGGCAGAGCGTAACCTGCAAGATTCACGCGACCTGTTTTCAGGGTGGATCCAGCGGCTGGCGTACAGATCGCGGCGTTGATCGGAAAACGGTAGATTGGCCCCGATTCAGACCAGTCGAGTGGGCTTGTCTTTTTTACGATCTTATAGGCTGTCGCCACGTAATGATTCGGCGACGGTCGATCGCTCACAACAATCTTCCCCAACCACTTAACGCTGCGGGCACCAATGTAACCGGGAACTACCATCCTCAGTGGGTAGCCATGATCCGGTGTCAATTCCGCGCCGTTCATGGTGTAGGTAAGCAATGGAGCACCAGGTCCCTCGTCTACCATCGCTTTCTCAATCGGAATGGAACCGCCAAATCCGATCACAGCACCTTTCTTCGGAATCTGATCTAATCCTTCGAACCAAATATGTTTTGCTCCTTCGGTCACTTCGACTTGTTTCAAAACGGCCGCTAACATTGCACCTGCCCAGGTGGCATTTCCAATCGTGCCTCCCTCCCACTGGACGCCGCTGACACTGGGAACATTCTGATACTCGGGTCCGTTATATTCCGAACGCCGATTACCGGCACAGGTCAGCGTTGCTGTTGTTGAGACAGACGGCATTTGTTTAATTTGGTCAAGCGAAAATGTGCCCGGCCGCCTGACAAGTCCCTCTACGCTGAGCTTGAACTGTTTTGGGTCGATGACTGGATTGGGCGCGTGGCTTCGAACATAAAACAGTTCGGTAGGAGTCTGCCATGATTTCACCAACTTCGCGAGTTCAGGCTCGCCATTTCTCGGTTTTTCGGCGCGGAAAATGAGATCCTTTTCAGGCTCCTCACGAGTTTCATTCTGAAATGCAAAGGCAGGTGCCAAACCACCGGCGACCAGTAAGCCACTGGCAGTTTGAAGAACGGTGCGGCGAGAAATAGACGATCGCGTCATGCTAGGAAACTCCGAAGTGATTTGTTTTCTGCGGTTTGCATACCGGCGTTTTAAAAGCCGACTTTATTAATAACAGGAACGGGATGAGTTGGAAAATACCAAAGGAATATTCATCGGCGAAAGTAAAGCCTGAACATCCAGGAGCAATCAATCCATTCACCATTCCCCCCTATCTTTTCAAGTGCTCTATATTCGTTCTTTTTAGTTGCATGTGCCAGCACTTTAACAAGTTATTCCAAAGAATAGTTGCCATTTGTCTTGAATCGACGGTTCGTTCCCCGTTACTTAAACCGATGAATAAATTGGTGCTTTTAAACAGTTTTATCAATCCTTGGTTGCTCGGGACTACGTTGTGAAACGAAATCAAATCTTTTTATTATGTGTTGCCTGTTTAGCATTTAGCTTTTCCGGTTGTGCTTCGAGCCCTTTGGCCAATGCGATGTCAAAATCCAATGCGAGCGCAGCCAACCAATCATCCGGCTCTTGGTTGTCGAAATTGGTCTCATCAAAAAACGACACGGCATCGAATTCGGACTCGCCTCGGCTATTTAGTGCTGGTTGTGCGACCTCAACCTGAGGCTCTTAATTTTAGTGCAGTTGCACTCCCCAGATCTGTGAGCCCGAAAACCTTGCCCGATTGCATTGTGCGGATCCTTCCTGCGATAATAAACGGGGGCAATCCACGATGCACATTACGGGTGATCTAGATGAAATTTATGATGCGGTTGTTGTTCACCACAATTTTAGTCGCAGCACCTAATTCTAGCTCGGCAGACGACCTCAATTCTCTCGCTCGAGGAGCCAATGAGGTTCAATTCAGTCATAACGGTCGAGAACGGCGTCTAATCATTACGACACCCAAAACTTTTGACCACAACCAGCTTTA
>JAAEMV010000170.1 GCA_024225195.1 Planctomycetaceae bacterium | reverse complement strand
TGAATAAATCTCTACCTCGTGAATCTTTCCGTCAAAGTTGCCCGAAAAAATTGAGCTGTAACCGTCGGTGATTGCTGTAGCTCCATTTTGGTTCATTCGTTTTTCGATGTCTGCGGAATTCAAACTGAAAAAGTCATTTTTCTTGAGGAGAAAGTCTTTGAATGTTTCTAATTCAGTCGGGCTGAGCTTCGCTTTTCGATCGGGAACGCCCACGTCGCCGGTTACCACAATATTTCCGTTGTCATATATCAGCAACTTATCGATCGGCTTATTGGCACCTCGCACACCGCCTGAAATTGCATAACGAAAAATTGGATTTTCGTTTTGGTGGGTCAGCCGATAAGGAACCTCTAGTCGGTTAGTGGGAGCGTTTATTGGATAACTGCTGCTTTCGTGCGCGGTTGCCATTGCAGGGAACAAACAAGCTATGAAGATTGCTGCCGCAACACGAACTAGCTCCGCCAACTGAATTTGGGCATCTCGGTTTAACATTGAAAATCCT
>JAAEMV010000169.1 GCA_024225195.1 Planctomycetaceae bacterium | reverse complement strand
GAAACCGGGTGATTATTTGGTAAAGGTTGTCCCCAAAAAGGGCGGTGACTTTCTGCTCATTCAGTTTCGAGATTCCGCGGAACAATGGAAAATCGTCGCTGAGTATCTTGATTGACGCGTGCGCGGTTTGGCAAATCCCCCAAGCTCGCTTGTGTTCGCCAAGATAATCTCATTTCGCGACCACGCTAGGCACAAAACCGAAAGTGCCATTTTGGCCAATGATTGACGATTGGTTGCGGCCGCGTGCCATCTCTCTCTCAAAATTGACATGCCTGGATCGCTGCAAGCCCCATTTTACGGCAAGCCAATTATTCATTTCTTCGATTACAACATCGAGGCCGGGGCTACTAGGCGGCTATCTATGGGTCACGTAAAAAAATTTGCCTGCAAATCAACTTCCTATTTTCGCCCACTCCTTCCATCGAAAAAAATTCCGAGCGATCGCTTAATCCTTGAAATCCAGCTAGATCGATTACGGAAGCATGCCCGATTTGTTTCGAAAAAATCAATAAGACAAGTTAGAGCGATACTGCCAAACTAATTTTCCTGCGTCCCTCGATAACGAGCAGAACCCACGGCTTACTCTGCACTTAGTGGCTTCAATCTCGTGTACTACCAGCACTTGGCTTAAGCGGCTCATAAATTGTTCGGCAGTTAACCGTTTGAGATTTGGCAATTTCCAAACGCCACTTCGATGCGCGTAAATTTTAGCCCTCCGAGCCATCGCAATAATTAACAACTTGGCAGCGAGCAACTGTATACGTCTTAACAAAAACAGCTACCGGCGATCGCTTAGGTGATGGGCATGAGCAAAAGCGGGCGGATGCGCCCAGCAACGACTGCGAACAAACACTGGTGACTAGTTACACGCGTTTATGAGGGCTTCTAGGGAAAGTAGAAGTGCGGATTCGCTCAGCCTCATCGACAGCATCTTCTTGGCCAATATTCCGAACAAAATTATTTATTAAATCTTATTAAGCCACCGGAATTTATAGCGGGCAAACCAATGTTTTTGCCAGTAAGAACTGGCCCGTTCTTATTAATTTGCATGTTTAAATATTTATACCTTTACGTATGGAAATATAGATTTATTCATGCATAATAAACGCCCGATTGAAATCACTCCTTTTGTTGTAATAGGCATCCCCCGCCATGCGAATCAGGCAAACACCAACGTTTTTACTGTCGACCATCTTGACCGCAGCACTTTCTGTCACGCTGATGGCCGAGGAAATGGATTTAGTCCTCGATAGTTTTGAGACAGGTTTCCAATTTGGAAGCTTCAGTTCCACAGATGAGAATGTTGCCTACAACGCTGGTACTCGTTTTTTTATCGAGGACGCTGCCTCGATGAGTTGGACCGATACCGGCGCCGGGATTTACAACGGTTCCAGAACTGTAACTGTCAATCAGTTTCAAGGTGCGGCAGGAAACTTAGTATCGGGTCGCGTGCTTGACGGTAGAATCAATGTCGGCGCAAACCTAGGGGTAAGGGCGACAGTCAATTTGGATTACGACTTAAGAAGCACACCTGGCAATGACAGCAGTGGTGTGGATATCTCGCCAACACAGTATCTAACTTTTGATGTCGGCTTCGACGCACAAGCTAATGAGACGACTCGTGCGCTTGTCACGTTCTATAGCGGAACGACATCAACTACAGCAGAAATCGGTTTTAAAAATGCCGACGAGGGACTGAACAGTATTGACCTCAATAGCCTGCAGACCAAATACGATTGGGACGCAACCACTTGGGCTAATATTAAAAACAACATCACAGATGTTGAATTTGCTTTCTTTTCTACCGGTTATGGTGACGATTATAGTTTCGCCACCTACGCCTTCACCCAAGCAAGTGCCGGCGGAAATTTGGGCCAAGTGCCGGAACCGACATCTCTGATATTGCTTGGTGCGTTAATTGGTGGTGGGCTTTTCAGAAGCCCGAGGCGAAGCCGTACCTAGGCATAAGAGCAGCGAGCCTGCCGAAGTCGCATCAATCTTTCGATATTTTGAAACGTTTCCGGTGTTTCGTTCCCTTTCCGGAGACGCGTTTTCGCCAGAGTCGGAAGCTGCCGGGTTTCAACGTTTTCCGCATCAGCTTGATTACCTTGGCTTCACTGTAACCGGTGCGTTCGCGGATCTCTTCAAACGTCACGCGATCG
>JAAEMV010000168.1 GCA_024225195.1 Planctomycetaceae bacterium | reverse complement strand
GAAACCGGGTGATTATTTGGTAAAGGTTGTCCCCAAAAAGGGCGGTGACTTTCTGCTCATTCAGTTTCGAGATTCCGCGGAACAATGGAAAATCGTCGCTGAGTATCTTGATTGACGCGATCATTTCAGAGGGGGGGCATCAATCCATGAACCCAAACTGAACGGGGCTCCGGTGCAATTACCCCGTTTGCCCGAGCTCGATCGAGGGCAGCTATCTCCTCAGGTACGCCCAAGAACCGTTGCCGGACTCGCAGGCACCGCTTACTAACGAACACCGCCCAATGTTAGAAGCTTCTGTGCGGCATCTTAATACCCTAGCGCGACATTAGAATTCCCAAGATGCCTAAGCCGTCCCAATGACAGGGGAAAACACGGCTCCTTCCCTTTGCATGCCCAAGTTCTGAATCCACAGGTGCCCTGAAAGAAGGAGCAGGGCAAGCACTCCGTTAATTGTGAAGACTGAGAGATCTGTCTGGGCAACACTCCGAAAACCAACTTCGATGCGCTACAGAGGCCGAACCTTAGGAGTCACCTCCCAACACTAGGCTGAAATTCAACGCACGTATGCAACCTCCATGCAATAACGCAGCAGAAAACTGAAACGTCGACAGCTACGAAAACCGCTCCCCAAAACGGGCGAATACGCTCAGTTTTTCGGATCGGTCGCCGCATCTTTTGGAACACGGCACTGCAGAAGTTATTAAAGCTTTTCCAGCGATGGAAAGTGTTGAACAACCCACAAACCTTGCCATCATCTCGCGCGTTCGAATCCCATTCGCCCAGTTCTTTAATGGTTTTTCTAAAATCGTCAAGAAACATTGCGGGCAACCGGGTTTCGTAAACAGTAAGCAATGGCACACTCATGTGTGTATTTATGTTTATGTATATTTATTTATTTACTTATCGACTTATTACTATGTTTAATACATAATGCAGCTCGACCCAACATCATGTTTTTCTCCTAGCAATGCTGGACTCCGCCATGCCTTTACGAAAAATGCTTTTCGCCTTTCTTGTTACTGCGATAATGATCGCTGGCAACTCCGTTTCAACGTTCGCTGAAGAAATCGACATTGTGATAGATGATTTCTCCACAATATTTTCGTTTACGAACATCGTAAAAGTTGGAAACAACACCACTTTTGATGACACGTTTATCATGAGAGATAACGGCAGTCTTGCGTGGACTGATACCGGAGCAGGCATTTACAATAACGGAGTCCGTTCAGTATTGGTTGATCAATATCAAAACGACGGCAGTAGTAGCGGCGTTTGGGTGACCGGGGATATTGTCGGCAACCAAATTAATTACTCAGCGGGTGAAGGTGTTAGGGCCTCCGTCTCATTATCGTATGACTTGAACAATATCAGCCTACTGACTACGGAGTATCTAACCTTTGATTTGAAGTTTGATGATCAGGCTGCAGAATCTACCCGAGCAGAAGTAACGTTTACTGATGGTACAGACTCCACTACAGCAGAAATATCTTTTGCCAATTCTACGGAAGGTCTGAACAATATTGACCTCAATGGCCTGCAAACCGAGTGGGATTGGGACGACGCCACTTGGACAGACATAAATACTAACGGTTTAACAGGTGTTACTTTTAGGTTCTTTTCGACAGACTTCGGAGATGACTTTAGGTTCGCCTCACAAGGTTTCAACGCGACGGCTCTCGGAAACACGTTAACACAGGTCCCAGAACCGACATCGCTACTGATGTTCGGGGCTATACTCGCAGGAAGCGGGCTGGGCATGAGACGCCGCAGAAAACGCCTAGTTGTCTGAAACAAGGCATCCGATCCAAACGATGGTCAGCAAAATTCAACGGGTTTTGTTTGATGCTTTGAATCTCTCACGGTGTTTCGTTCCCTTTCCGGAGACGCGTTTTCGCCAGAGTCGGAAGCTGCCGGGTTTCAACGTTTTCCGCATCAGCTTGATTACCTTGGCTTCACTGTAACCGGTGCGTTCGCGGATCTCTTCAAACGTCACGCGATCG
>JAAEMV010000167.1 GCA_024225195.1 Planctomycetaceae bacterium | reverse complement strand
GGCAAACGGACGAAGCCATCGCTCAGCAAACACGACAAGACGGCACTGCTCCCGCCAAACTAACCTGGCTCGTTCGAACCGGACGACGTGCTCCGTTTGAAATACTATTTTGGTTTACCATTATTGGAATCATCTCGGTCACCCTTTTGAATTCCAGTAACGCCCCCATTCTAACCACCGGCGAGTTCCTTACCGGGCTTTTAATCATGGCTGGATTAGTGACTGCCTCTTACGTGTACCGACAAAAAGTAAAAGTCAGTTGGGCCTGCTTCGCGGCCACTGGGTTATTGGTTGTCACCCTTTCAACCCATCGATTAATTCCTACCATTTCGATTGATCGATCAATCCATCACGCTGCCAACCAAGTTAAAAACACCGATGAATTCAATTCAGCGCCAATCGTATTCTTCGGTCGGGAGACGTATGGTTCCGCGATCACTCTTAATTCAGATGACATTGTCACATTTTATTCGAGCGAAGCGAACTCACTGGCTCGGTTCATTGAAAAAAATCCTCACACGATTGTTGTCGCGGGTGAAAATGAAATGAACATCCTCCGCCATGAACTTCCCTGGACAATCGAAATCGAAGAACGTGAAGATGCACGCCACCTTTACGTAACCCGCCCGCAACATACCCATCCGGCGTCCGTAGCGAAGCAACCGACTCACAACGTCGTTCGCTAACCATCTGAAAAGCTTAACACGTTCAAATATCCATCGCGGCATCGACGGTCTTGCGACGACACTCCCAACGAGCCGTTAGTGCTCTTCACAATTCCTGTGCGCGAAAGCTTCCGCTCGCCCCACAGGAACAACTTGAGTGCATGCCGGTCGCCCTGCATGCCCTCCATCATTGAAAGCTCTCAACTGGTCATCAGTGCGAGTTGGTTCAGCAAAACGAGTTGGTTAAGCAAAACGAAAGGATGGTCGCTGATCTCGCATGACGTCCCGTTAAGGGCATTTGGGGAATGAAAACCCTTATAACCGGCGCGACCCAAACAGGTGGCTCAACTACGTAACCATTCAACTTTATCTAGGCCAACGTTTCGTTTTTATCACGCAGGTTTTACCAGATGGTGTATTTTTCCAACATCACCCAACGGACGATGGTGAAGTATAGCGAATCCCCACAATTCTGAGAAACGCAGGCTCTCAAATGACTAAAACTAAGCAAGATCTCACACGACTGGACGAAACTGGCGAACGCAAAACTGACCGACGCAAGAAGAAGACAAAGGCTGAGGCGGAAGCCAGTGCACCGGTTGTCGAGCGACGAAAAGTAAAACGACGCCGCCAAATCGATCCGACCACTTGCGAACGAGAATACTCTGACGCGGAAATCGAATTCATGCACGCAATGGATGAATACAAACGATCAAGCGGACGAATGTTTCCAACCTGCAGCGAAATTCTCGAAGTCCTGTTGAAAATGGGATACCGAAAAACTGCCGACGCTCAAGAGATCTACAACCCAGAGCAGCCCGCAGAAACTCAGGACGACGAAGACATCAGTTCAATCGAAGAACAAATCGCGTAACCATCCGCACGTTCTTTGCTTAAAACACATCTCAACACGCGTGGCCTCCGCCATGCGTGTTTTTTTATTGACTGCCTCCAAGTCGCCCAAAGTGATAGCACCTGATTTAGGCGTCCGCATCCGGCTTCAATAACTATAGAAATGATGCCCCACCGCCGCTCTCGGCCCTCCGCCTCCCATTGGAATTGACGTCAATTAGTCAATTGAATACCGTTCTTTTATCTCACGAATGTTGTTTCAATCAATCCTGTGCCGGGATTGATCCAAGGTGTGCACTTTCCCCGATTTTGACGGTCTATGATTCCCAAGTTGTTAACACGATACGTCATGTGGGAGTTCACCAAGATTTTCATAATCTCGGCCTGCTCATTCGTTCCGTTAATTCTCTTGCTAGTGGTTACCCGGGAAGCCCAATCAGAAAAGATCAGCCCCTTACTGGCTGTTCAAGCACTTCCTTTTCTGGTCCCTAAGGCACTTTCCTATTCCCTGCCACCGATCTGTTTATTTACCGTCTGTGTCGTTTTCGGACGCATGTCAGCCGAACATGAGGTCACAGCAATCCAGGCAATGGGAATTCACAAGTCAGTCCTCTTTTTTCCTGTCATCGTCCTCGCCTTTCTAGTAAGCCTGTTATCAATCTGGCTCAACGACATTGACGCCTCATGGGGGTTTCATGAGACCACAAAATTTGTGAACGCCTCATTTGAAGAAGTCATCCTCGATGGCCTTCGGACGAATGGAGAATTCGAACGTGGAAATGTCAGAATCGAGGTGGAGGATATCGAGATGGATAGCAACGGTGCACGTCTGATCACTCCCACCATTGTTAAACAACACGACGAAGACCCTAAAAAAAGACTTCACATCGAAGCGGAAGACGCTCGCCTCAAAGTCATCCCTGCTGAAGGGAAAATTAAGATTACATTTACTGACCCCGTCATTGTTCACGATGGTTTTAAACTAAGTACACCGGGTGAGGATATTTTAGAATTCCAGATCCCAAACAATGACCAGGGTGGCCGTTTCGAAAACCCGGATCATCTCTACATGAGCCAAATACGAGACAACAAAATCAAACAAGTTGCGTTCATAAAAGAACTCGAAAAGTCCAACGCAAATATTGCGGCTCAACAGCTTCTCACGGGTGACCTGTTAGGACTTACTAATGTTGCCTGGGAAACTAGAGCCAAGGAATTAGAAGAGGCCAACCACCGGCTATCCCGACTCAACCTCGTCACTCCTCGCAGGTGGGCAAGTGGATTTGCCTGCCTCGCCTTTGCAGTCATCGGTATCCCCATCGCTTTAAAAATGAAGACCGTCAACTACACCTCCGCGTTTGGCATGTGCTTTTTTCCAATCCTGGTAGTCTATTACCCGATTTTCGAAACAACGCTCAACGCCTGCAAAGAGGGAACCCTGCATCCCTACGGAGTATGGACCAGTAACCTGCTGGCAATCGGTCTGGGAGCATTCCTGCTCTATCGAGAATCAAAGAGCTCGTAAATTTAAACGCTTCAGCGTTTTTAACGAATCCAAAATTAAGACTCTGAGGCTTTTGATTTAATCGAAACCTTTGACTCAATCTTATCTTGATAATAAGCACGCCATTCGTAGCACTGCTTGCACCCAGTTTCGAAATCCCGGCAAACCCGTGGTCGATACTCATGGTGCATGCATTGACGCGATTCAGGACTGTACCAAATACATGCCCCGTCAAATGTCGACGGATCATCTCCATACTCAGGCAATTGATAATCCCGCATATAATCTAACCACTGTTCGCGCAAATCATCCGGGAGCGCATGCCAGTAACTTTCGCCAGGGTGCCCTGAAAGTAGTTCCTTCAGTCTCCGCGGATCCTTTTTAATTTGCGCTGAAAGCTTGACATCTGAACGAATCTGCTCTTCAGTCAAAGGCTCACGAGGGGTTTGGAATGCGGGATAACCCATGTGCAAACAGCAAACGCCACAGCCCTCGCAATCCGCGATCACCCTTAGTTCGCTCGAATCGCTTTTACTTCCCTGACCCGCCATCAACTCTTACTCCCGCAATGTAAAATCACACCATAAACCAAATTTTACCGAACCGGCATGATTGGCGAATTTCATCGCCCATGCATCGAGAACCAACTCACTTG
>JAAEMV010000166.1 GCA_024225195.1 Planctomycetaceae bacterium | reverse complement strand
TGTCGATTTGAACAGGATAACGAGCGGTTGAAGAGTGCTCGAGTCTATTCCGATCAGGGTATGTTAGATCTGGAATTGAATTCGGTGATTGAGCGAGATGCTGTCAAAATGAAGGATCGAAAAGTTGTCGTAAGCGGCAGTCTGGTGCAACGTCCGGATCGGCGCAACCGACTTGCTTGGAGCGTCCAGGTGACTTCCCTTGAAGCGGTAGGTCCCCGGCAACCATGGCCACCTATCATCAATAAGTTCAAACGCATTTCCGTAGAACGCAGCGGCGGGTTTGCCGGCTTGATGGAAAAGCAGACGCTTTTTGCGGATGGCAAACTAGAAACACGGTCACTGAAAAATGATACGGTGACAGACGTCAGCAATTTAGACCAGCAGGTATTGCGACAATTGCACGACTTGGTGGGGCGTACCGGTTGGCAACATATTCACTTGCCGCGACCACCCTCTTCAGCAGAGGGGATTGCAGACCAAATGCGGATCAAAGTATTGATTGAAACACAGGATCGAGA
>JAAEMV010000165.1 GCA_024225195.1 Planctomycetaceae bacterium | reverse complement strand
GGCCGTCGTTTGTGTGGCCTGAGTCGCGACAGTAATCAGAAAATGTCTGCATCTCCATTCGAATGCGGACAACTGGAATTCCTCTCGTTTCGGCTTCAGTTTCATGACAGGTTGCAGCAGTGACCCATTCTTCAAAAGATGGAAAGAAATCCGTTGCGTCCATGGCAGTGGATTGGAATTCCCTGTAAATTTTCGCCGAGGAATACCAGGGTATCGCAGCAACTTCGATAGCCATTAGATTTATCCTTGCCGGATTGCTTTGGGGTGATCTGAGGGATCTACGGCAACGGTGATTTGGATTGGTTTGTTAGTACACACCGAGAATCCAGCCCTCTTTGGCCGCAGACTTTTTTGTCGATGGATCGATTGGAGGATTGAAAAACGTCGGTAATTGTTTTGCTTGATCCATCTCATTGAGCCATCGGCAAACAGAATAGGCATCTTGCTGATCAACGGTACGTGTTTGCCTTGGAAAACGGTTCCGAAAGAGCGAAGGATAAATCTCAGTCAAAACGGAGGTGCCCGGCGGTATTTCCCAACCGTCGAAGGGCCAGCAGTGTACTTTGGGGACTGCGTTTCGAAGTCGATAGATAAAGGGTAGACCGGCGTGTGTGGATTTTGCGACCGAGCCCTGGACATCGAATTGAAAAACACTCTTTGCAGAAGAAGTCCAGTTTTCGCTGATCCGCATTTCATCATTGGTTCCAATGCGAGACGACGTTTCTCTGAATTGCTCGACCGTTGCTTCGGGGTGATCCGTTGGCCAGTGAGTGGCGAAATCTTTTAAGAAATCATTCCACGAATTCAGTCGGTATCGATTAAAGTACGAAATTGGAAATGACAAACCGTGATCAATCCCAATGATGGTCGGGTTGGACTGTTCGAATTGACTCACGATCCAGTCGAAAAGCTCAAGGCGATTCCAATTCCTTTTTCGCTGGTCTGTGGATGCAGGTGAAGCAACGTGAGTCGGTGGCTCACTTGCTCGGCTCTGGTAGGCTTGGATCGTGGCCGAGCGAGTTCTCGGAGTGGCGGCTCCGCTATAGTCAATGCCGATATGGTTTTCAAACTGCATTAATTGTGTGTTGTTGTTTGGGATGGGATTCAGCCGCGCTTAAATTGAAACGGCCGTGATTCAAAAAGTTATCGACCAATTGAATGGTGTTTGAATACCAGGTCAAAATCCCGTGGTGCCCGCGAACTTCCGCGTAGTCTCGGTAACCTTCCAACAAAACATTGCCCCTCTCGATAACGCGGTCTTTTTCAGCTTCCACGATCCCGAAGTCAAATTGATTGTTTTCAAATGGATTAGGTAAATTGCGAACAAAGCTGTCGGGCGCATCGGACAGTTGTTTGAGGCTTGGAGTGAGCCAACCAAAGAACGGGTACAGCTTCCTCGCCGCATGGGAGCCTTGGTGTGGAGGCGCGAGCATCACGACACGCTCGAGGTTGTCTAGCTGGAATTGAGAAAGCATGGTGCGGGTAATGATTCCACCCATACTGTGTGTGACGAGGTGGAGTTTCTGGTTGGGATGATCAGACTCTAATTTCTGGAGGAAAATGCCAAGCCGATTGGCATGAGTTTCGATGCGATTACCGAGGCTTCGGTAACCCCATCGCCGTGTCTGGAATCCAGATTTTTTAAGCTTTCTGGCAATGGGTAGCATGTCTATGCGCGTGCCACCGAGACCGTGGATCAAGACCACGAGTTCCTGCGTTTTCTGGGACGGTTCCAAACTTAACTCCTCACTAGGTAACAAGTTGGCGGTGACAAAGGACTGACGAGCGAAAATAAAAAAGTGATTATGTAACAAGTGATGTCGATATTACTGTCGCCAACATCCAAATGACAAAAGCTCCGCGGGCGGACCATGCAATCGTTCTGAACCAGTTCGACAACACGAGTCTTTGGTGGATTGAGGTTGTGAAACCTTCAGCCAGTTTTTCGTGGCATGGCACCTGAATCACAGCAGTTGAAATCCAAATACTAGCCACCATTACAATTCCAATAACCACCATGCTTAGCGAAACGCCTGGTGGGATATACCAAACGAGAAGTGCTGCACTCAACGCTTCTGTAAGCATTGGCGGTCCGACTGCGATTGAGGTAAGGAACTGATGTTTTCGTGCGTATTGGGGGAACTGTTCCAATCCAACCTCAGCGAACAATGGGTAGTGCACAATCTGCACCATCCAAATTAGCCCTGTCATGTAAAGTGTCGCCACTGCATTAACTAATAAAATTAAAACTGAAAATTCCATTGTGTAAGTCGCCGCGATGTTTTCTGTCGATGTTTTTCTGTTAAACGGATTCAGTCATTGAGTGTTTGGCATTTTTCGCAAGCGTACATTTTTCGGTTTCCCAATTCCCAGGTTCGAATTCGATGATTGCATTGCGGGCAGTGAGAGCGTTTGTAAATGTGGAGTCGCTCTCTAGAGTTGAGCCGGCTAAGTGGTTTTCCACCCTTTTCACGCTCAACTGTGATAATGCGATTGTACTTTACACCTGTTTTTAAAAGTGCTGTTGTGAGTTTCCAGAGTTCGTCAAATGTTTCGCGGTCGATCGTGTTTGTCGGAGTTTCTGGGTGGATCCCAAGAAGAAACAGGATCTCTGCTCGGTAGACATTTCCCACCCCCGCGATCACAGATTGATTGAGCAGAAGAGTGCCAATGCTGGAACGAGATCGCGTGAATCTAGCCCAAACGAGTTCGGGAGATGCGTCACTTCTGAGCGGGTCCTGTCCTAAGCGGTTTAGTAGGGTCTCCAGTCGATCGGGAGGTAATAACTCACAGCAATTCGGGCCGTTGAGATCGAATGTCCGTTCATTTCCAATCATGCGAACACGAACGGCACCACGGGGTTCAGGTGCCGGATTCCGATGTACACGAAACTTGCCGTACAAACCGAGATGGATGTGCATGGTTTGTCCGTCTTCCCAGTGGTAAAACAGATGTTTTCCGTGCGCCGAGGTTGAAACTAATTTAAGTCCCGAAATCTGCTCGGCCTCTTCAGAAAATCTTCCCTGCGGAGAGAGTGCCCCCATCTTTTGCCCGGCGAACCACTTTTGGTGGTCTTTCGCAAGTCGGTGAATTGTATGTCCTTCCGGCATGTTCAAGTTTCTCGAGGTAAACACATTGAAATTGTTTTTGGCGGTATGGCGAACCGTAAATAGCTCGTGAATGCAACTTACAGGATTGGAGAGAGGTTCTCATTTAGAACCTTGTTTTCCCTTGTTTTTGAACTTAAAGTTCCCAGAATTCGACCTGCGGCAGACATTCCACTCAGGAATGCCCCTTCGACTCGTGAGCCGTTTGCCCAGTCTCCGCAAGCGGCAATGCCCGTTTCGGCATCGAAGTAGCTTTCAATTTTAGCTGGGTTAACGGGGATGGCGTATTTCCATCTGTGAGCGATTGCGGTTATGGGGTTTTGTGGAGCAACCGAGGTCGCTCGCCAAAGCTCATCGAGTAAGGTCGCTGAAACTTGCTCAGGATTTTCATCCCAATGATTGGCGCTCCATTGAGCGTTGGCATGAATTACTAATTGTTCATGCGATGACTGTCGCCCAGGTTTTGTTTGGTTTCGGGCTACCCAGGAAATTGACGAGTCGTTCACAAACGCTGCCGCCCATGCAGTGCCAAGTGGTTTGGGGAATTCTGCCATTACGGCCCAGCATGGGTTCATGGTTATTTTTGAAATAGGCTCTCCGATGGTTGGAAAGTCAGAGAGTAATTCTGCAGTCTGTGCGGCGGGAGCAGAAATTACCAAACTATCAAAATTGCCGAGGACTTTTTGCGACGAATCTTTGAGTGTGAGTTGGTTGTTCGTAAAAGCTATGGATTTAACCTCTGTTTTAAGTTGGATGTCGAGGCCATCCGCGAGGTGTTTTCCTATCGCATTCATGCCGGGAGTGCCGACAAACCTTTGCTCGGACGTGGAGTAAGATTTAATTTCCCCGTTTTCAATCACTGCAATTTGGTCGCCATTGCCTTGGTTTTGATCTGGCCAACTCGCAACGACTCCCTGTGCTTGCCACGAGCGGACGTGTCTTAGAAAGCGTTCATCCCTTGCCGTAAAATACTGTGCACCATGGTCGAATCTTTGCTGGGACGGGGTGCGGCGAGTTGCCATTCGACCGCCTACTCCTCGACTCTTTTCAAAAACGACAACCTCCAGTCCGTGGTCTGCGATCGTTCTTGCTGCGAAGAGTCCTGAGATACCGGCACCAATAACTGCGATACGGGGGTGGTGTTTTATTCTTGGGCGAACAAACTGATCTCGGTAATCTGACACCGAGAGGCGATCTGCGTGAGTTTCGGTGCATCGCTCCCTGACCGTTCCCATAATTGGGCGAGCAGGTTTGAACGGGCGGTCGAATTGTCCAAAGCACCATAAAATACCACCGACAGATGACGGATCGCGGCCGTCGAGTGCGTAGCGGTGATTCAGGTCAAAAACCAACTCCATCGCGTCTTGAGGCGTTCTAGTCCAGTTGAGAATCGCTTTCCCCCAGGTCATTCGGAGGTTGTTGTGGAGTTCACCATGCCTCAAAAGAGTCAGTTGAGCGGCATTCCAAAAATCGTCATTTGTTTGGGCTCTCGCTAGAGATTCCCACGAGTACACCGTTGGACGGTCATCGTTTCCATGGGCTTCAAGCGTTTTTCTTGCCCAGCTAGGAATGGCATTCCAGCAATCATGTTGCTTTTTATGGAAGCAAAAAACAAAAGCAAGCTCTCGCCAAAACAACAACTCATCCAAATATTTATCAGCGCCTGCATTTCCAAATTCAGCGGCTTCCCTCGCCAAACGCATTGGAGATACCATTCCGTAGTGGAGATAAGCCGACATTCGACTGACCCCGTTTTGCAGTGGGTCGTTTCGGCGATCGGCGTACCGACTGAGTTGTTTCTCTTTGAAGGAATCCCAGCGTTGATAGCCAGCGGTTGTGCCGCCTTGAGTATCGACGACAGGTGAAATGGAGTGGTCAATTTCGCAGCTTGAGATCAGATCGTTAATGTCGGTCGAGTTAAAATCAATTGGCTGGAAAGGTAGTTCGTCAATGGGGAATGGGCGAGGTGACAGTGGTGTTGCTGGCCACGGCAGTGAGACCCTTTTTTCATATTCGTCCTTAGTCGCGTTGCGATACTCGAATGCACGGGTAAACGCCCCATTTGAAAGTTGCATGGGAAGAACGCAGGATGCATCAACGCATAGGAACGGGGTTTCAACTGAATTGCGGAGTGAATCTAGCTCTTTTCGAGCGAAGGTCGTCGGCATCTCTTCGGTAATGACGAGTTCAGCCTGACCAGCAAGTTGGACTAAGGGAGATGACTCGTTTTTGTTGGGAGTCAGGTGGAAAGCATAGCTAATCCCTCTGTCGGCAAGTTGGGTCTGAACGTCGGAGGCCCCCTCTAATGCGAAGGTGTAATGACGATCAGAAGAATACTCATCCAGACAATTCAGTTCTTGAACCACCAATAATTGGCAGTTGTGAAGGTTTGCAGTGTTGATCGCGACATCGAGCGCTGGGTTTTCTTCGGCGCGAAGAGCATATCGCATCCAATAGAGAATGAACCCACCAGCGTTTGACGTACTGAAGTCTATCTCGGGATTAACCCAACGGCATCGCTCGGAAAGATGAATTTGAGAGGGTAGCATGGTTTCTCGGCGTTGTTATCAATTGTTGGAGGATCTGCGTTACTCATGGCGTTGCAAATACGGTCAGCCAGTCTTGAACCGTCTGAAGATGCCGAAAATCACGCTAATAAGTCGAGGGTTTTTCGGTTCGGAAGAATTTTGTCAGGCACGCCAATTTTTGAACGGGCTGCTGGGATCGGCAAGCTGTCTGATGACGGTGGTGGTAGGCAGTGGTTTTTTATTGGATAACGAGGGAAAACAATCATGGGTGGGAATTTCGTAGTTGCGGGCGGCAGCAAAGGCATTGGGCTGGAGATAGTCAACCAGTTGACACCGTTTGCGGATCGCATCGACGTGTATTCGAGGTCACAGGGGGAACTTGCTGACCATGAAAACGTATTCCGGCATGACATGGATTTTACTGCAAACGACCTCGATTTTTCCAGCATTCCAGGGGCGGTAAACGGAGTCGTCTACTGTCCCGGGACAATCAATTTGAGATCTTTTCGCGCTCTCAAGCCAGCCGATTTTGTTGCAGACTTTGAGGTTAACCTAGTCGGGGCGGTGAAGTTTTTGCAGGGCTGTCTGCCATCCCTTAAGAGAGGGGCGGCTGAGGGAAGTGCAAGCGTGGTCATGTTCAGCACGGTTGCGGTCTCGCAGGGGCTTTCAATGCACGCCTCGGTTGCCGCGGCGAAAGGCGCAGTCGAGGGGTTAACCCGCTCCCTCGCGGCCGAGTGGGCTCCAAAGATTCGCGTCAACTGCATTGCACCGGCCCTAACAGATACCCCGCTGGCTGCGAGATTTTTCAGTTCCCCCGAAAACCGCGAAGCAATGGCATCTAAATACCCACTTGGAAGAACGGGTTTGCCAACAGATCTCGCATCGACCGCGCGGTTTTTACTCTCCAAGGAAGCGAGTTGGATGACCGGTCAAGTACTCGCTGTTGACGGCGGCATGTCGACGTTGAGAAAGTAGTATTAAGTTCATCAGGTTTAATGCCAAGCTTGGAGGATTTCCCAGCGATTAATCCAATGGACGGGAATCGGGTCGATTGCAGTCCCAAGATTCGTTCGTCCGCGGCAAATCTCAGCGGCGTTGACCCATTGGCACTCTGTCGACTCGTTCACTTGCGAGCGGGCGGAATCACCATAAAGATGAACGAGGTAGAAAGCGACCGCGATCTTGTTTTTCGCAGTCATCCCGGGAAGCACGCCAGCGTACTCCATCGACAGTTGAGACATGTTAGAAACAATGAAGTCCTTGCTTCGCTCTAACTCTAGCTGCCAGCTTACTTCGCGGGAAATCGCCTCCCGAAAACTCTCTTTTTCAAGACGCTCACCGGTTACGAAATTTAACTGGTTTCGGCCTGCGTTTAATTTCAATAAGAATTGAGATTTCTCATCGTCAAACTTTTGAATTAACGCAACAGAGCGGAATACTTTTTCCATGGAAATACAGCCTGTGTTTGTCAGGGGACGGTATGCCCGCATAACCGTTACCCGAGGAAGTCAGGTAACTAAGTCGGCGGAATTTCAACACAGTTCAAGCTGGGTCGGTCAGTTCATCGCCGAGGACGTGTTTTCCTTAGAAGCATCTACAGGGGTGGTGGACGCAGCTTTGCAAATGTTACGTAACATTCCTTCGAAAACGAACTGGTGAAGCGGGTAAAGTGCATACCAATAGGCGATTCCAAATAGCCCAACTGGGTCGAAAAGCGCAGTCTGCCGAACAACTGTTTCTCCGTCCTCTTCTGTGACCTCAAATTCCAGCCAAGCTCGTCCAGGAACCTTCATTTCTGCTGCAAGCCTAAGCAATTTTCCTTCAACAAATTTCTCTACTCGCCAAAAATCAAGAGTGTCACCGACCCGCAAATGATCTGGGTCGCGTCTTCCCCGTCGGACGCCAACGCCCCCGACAAGCAGATCCATAAAGCCTCTGATTTGCCATAGCCAAGTTCCGTAGTACCAACCTGTTTCTCCGCCAATTCGACGAATTGGAAGAAATGCGGATTCCGTTGTCGTCGAGACTTGTCTGGTCCGAGAGTCTACGAGGCGCGAGCCAAATCGTACCCCGCCCCAAGATTTCGGTTGCCCTCCTGACGAAAGTGCGTCGGACCAACGAGTTTCGGCGAATTCTCTGTCTTCGTTAACCAGCGCGCGAGCGATTGACTTTTCGGCCGATCTTGGTCGTACCTTGAAGTGCCGGTCTGCCACGTTATTGGACGTCAGTGTGGGGTTTTTCAGGCTATCAACTAACTTGCGGCCTACTCGCGAATACAGCGGTGTCACGAGTCCTAACCAGAGACTCGAGAGATAAGGCGTCAGAAACGGCACTGGAATCATCCATCGTTTTAAACCCCGCTGTCGAGCGTAGCACTGCATGATTTCCCCGTATGAGATTTGGTCGGGCCCCCCAATTTCAAAAATTTGTGTTTCGTCAACGGGTTGATCGAGGGATTCCACGAGGTACGCCAGCACGTCTTCAATTGCAATCGGTTGAGCCAAGACCCGCACCCACTTCGGGCAGATCATGACTGGTAAGCGTTCCACGAGTGCTCTAATCATCTCGAATGATAGGCTGCCGGAACCGATGATGATTGAGGCGCGAAACTCGATAACGCTGGCGGTGGAAGTTCTCAAAATGTCGCCAATTTCTTGCCGACTTCGCAGGTGTTTTGACAGCTTGTGATCTGGGTTGCCGAGGCCGCCGAGATAAATAATTCTTTTCACATTTTGACGCGTGCATTCAGCGGCAAAGTTTTCCGCAGCACGCCGGTCCATTGTTTCAAAGTCGTCAGTCGAGCCCATAGAGTGAACTAGATAGAATGCTGTGTGGACGTCTTCTAAGGCGTCTTTAAGCGAATCTGGATCTAATAAATTACCCACCGCAACATCGACCTGCCCGAGAGTGTCCTCCAGGCCGTCAGCACGGCGCGTCAAGCACCTGACGTCGCTGCCTCGCTCCAGCAATAAGGGAAGAAGCCGACCGCCAACATAACCTGTTGCGCCTGTGAGTAGTATTTTCATTTGCGATGCTTTGGGAAACGGATTTAACCCTGATTGATCAATCAGGGTGCACGATAGGTAGGCTCTCTTGTTTTAGGTCCGGAACGATGGAACCGGAGGCATGAATTGGATCTAACCGTTAGATTTGGTCGACCTCTGTAAAATCGACTAACTCGCAATGCTTTTTTAAGCCAGAACAGGCGTAATCTAGCAGATCAATGAAAATGTCGCATCGATCTGGAAGGGGCACTGCGTGTTCCCTGCGAAACGTCCGGACGCTTCACGATTTTGTCTCGTCTAATTGCTGTCGGTTCCCGTTTGGCTTTTGTGGGCGTAAAACCGCAATCTGTCTTCGTGCATAACTGGTTTCTGGAAAAAAACTTGTTTTTTGTTTAGAGGACGGAACGCTGGGGGCGGAATCGGGATGTTTCGAACGCTTTGCGACCTGCGTAGGTCAAAAACCGTCCAAAAGTCAACAAAATCTGGAAATTTCGCATGTCAAATTAAAGACGTTTTATCCAAAGAAAAGCGAGAAAACCGTTACTTTACAAAGGCATTACTCGGTTCCTCAATGGCAAGGGTGTAATTTTCCACGAAAGCTAACTTCGATGACCAAACCAGCAATGACTTACGCCCGTGCCCGGCTGTGGCTTGGGATTTGCGGAGTCGGGTCACTTGTTACGATTTGTACCGTCGCGTTGTTGATGGGACTCCCTGCTCGTTGGCTCTCTGAGTCTACGACCTTTGCGATGACTGATCTGACTCAGCTTTCCGCGTTGGCTGTGCTGTTCATTCTTTGGCTTGCTCCATTTGATTTCCTCGGCGGCTATCGGCTCCCGAAGAGTTTTTTGAAATCACAAGAATCGTTTGGCCGTTGGCTTTTGAGTTATTTTCGAGCTGCCCTTGGCCAGTCGTTGTTATTCGTTGCCTTCGCGTGGCTGATTCTGGTGTTCGGTAGGTGGATCGGATTGCGGGGGGCAATTTCGATGGTTGTTCTTGCCATCGGTTTTTGCTTCATTCTCCGCAACCAGTCCATGAGGTTCCGGCGTGTCGAATCGTCTACAGGTTCAAACAAACTTCTTGATTGCTTGACGCTGATTCAGTCGTGGCAAATCTTCGTGCCGAACATTATCGTAGTTCGCCATCGGGATGTCGGCTTCACGGGAGGCATTATTGGTTTTGGCAACGGCGCAACGATCGTGATCCCTCAGTCTTGGATAGAAACGATGTCGCGAGCTGAGTTAGCAACGGTGATTGCGCGGAGAGCTATTGCATTCAACAGCGGGAGTTATTATCGCGGACTCGCGTTTGCCGGTGTGTGGAACCTGCTCGGTTTTATCGTTTGCACACAACTTCCGAACGCAGGTGTGGATTCAGTTGCCGCACTCGCCAACACGATTTGCGGCTTTACCCTTTGGTCCTTCCTCGGCCTTTTGACACTACCCACTTTGAGCCGCAATGCTTCTCTGCAAATCGATCATTCGCTCAGCGAGCATGGGACACCCAAGGAGCTAATTTTAAACGCAGCCGATTCGTTTGATCAGATGCAAGACGGCGAACGTTCCCGTCCCCGATGGATCGAAGCTATTTTTCATCCTGTTCCCAGCGTTAGCCGCCGAGATGTTTTGCCCCAACAAGGCCCTGCCGCTTGGAATGTGGCACGGACTGCATTGTTTTTTTCCTGGGCGTGTTTCGGAGTTTTGTCGCGGGCTGTCCATTGCAATGTCGGCCGCCCCGAATTGTGGACGATGCTGCCAATTGACTAGATACAAGAGCGGTCAATTCAGTGCTTGCAGAGAGTCGATCTAATTTAAACCCTTTAATCGGTGATAACCATGTGGCCCCAATCTCCTCAGACTGAGCAACTCATTGCGAACGCCAAGGCCGGCGACCACTCCGCAGTGAACCAACTGATGGACCGCCATCGGAATTCATTGAATCATCTGGTTCGGATGCGACTCGATAAAAAGGTTCAGAATCGCGTCGACGTTAGCGATGTGGTTCAGGACGTCCTAGTCGAAGCCAATCGCCGGCTCCAGCGATATCTCGAGACTCCAGTAATGCCGTTTCATCTTTGGCTGAGGCAGATTGCGAAAGACCGAATCATTGACGCGCACCGAAGACACCGAGTTTCAGCGAAACGATCAGTGGACAGAGAGCAACAGCTGTTCGCTCCCGGTGGACATGATCAATCATCAATTCAGCTCGCTTCGCTTTTGGGAGACTCAAAGATTACGCCTGCTGCTGCGGCGTTGCAAAAAGAACTTGCAAAAAAAATAGAGCACTCAATTTCGCAATTGGAAGAGAGAGATTCCGAAATCATCATCATGCGGCACTATGAACATTTAACGAATCAGGAAATCAGCAAGATCCTGAACCTTTCGGAGCCTGCCGCCTCGATGCGTTATTTGCGGGCTATTCGCCGGCTGCGTGAACTGATGCAGCCCGAGGAAATTTCGCAGACTGAATTAAACTAGATTGTCCAACCGTCCGATTGTTCTGATATTGCTTGTGCAACCCAATCGTTTTGTTTGCCGAACAGGCGCCCACCCGTTTCACTTGTAGAAGAATATGTCGTCACCACAAGTCGTTATCATTGGAGGTGGTGTAGCCGGACTTTCTTGTGCGAAGCACCTTCACGACAGGGGTGTTTCAAGTTTGATCTTGGAGTGTTCTGAAGCGGTCGGCGGGCGAATCCGCACTGACGTTGTCGATGGCTTTTGTCTCGACCGTGGGTTCCAGATTCTGCTGACCGCCTATCCCGAGGCACGTAAACTTTTAGATTACGAAGCGCTCGAGCTAAAAAATTACGAGCCCGGGGCTTTGATCCGTTATCAGGGAGGATTTCACCAGTTCGTTGATCCGATACGTCGTCCGCGAAAGTTTTTTTCGACGTTGAAGTCCCCAGTTGCTACCTTTGGTGACAAGTTGCGTTTAGCGAGGTTGAAGGTCAACTCTTGCCGTGGAGCGATCGAAGACCTTTATACCCGCCCAGAAACATCGACGCTTGAACGATTAAGGTCAGAGGGGTTCTCCAGCGGTTTTATCGATCGTTTTTTCACGCCGTTTCTCGGCGGCGTTTTCTTAGAGCCAGAATTGGCGACATCAACGCGGAAATTTGACTTGGTTTTTCGCATGTTCTCCTCGGGC
>JAAEMV010000164.1 GCA_024225195.1 Planctomycetaceae bacterium | reverse complement strand
CTGATTCGTGACGGATTGCACATCGTCCCTTGGCAGTGGGCGTTCGTAAACAACATTCCGCGAGACGCCAGCCGATCAATATTCGGCGTGTGTGCCTGCGAGTGACCTCCAAGACACCCAACCCAGTCGTTTAGATCATCCACTGCAATGAAGAGAACATTGGGCGAAACCGTAGGCTCATCGGGCAGTTGAACCGCATTGATCTCGGTCGCAAGTAGAAACCAACAGACCAGTGCGGTAAGTAATCTTCTTACGTTTTCTATTTTCATTGTTTCAATAACTTTTTCCAATAACCAATGCTCGGCGGAAGATGGTTCATTCTTTAGGCGAGCTAGCGATCGATCGTTAGCAAACCACTGTCAATCAACTCCAGGGCTGAACTGAACTGGTCGTCGACAAAATAGAGTGCCCAAACCTCTTTGCCATCCGCGTCATTTGCCTCTTGTTTTGGGAAGCCAACCAAGTCGAGCAATTGGAAAGCCTGGGGCGTTGAATTATCAATTTCAACCGAGTAAACGAGCGATGGCTGGTTATCATTCGGCTGGTCAATTTCGATCAGCAATCGGTAGGGCATCGGATTATCTGGATCCGCGGGAAGAATATAGTCGGCGGGATCGAAAGAGCTGTTTTGCGTCGCACCCGAGACACCGTCTACTTCGGGTGGCAATTCTAAATCCAACCCCTCGGTTTCCATTTCCTGTTTCGCAGATTCCCAACCACGACGTTTAAAATCCCAATACGGAAGTGCCACCCGACCAGCGATTGAATCGTCCGGCTCGCGCAATGTTTTAATGTGATAAAACGATGCATTTTCGAGCCAAATAGCAACGTGAGGCGGAGCCTGCTCGTCAAAGGTCTCGCCGGCCCGGAGGTTCAACGTCATTTTATAATTGGGAGACGGACGATAGTGGTAAATCAATCCATCGTTCTGAACTTCAAACCGGTCCATCGCCGGCCCAAGATTCTGACTTAACGTCAAGATATTTCGAATGGGTTTGGGCTGCCAAAGGAAGAGCCCAGTCAATCCCACGGTGATCACGACAGTCACCCACAAAACCCGAGTTTTCATATAGCGCGACAAATGGTGATAATTATTCACCACATGCAGGACGATTATTCCAATAAACACAAAACCCATTAACGCATGAAGACCAACAATTTGAAGCGAAAAGGGCAGTGCGAACGCAAGGATTCCTGTCACTGCAAGAACGACAAAACTGAAGGCAATCAGTAGCGAGACAAAGCTGCGGTTGCGTTTCTTCATTGGCATAGATGATAGAAAAATAAGATCAAAACAATTGGAGTGGTCGGAAAAACTAAGCCTTGCCGGGGACAATCTGACCATGCTCGCGAAGTAATGCGTGTATCTTGGTCAGAGGAACTTCCAGCGGTGTGGTTCCTAATTTAGCAGCCAACGTTGCGGTCACTCCTGCAGCTTGTCCCATTCCCATGCATGAAGCCTGCACTCTTAATCCAGAATTGGCCAAACGATCACTGCTGACACATCGACCAGCCACCATAATATTTTTACTCGACTTGGGAATCAAAGCTCGCAAAGGAATCGTCGGGACTTTCCCCGGCTTCAGGGGCTTTGGTTTTACGCCTGTTTTTGTGTGAAGATCGACTGGATAGAACGCATAACTAATCGCGTCTTCGAATAGGCGGCCGGAAGTGTAATCGTTGACGGATATCAACGTCTCACCCTGAATCCGATAGCTTTCACGAAAACCAGTTTCTGGCTGCATGTGCATCAATCGTTTTTTCTCTTTGCGGACTCTCGCAAGAATTGATTTCCGCCCTGTCAGATTCGCCTCGGTAGCCGTTCGTGAGTTTGTCGAATCAGCCCCATGAACGTAGAGCCGATGAATCTGATTCCTTCCCGGTTGGTGTTCCTTACCCAGCATAAAAAGAAACGATCCGGGTTGCCGTTCCTTTTCTCGCAGTCGCGGCAAGCCCAGCATTCCAACAACTTCGGCTCCACCCGTGCAATCAATAATCTGTTTACAGAGAACCCGCCGGCGAGTTCCAAACCCGACACAGTCGACCTGCCAACCGTCACTTGTCTGCTGAACAGCTTGCGGAAATTCATAGAAAGCGATCTCAACTCCCGCCTGAGCGCATTTTTCTTCCGCAAGAATCGCGTAAAGAAATTGATTCGTGAAAACCTGATTCTGCCAATGACGCTGAGGAACTTTGGCAAAGTTCGGAAACTTTCCACCGTCCAACTCCACACTTTCTTTGACCAACTCCCAACCAATTCCCGCGATAATCTGTTTTCCCCAGGCATCAAACAAACCGGGAAAAGCGACTCCGCCTGTTGTTGTCGTACCACCGAGCTGGCTATTACGCTCCACGATCAACGTCTTTGCTCCGGCGCGACCAGCCTGGATCGCAGCCACATGCCCCGCGGTACCACCGCCAATCACGAGCACCTCCACCTCGTTCACGATTTCAGGTTCCGATGCGTCTTGAACCGGATCCGCCTTGATGTGCGTGGTCGACGCGATCGCCATTCCTGCCGCTGCCGTTCCTAAAACAGACTTTTGCAGAAAATTACGACGCCCGCCGTCATGTTGAGAATTGGTCATCAAGTTTGGTCTTTCCGCTATAACAGATCGCTTTAAAAAGCTTTTTGAATACTTTGAATGAAGGAAAGCCAGCTAAGCAATCCAGTTTTATTTTTACCTCAGTCACTCTATCGGACGTGACACCCGCGCTGATCGAGTACTTCACGTTATTTCCCTCCTGGCTTTAAAGTAACCATACAGACGCAGACCGTATTTCGTTTAAAACCACGTTCGATCTATTGGGCAAGCTTGGCCATCTCGATGGCGAGACCTTTCAAGGTCTTTGGCCACTTCGAAAAAGTTGCACTAGTCTGCGGCGAAATTTCTGGATCTGTGATCCCCGGGACTAATGAACTCTCAGGCTGAGCGTAAATGAATTTTACGTTATCTTGCCCGTAGGTAGATGACAAACTATTGGCATAAATCTCCAACTCCGCAGCGTAATCTTTCGGCTCATAGCCAATATTGTTTTCCGATGGAACCCAGATCACGCCGGCTACAGCCATGGGAGTCATCGGACTGACACACCAGTTATAGGCATAGGTTGGAATCGTATCTCTCGGAACTTCCGTGCTTTTCCCTGCTTCCGGGAACGCCGGCCCACCGAGGGGTGCGACTTTGGCAAGGTCCTCTTTTTTCCGATCTGCATCGATGATTGTCTTCGCGAAAGACCTCACCTCTTTGAGATGAGCTTCAGCAGATTTTTTAGCAACGGGCGTGTTTGGAAACTGCATGAACAATTCGTCGAGACGTGCTCGAAACTCAGGACGGTCAACATCTTTCACACCTTCAAATGCAGTCCAGGAAAGTGGCGACGCCATTTGTTTGGCCCGTCCACCCTGACCCGAAGACATCGTGATAAAGCCTTGCGGAATTCCTTTGCGATTGAGGGTTTTCGCAAAATGATAGGCGAACATCGTCACCCCTCGATCAGCCACTGTGAAGTCCGCAGGCATCCATGACGACCGATACTTTCCACCGCCTGTTTCAAATTTTCGTTTTCGCGGCGTCGCAAAAGTACTCGCACTCGTCTTTCGTCTAAACTCGCGGACAACTGGCATAGCAGTTGGAACCTTTGCCTCCTTATCGCGACTGTTGTACGCCATTTCTCCATTGAGCATTGTCGAGCCTGTTAAATACCAAACATCGCCGACCAAAATGTCGTTCACTGTTCGATTCAGATCATGGCTCGCCTCAACCTGCAAAGTAATTGGTTTACTGGTAGCCGAAAGCGGTGGAAACTCGACTGCCCATTGTTGCAAGTCGTTGGCGACTGTCGTTTTGGTTACCCCGCCAAGTGTGACTTTTACTTCCACTCCCTTATTTGCGTGCCCCCAAATTGGAATCGGTTTATCACGCTGGATGATTGCTCCATCACGAAAATACTCAACGAGCTGCAGAATGGGATAGTCCGGATCGGTGTATTGGGCATACCTCGCTTTCAAGGCTGCCGCTTTTTCCAAGTCATCTTCTTCAAAAATCAACTTACCATTGACCATCGCAAATGGAGTCGCGGGCAAACCAGCCTTGTTGTAGAGATTAGAATTTTCAGGCACGGCATTGTAGGCGTATTGAACCCCGATCGGATTTGGAACATTACTCGCCGTGACCACAATCGTATCCCCGTCGATCACGGCCTCCGCTGCGTGCCACTTTTTATTCTCGTCACACAAACGAAAATGGTTCAATTTCTCATTGGGCGTAGGTTTAGCTGGCTCGATATATTTATTTGCTTCACGATAGTCTTTCGCCGATCCTTTGCTCCCAACCATCAAGCCGCCAAAAAGACTCTCTTTTTCAAAAGAGACAATGGCTTGATTCCCTTTGACTTCGTAACCAGAAAAAATGGGGCCTGTGTAGGCAATTTTCTTTCCGTATTGTTTAGCCAATGCCCACCGGGCCATTCTCATACCAGGATGGAGTTTGTTGAAATAGTGGATCCCCTGAGGTCTCGCTGAATTGAGATCAGACTGTACGACCATCCCCACATTTTCACGATTGTCCATGAAAAATTTATGCTGCACCTGACGAATGTCCGCAAAACCAACGTTGTTGGGATCTGGCGATCCGTAGCACTGCATCTGTGTAAAATAGAATGGCATTTCTGGCATCTTCCACGCCTCTCTCCAGCCGTTGACCAGCGCTTCCATGCGTGCAGCATAAATTCTGCCATCGCCAGAGTTGCTTGTACCTTGGCACCAAATCGCACCGCGGATTGCGTACGGCACGACCGGATTAATTTTGCCATTAAAAAATTGAGACGGGCCTCTCCACATCCCGGCGATTCCCGGCACACTTGGCCGCGCAGGAATCCTCCCTCCCGCTACCGCCGCTTCACCCGCTAATTTCTGCCATGCGCGAATGTCTTTTTCATATTGCGCAAGAGAATTACGTCCCTGTTCCGTCAGAGGATCGGCATCGTGAATGAGTTTTGCGTCTGATTGTAAACCGGCATGTTTCTCAATCGATTGCCGCTGAGTGAATGCCTCGATTCTGGTGTTGCTGTGAGCACTGAGAAGAATGCCAATCGGCATGTCGAGTTCTTTGTGCAGCTGATAGGCGAACGCCAGCGACAAGGCTGAAAAATTACCTGCTCCTTTATGGGTTTTCCAGCCACCATCGGAGGTCGCTTTCTTTTGCGGATACAATGCGGATACCGTATTGATATTTATCTCTCGAATCGGAATATCATTTTCTGAGGCAGCGATCTCTCGCGCTAGGTCACCACACATGCTTCTGCCTGCCGTCCAAACCATATTCGACTGGCCTGATGAGAACCAAACCTCGCCGACCAAGGCGTCCTCAAGAACGATCGATTCATTCCGGTCATTCGTTACTTTCATCGGCCGCCCCTCTCGCGATACTTCGAGAGGGTCGAGCTCCACCATCCAATCACCATTCTGGTCAACGACAGCCTTCTTAGATTGCCCCGCAAATTCGACGGTGATTTTGGCTCCGGGCGCATCGAAACCCCAGACGGGAACCTGAGCTTGTCGCTGCAAGATCATGTGATTGGTAAATGGTGCCGCAAGCTCAAGGTTTTGATCTGCTCTCCCAATCGAAGTGATTGAGAAAATGAAACACAGAAATATTGGACTCATCGTTTTTTTGAGCATGGCTAACTGACCGCGAAAGACTGTAAAATTTTGAAGTAGAGCAGGGGACCCGCAGCCGAATCGATCCAGTACCGGCTTAGGAACGCCACACCCAATTCAATTTACTATATTTTACGCCATCCCCCAAAGAAAGAATTACCTTGGTGAGTAACTTCCCGAGGATGGTCTACGCCAATCGCGATTCGAGTTTCTCGTTTGAAAAAATTTGGGCTGGGGGTATTAAAGAATTACACTCCAGCTAACGCCAGATCCTTAATTAGCTCTCGCATTTTTTCCTGTCGATGACTTTCTCGAGGTGATCTCAAAATTGCAGCGGGATGCCAAGTCACAATGGTTTTTGCACAATAATCAGTCGAAAGTAGCCGCCCGCGCACCTCTGAGATCTTATTGCCAGGGCCAAGAATCGCTCTCGCTGCAGTCTCGCCAAGACAAACTAAAAACTCGGCATCCTCAAGGCAACTCCACTCGGCATCGAACCAGGGGCGGCAGCAGCGAACTTCCCGCGCGTTAGGTTTTTGATGAAGACGCCTCTTTCCATTGGGAATTCCCTCGGTGTTAGTTTCAATGTGCTTGAAATGCTTAACCACATTGGTCAGATACAATTTGTCCCGATCTAAGCCCGCATTATCTATTGCCTCGTTGAGGACTTTCCCCGCTGGCCCCACAAACGGGACCCCCGCAATGTCCTCCTGGTCTCCCGGTTGCTCGCCCAGTAAAACAATCTTTGCCTCGACGGGACCAGTTCCGAAAACGGTTTGAGTAGCGTCTCGACACAAATCACAGGCAGTGCACTCAATTGCCATCTCTTTTAATGTCGCGAGTGTGAAGGATTCACCCTCGGTTGGTTTAATAAAATTGATTGCTGTTTGCTCGAACCCTTCGTGCTGCTGAATCATTTCCTCTACACGCTTTGGCGCGTCGGTCAACAAATCAGCAATAATGTCAGCCTCGGGTAAATTCTTCCAATAGCGAACGGGCATTTCACTTTTCATCATTTTTACTTTGACCCGCGCTGGATTAAAAATGTTGGCGTAGTAGGTTCGCCAGAGATCTTCCAGTTCGTCAAAACCTGGAGCGTCGCTACGAGTAACTCCGGGGCCAAAATGCAATTCGCTCTGATCCCAGGTCACCGATTCATCAGGCGTTAGAATCGCCCAATTCATCCCTTTGAATCGACGCGAAAAGAAGGGAGCTACTCGCCGGACGATACGATGATCTGGTTGATGCCAGGCAATAAAATACTCTTTCTCATCCCGTTCCACTTTGCGAAACCTGACAAACGCTTTCATCTTGTGAGCGTCGCGACGGACTTGCTTTTCCATCTGTATTAAACGGTGGACGTCGGGATCCGTTTCAATTTCCAGCAAATGGGGTTGATCCGTTTTGATTCGCCATAACGTGCGGTAGAGCAAATTCCAACGATTAAAATCTCGGTGGTAGCCGACCGCCTGAGCCAACGACACGAACTCCCTTGAAACGCGGAATGTCGCACCGCTCGCTTCATCTAGGTCCGACGGATCTCCAAAAAGAGATTGCTGACCATCTCGATCAAATAATTGAACTTCAGATGGAGGAACTTGGTTCCCAATCAGCTTTCTCGCTTTCGCTCGCCAATCATCGAAGTCCTCAATCTGAATAGTCCGCATTGTCTACAACTCGCCCTTGAGTGCTGCATCAAAGGTGTCAAAGAAGGTAAGTTGTTTTTCTTTGGGAGCAATCAACTGTTTCAAGTCACTGCGATCGAGATCCGAAAGCGCTGGATTATGGTCTTCTGTAATGACAAATGATTTTGCTCGTTTCCACGCAACGCGAAGTTTCTTTAAATCGTCGGTACGTAGACGTTGATGGCGGCGAATCGAGAGGATTCGTTTGACGTTTCTTGCTCCAATCCCGGGCACACGAAGTAATTGCTCACGACTGGCCGTGTTGACGTCCACCGGGAAATAACCCCTTTGCTGCAATGCCCAGGCAAGCTTTGGATCAATTTCAAGGTCAAGATTCTTATCCTCCCGAACAACAATCTCGTTCACATCAAACCCATAAAATCGCAGCAACCAATCGGCTTGGTAGAGTCGGTGTTCACGGACTAGCGGGGGACTTTTCCCGGGAAGTAGGGAATCAGCATGCGGAATGGGACTATACGCGGAATAATAAACTCGCCGTAGACGTTGCCCCGTGTAAAGCTCACTCGCTGTTTTTAAAATTTCGTTATCTGGTGTTTCTGTAGCACCGACAATCATCTGGGTGCTTTGTCCCGCCGGGGCAAATTTAGGCGGCCTCATCCCTGACTTGCGATCCGATTTGATCTCGTCAATCTTGTCCTTGATCCCGGACATGGCACCAACGATTTGCGTCTTCTTTTTCTCAGGTGCAAGTTGCTTCAGATCCATTTCTGTCGGCAGTTCAATGTTCACGCTTAACCGATCCGCCCATAATCCAGCTTCGGTGATCAACTCTTCTGCCGCACCGGGGATCGTTTTCAAATGAATGTATCCACCGAAACGATGTTCTGTGCGGAGTTTCTTGGCCACTAAGGTCAACTGCTCCATCGTGTAGTCGGAGTTTTGAATAATGCCGCTACTCAGAAAGAGACCTTCGATGTAGTTTCTTTTGTAAAACTCCATCGTCAGGTTGACGACTTCATCGGCGGAAAAACGTGCTCGTGGCGTATCACTGGTCACTCGATTAACGCAGTACTGACAATCGTAAATGCAGTAATTGGTCAGCAGAATTTTTAACAGCGAAATGCAGCGTCCGTCCGGTGTATAGCTGTGGCAGATTCCAGTCCCTTCGGTGCTGCCGATACTGCTGTCTTTACGAGTCGACTTAGACCCACTGCTTGCGCAAGACGCATCGTACTTCGCAGCGTCGGCTAGGATTGACAATTTACGTTGAATGATCGGGAGTTGCGTCATTTATTTCCTGGAGGTTGCCGCTCTACTTGTGCATCCAACAATCGATTGGGCGAACGATGGTTCCATTAAATCGCGTGGGAGAGGCGGTCGTGCGGCAAAGGCGAAGCGAACTCGCCAAAGACCATGACTTAGCCTCGTTGACTCTTGCAACGGAAACGCCCCACCTTAAAAGATCGCTTTAAAGCATGTTTCGTTGTTCTACCCGTCGTTCGGCTCCGCCAATTTCGAAACGAAGAAGGCTTGAGATTTTTCCGCATCAGTTTGATAACCTCGCCCGGCTCGAGTCCGAACTGGACTCGAATCGCATCGAAGGTCGTCCGATCTTCCCAGGCCATCTGGATAACGCGATCGACTTGAGCCACATTCAACTCAACCTTGCTCATGCCTCGAGCCTCAAGTTGCTGTCGCCCGAGTTCCGGCGAAGTGCTTTTCCACGACGACGGCACCGCTCACTACAGTGCTTTACATCGTCCCAAACTCTGGCCCACTTTCGCCGCCAAGTCATCGAGCGATTACAGACTGCACACGTTTTCTCTGGCAAGTTTTCTTTTCTCATGTCGCGCAATCCTTCAAAAGAGGTCTGAGCAAAAGTACTAATGCTGTAAAAAATTTTGGAGAGGATCCCAAGCCGTCGGATCTCTCCGCCTCGAAGAGAATTGATTCCCTTCGGCTCGATGTCTGAACCGCAAGCCGAATAGGGCGGCAACAGCTAATCATCACCGGGAATCCCATGTTTTTATGGGTTTTTGGCGAAAAATCACTTACCTTGCAGTTTTATCCCTCGGATCGCGGCATCCTGAGAAATTCTGCCAGTGGACCAGTTCCAAAAAATGCGGCTTTCATGGCATTAAAGTCCGCTCCACGTGCAGGTCAGTGCCATCCATCCCGACCAATTATTTTCCTCTCGGTTGAATGTTCCCTCCAATTACGGTTAGCGGTCTCACGGCAATGGCTGGCAGGGTGCGAGCCACGTACAAACTATCAAAATCGTTTGATACGCAATTTCAACAAAACCCCAAGCGGACTCGATTTGTCTGCTTTAAATTTAAAAGGAAATTTCAGATGAGCTCAGAACACACGAAGAATTGGCCCGACTTGGCAATTGGTCTTTACGATCGTCTAACCGGCAACAACGCCGAGATAACTTACGGATTTGAGGAGATGCGAGTTCAGATTCCAAGCGGAACCGGCGCCGACGCCGAACACGCAGAGTGGGTACTCAACGGTTCTGTAAAGATCAGTACCAATGATAAGAGTGCCTCCCCAAAGTCTTAATGGCCGGCGAGATTGATATCGCAGTCGTCGGCCACGACGCCAAGTTGGTATTTCTGGGCGATCATATTGTCTTTCGTGTATCTGACTACCTTTCGGCAGTCGCGTTCATGAGAACCCCGATGCCAGACCTTAAACCGCTCGGAAAATTGATGGCGTTTTCTGAGACTGGTTTGAAAGTTCACATTGGGAAACGGAAACCAATCGAGATCCTTCCCAAGCCAAGCCGAATTGCTCGTTTGCTAAGTCCCAAGGTTAGGGAGATTGCTCCGAACAATTGAGCTGGAAGATGCGTTACATATAAAGGGCACTGGACGTACGGAAAATTTCGTCAGAGGTTTTTGGGGGACGAAGTTTAAACTGTTGCCGTCAACGAACAGTTGTTATCCGATACGTCCATTGCCTACTTATTTGCTCGGTCACGCTACCGATGACGAGGCCTGCTTTCCCGCTTGCTGCCAGAAAAATCCCGCTGATTTTTCTAGTCCAACACTCCGGCGATCGGTTGTCGCGGCACCGGAATTTCTTGCTCCCCAAGCATCTGTTTAATATTGATCTCGATTGTCCGAGAAAGAGCTAACATTGGCGTATCGGATGGTTGAACACTAAAGGGATCTTGCAGATAAATTGATACTCGTTCAATCAAAAGAAACGCAAAGGCCAATATGAACGACGTTAATACCAAACCAATCGCCGGCACTTCCACTAATCCAAATGGCAAGAACATCACAAATACGTAAATCAGCAGGTGAACAAGCAAACTGTAAGATTTGGGGAACGTGGTGTTTTTAATGCGTTCACAACCACCCATGGAGTTGGTCAACCGGGTTAAGGTCTTCTCTAATTCAACAAACTGAAACAACTCGATTGATCCGTCTCGATACAACTGCCTTAATTCACCCGCTTGTTTGAGCAGCAAATCGTTTGGAACATTTTGGCTTGAGCCATAAAGTTCGATCTCGTTCGCATCCAAAAAGCTCTTTAGATCTTCCTCCACTGTTTGCTTCCTGAGTGAACGAGTTAGTGCGTAACACCAAGCAATTTGCCGATACGCCATGTTTTTTATTTTCTGTTGCTGTCCCTCGTCGGCATCCTCAACTGGCGTAAATTCCAACAATTGCCGCGTCCAGGTGCGAGAGTCATTGACGATGGCTCCCCAAAGAATTCTTGCCTCCCACCATCGGTCATAACTCGAGTTGGTTCGAAAGGCCAGCAAGAGTCCGATCACAGTTCCCAAAACTCCTACGATCGTCAAAGGGAAGTGGTATTCTTCGAGATGGTACCGGTAGTCCAGCGCAGAAATGATGCCGATGTAAATCAAAATCGGCAACAGATGGATAGCGAGTTCGGAAATCAACTTTAAAAAAGGTATTTTTGAATGGACGACCATTTTGACTCTCAACTAACTTAACTTTTTCAAAAGGCGACTTTTTCAAAAAGCGATTACTGCCACCTGAGCTTTTTCGATTAAAAATCGAACGCTCCCCAACGAGCAGTAACCGAGCCTTACTTACGATGCACCTAAACTTAAGACCTACTTCTTAACAGAAACCGGTCCAATTGTTTTATGGAGCAAATTGGATTGATAGTCTTTTCCAACAAAAACGGAAACCATGATCGCAGCAGACTGAAAATCTGCGGGTAATTCAAAAGGAACTTTGAGACTACCTTTCCCAGCAGCCTGGACAACCTTCCGATCAACTCGGTCTCCCTGAGCGTTCTTCAAGGTGACATGGAAATCTTGTTTGCCAAGTTCCTTTGTCAGTTTGTGGTTAATAACAACTTCAACCGCTTGCCCTTGCTGGACTGATTCAGGCAATTGCAAATCAAACAAGTTTACATTTTGTTTTCGTTGCGTCTTAGGAGACCGCTGTTTTCGACGCTTTTGGCGGCGTTCATCTGAAACAGCCTGAACACGATCAACATAGGCGCTTACTCTGACATCATCTTCCCGCTGGTCAAAAACTTCCAAAACGGGATCTTTGGATTCCTCCATAAATTGACGCATGGTTCCCCGAAGTTTGGTGAGCACTGCGGCATACTTTGGATCATCAATCAAATTATTGAGTGCATTAGGATCCGATTCATAATCATATAATTCTTCTCTTACGCCGTGGTCGAACAAATTTAAACGAGCAGCAATTTCTGGATCTGTTGCCGCCAGTTTCTGCATCGCCCGGTAAGTCATTGTACCTTTTGTCGCCGTTGCAAAACTTCGCTTGCCATCGACCCAGGGATTAAACAAGTAACCATATTTTTTTGTTTCGACGCTACGCATTGGACTGCGATTACCACCGGAGTTCTCATTGTAAACTTTGTAGACCGCCTCCCGATCGTCTTGCGATTTCCCTTGAATGGTCGGCAAAAACGAATGGCCATCAAATCCATCCGGCGCTTCAATTCCTGCGATTTCCAAAACAGTTGGCATTAAATCAACCGCCGAAATCATGTGCTTTCGGTCCACGTAACCCGGCTTTGTGACTCCGGGCCAAAACACAATCCAAGGGGTGTGTGTGCTGTGATGCCAGAGTGCTGTTTTAGCAAACGGAAGCGGCATGCCGTGGTCAGAGAGGAACATAATTACCGTGTTATCTGCTTGCCCCGATTCGGTGAGTGCTTTCATCGTTGCCGCAAAACAATCGTCAGCGCGCCGCACCGACGAATAATAATGAGCTAATTCCAAACGGACATCCGGATGGTCAAATAAGAACCCCGGAATTGGAACCTCAGAAGATTCAAAAACGTGGGACGGTACGTTTTTATCGTCAACAAGTTTCCCTTTTGAGTTGATGCCGAAGAAAGGCTTGTGCGGATCTGAGATATTTACATTCAGACAGAACGGTTTTCCAGCAGCCTTGGCCATCTCAATCCCACGGCGCGTCGAAACGTAGTAGGAGTCAGCATTTTTAACATCCTGTTTCTTACCATCGATTACCGACAAATCTGCATCCCACGCGTAAGGTTGGTAGGGCGTCGAATGAGAGGCCTTTCCCCGAATCCCAACGAAGTAACCTCCCGCTTTCATGGCATCGACCAGATGAGGATAGTTGGGATCTTTAACCTGATAAAACCCTTCCACCCCCGTATTATGCGGGTAACGTCCGGAAAACATGACGTTCCGTGACGGATAGCAATTGCCAACTTGCACATGGGCAAACTGATAACGCATGCCACGGGCAGCAAGTTGATCGATGTTAGGCGTTGTTCCCGCCAACTCACAACCAAAAGCACCGACGGAATCGCAATTCATATCGTCGACGGTAATAATCAAGATGTTTGGCCGCGCGAAATTATTTTCCACTCCCGATGTCACTGAAGACTGGAAGAGCATGACCACAAAAATCATTGCGGATGACAACAGTAGACTGAATCTCATTGCAGAAAAATTTCCTTAATATCAGGGTTCAAATCAGGGCTTGGTTACTAATTTTTGATCAATCTAAATCAATAGACTTATTTCACTCGACTTATTTAGATTTTTGCAGGCTCGGCAACGAGGGAGCCTGAACTCCTTCGCGTGGAAGAAGATGATCGAGGTTCGCCGTACCAAGGGCTCCCAGAGCGATAACCAAACTCGAATGCTCCTGATACTCAGGAACAACAGAATCATAGGTATCAAACTGTGTGTGATGAGTCGTTCGATACGTTGCCCGGCCAGCCTGTTTCCAGAAAAATCCGGGAACGCCCGCCTGGATAAACGATACGTGATCACTTCCGCCCCGAGCCCGCATGGACTGAGTGATTTGGATCTCGAAAGGAGCCCTTTCATCCAGTTTCATCACGGGTGCAAATACTTTTTCAAAGTCCTCTTTCATGGCGGGAGTACAAATGATGCCGGAACAATAATTGGTTCCACCATCGTGCACAAAGACAGCTGAAACGGTTTCATTGACCTTTTTAGCATGCTGCAATACATAGGCTTTCGATCCTAGCAAACCTTGCTCTTCACCCGACCACAACATGAATCGGATCGTTCGCTTCGGCTTAACTTTAGCAGCCATTAAAATCCGAGCAGCCTCCATTGTCGTTGCACAACCCGCACCGTTATCCGTCGCCCCGGTCGCACCATCCCAGGAATCAATATGGCCACCCACAATCACAACTTCCTCAGGCCACTCAGTTCCCGGAATATCAGCAATGACGTTGTAGAGAGGGATGGGGCCTTTGCGAAAATGATTACGTATGTCAAACGCAAGCTGAACATCTTTTCCGTCTTCGATCAGTTTTTTAATTTCGGTCCACTGGTCTTTTAACAACGTAATACTAGGAATCGTTGGAAGCGATTCCATGTCGATCCGATAGTTACCACCCGTTAAAATCAGATTATCGGAAGTTGGGCGAATTATTCCCGCTGGTTCGCATTCCATAATTGCATCGGCGAGCGCTGCTCTTTCTTCACGTGTCAACGGCTTCACTTTTTCCCCATCTTTGTCCGCCCCTTCTGTTCTCCGACTAAATCGGCGGCGTCCCTCGCTGATGATATAGGAACCCTTGATTGAGTCCCGGATCGACTCTAACTCTTCCATCGATCGAGGCGCCAACAAGGCTTTACCTAAATCCCGGCCGGTCGTGCCTGCTGACCACGCATTGGTGCCGAACTCAAGCGTCATTTTGGTCGGAGAAACCATCATCCCGGTCGCGGGACCTCGCTCGAACCCAACAGGAAATTCACCCCATTGTTCTAAACGGCTTTCTAAACCCATCGATTCAAATTCTTCGCGTGCCCATTCACAACCCGCCTGCAAACCCTCAGATCCCGTCAAACGCGGGCCAATTCGGTTAGTCAAATAATCTAAATGTTTCTGGACTTGATTGTCTTTCCGGCCAACTTCAATGACCTTCGAAGATAGCCCTTGCCAACTCGCTTCCGGTGATACCGCTGCCTCTTGAATTGCAAACGCAGGGTGAGACACGCCGCTCAGGAACGCCATCGCTAAAATTACAACTAATCTCATCGCTCAATTCTCTCTCAGGTCTGTAGGCTGCCTGCTTGATTGATTTCGTTTTAAAACAATTACTGAGTTCTTAAACCAAATTCGAGAAGCCAAGTTCGCAAATCTAATTCGGTTTCCCAGTTCCCAAGTTTATCACACTCAGCATATTCACTGTTCGCTGTTGATCGACAGTATAAAGCATTTGGGATGCGACCCAAGAATAAACCATGTCGGAACTCGGCAATTGAAGTGGTTTTTACAGGACTTTTAAGTAATCCTTCTCCCGACTGAATTCAAGACGTCGCTGGTTTCAATACTTCACTGGTTCCAATACGTCTTGACCGTATACCGTCTCACACCGCCAGTCTTGTGACATGCCTTACCGCTCCGAATTTGCAATTCAGTTTTGAACGGGACACAATTGGCAACGCAGGGCATTTCTTTTAACACCATGCCAAACGCTTTCTGCACAGGCAGCCTCACGATTTATCATTTTGGAACAATTATGAAATCAAACGCAACTCGACGACAGTTTATTAAAAATTCGTCATCGCTAATGGCTGCTCCCTATTTTGCTCCTGCTGCTGCACTTGGCCTCGGGAAAACTGTCGCTCCCAGCGATCGAATTGTGATGGGTGCAATCGGCTGTGGAGGGAAGGGCAATGACAATACACGCCGCTTCCTCAACGACGAGCGAGTTCAAGTGGTCGCAGCCTGTGACGTCGATTCAGCACACTTGGCAACCACGACTCAAAAAGTCAATCAACACTACAAAACCAACGACTGCCAAGGGTTCGAAGACTTCCGCGACCTTTTGCAGGTAAAAGGGCTCGACGCCGTCCATGTCTCAACACCCGACCACTGGCACGCCGTTGCCGCGGTTCATGCCATGCGTCAATGCAAAGACGTCTATTGCGAAAAACCGTTGGCTAATTCATTTGGCGAAAGTCGAGCCATTCGTAACACCGCTCAATCGACTGGCCGTATTCTTCAATGTGGCAGCCATGAACGCTCAAATCATAACTGTCGGTTTGCCGCAGAATTAGTTCGCAATGGGCGAATCGGAAAACTGCATACAATCCGGATTCAAATGCCATGCGAACAGCCACATCATCTCACCGCCAAGGGAACAGCCGGACCGTTACAATCACCACCGGTTCCCTCTTCACTGAACTGGGATTTTTGGCAGGGACATACTCAACCCGTTGATTACGCTCCTCAGCGGTGCCATTTCTGGTGGCGATTTATCCTCAATTACGGCGGAGGTGAAATGACCGATCGCGGAGCCCATATCATCGACATTGCCCAGTTGGCACTTGGGATGGACAGTTCTGGCCCAATCAAGTTTCAAGCAAATGGTAAGCAGGTCAAAAACTCTCCCTACGATGCATTTTGGGATTATGAATTTACAAACACCTATGAAAATGGAGTTCAAATGATCGGGACAACCGAGGGGCCGAGGGGTCTAAAATTTGAAGGCTCCGACGGCTGGCTGTTTGTTGCAATTCATGGAGGCGCTCTATCGGCCTCCAATCCTGACATCCTTCCCCAAAAAATCCGAGCGGGAGGGAAAGTCGGCATCAACGACCCGATCCCCGACGATTTCCAAGTTCGTTTGGGGCGAAGTCCTGGCCACCATCGGAACTTTATCGATAGCGTCTTAAACAGGAAACCACCGATGGCGACGGCGGAAATCGGACATCGAACGGCGACGATTTGCCATCTCAACAACATGGCGATGAAACTTGGGCGGCCCATTCACTGGACCCCCCAACGCGAAGCCGTTATCAATGACCGGGAAGCAGGGCAACTACTCATACCTCCAATGCGTGCGCCGTGGACTGTTTAACCGGACCCCACAACGTTAACCTCAACCGTGAACCATCGATTTGACGAGGGTGACTAGATCGCCCAATCCAAAATCAGCAAAAACCATCCCTGAAACCGCATTCAAAGAACTACTAACGCACGGACTTATCAAGCCGCATAAAAACTGGATAATAGAGTTCAAGTTAGTAATTCGTTTCCAACTTCCCATTCCACTTAAAAAACAACATAAAACGACATGGCCACTGGACATATTCCCGACGCTCACGAATTAACCATCACCGAACCCGTTTCCAGCCAATTCGAAAAAATACCGGTTCAGGTATTCGGGCAAGCGATCGACGCTTCCAAAGAAATCGCCCGTCGAATTGCCGATCGAATCCACTTTCGTGCGGCCAAGGACGAAAATTGCGTTTTGGGACTTGCGACAGGTAGCACGCCTGTCAGTGTTTATGCAGAGCTGGTTCGAATGCACCGAGAGGACGGTCTTTCGTTTAAAAACGTGGTGACGTTCAACCTCGATGAATATTTCCCGATGCAACCGAATGAATTGCAATCTTACGTGCGATTCATGCATGAGCATTTATTTGATCACATCGACATTCTGCCAGAAAATATCAACATCCCTGACGGGACACTTGCAAAGGCTGATGTCCCCGAATTTTGTGCCAAGTATGAAACAAAAATTGAACTGCTCGGTGGAATCGACATTCAAATCCTCGGCATTGGCCGAACCGGACATATTGGATTCAATGAACCTGGTTCAAGTAAAACCAGTTCCACCCGCTTGATTACCTTGGATCGCGTCACACGTTCTGATGCTGCCGGCGATTTCTTTGGCGAAGAAAACGTTCCAAGGCGAGCGATCACGATGGGTGTCGGATCAATTTTAAGTGCGAGCGAAATCTATATCATCGCTTATGGCGAACACAAAGCACAAATTGTTGCCGAAGCCGTCGAAGGTGAAATTTCGCCAATGGTTTCTGCCAGTTTCCTGCAAGAGCACCCCCATTGCCGGTTCATGCTCGATATTTCAGCTGCTCAAGGTTTGACCCGTTTTCGATGCCCTTGGTTGGTCGAGCAAGTGGAATGGACAGACCTCTTAACTCGCAAAGCCGTGATTTGGCTCGCTCGTTTATTAGATAAGCCAATTCTTAAACTAACTGAAAAAGATTACAACGAAGAAGGACTTCAAGACTTACTGGCGGAACACGGGCCGGCCTACGATATCAACGTTCAGGTGTTCCGACATCTACAACGCACCATCACCGGTTGGCCAGCAGGCAAGCCTGCGGACCTGAAACAGCCCGGCGATGTTTCCCGACCGCACGATGACATCTTCCCAAAAAGAGTTTTGATTTTCTCACCGCATCCAGACGACGATGTGATCTCGATGGGTGGAACATTAATTCGACTGGCAAAACAGGGACATGAAGTCCACGTTGCCTACCAGACATCAGGCAACATTGCTGTGTTTGACGACGACGCTCTGAGATTCTGTGATTTCATGGCCAGTTTTAATCAAACGTTCGGCGTCGCTCCGGCTAAAACAGAATCACTCGATTCGAGTATTGAAAACTCTCTCCGAAATAAAACACCGGGCGAAGTTGACAGCCCGGAAGTTCAAACGGTGAAGGGACTGATTCGAAAGGGCGAAGCAAAAGCTGCGACCCGCCTGTGCGGTGTGCCTGAAGATCGCCTTCATTTTCTTGACCTTCCGTTCTATGAAACCGGAACGATCAAAAAGAAACCTCTTGGTGACGAAGATATTAATATCGTCGCCAAGCTACTAGAAGAACTAAAACCACACCAGATTTATGCTGCGGGCGACTTGCGTGACCCTCACGGCACCCACCGCGTCTGTCTTTCGGCAATTCTTCAAGCAGTCCAAAAGATTCAGGATCAAGCTTGGTACGAACAATGCACGGTTTGGTTGTACCGGGGTGCTTGGCACGAGTGGGAACCGCACGAAATTGAAATGGCAGTTCCACTTTCACCGGGCGAAGTCGAGCTAAAACGGAATGCAATTTTTAAGCATGAATCGCAAAAAGACCGCGCCGTCTATCCCGGCCACGACGACCGTGAGTTCTGGCAGCGAGCCGAAGATCGAAACTCCGGCACGGCAAAACTATACGACGCATTAGGGATGGCGGAGTATGCCGCTATCGAAGGATTTGTTCGCTGGGACGACGACGAAACGTTTTTGTAAACCGAAAATGCAGTGACGAACTTCCCACGGTAGGCCGAGTAAATTCGGCACACTCGTAGATGTTAATGAACGCGATGGTTGACTTTGCATAACGAATTTGACAAATCCAAGCTTCAGGAATTTTATCGATCAGGACTGTTCGATGATGT
>JAAEMV010000163.1 GCA_024225195.1 Planctomycetaceae bacterium | reverse complement strand
GATCCCGATTACAAAGTATTGAACAGCAAGGTGTTTTATCCAAAGATGCAGCGCATTGAGGGGCCTGTACCTGTTCCCGATCATCGTTATTTTCCCCTGCTTGTCACCTTCACCGATATCAATGACCCGGCCAGTGTAAAGAAGATCGATCCAGACGATCTCGCGGCAAGTTTCGGGCCGGGCTACAGCCTCAAATCTGTCACGCTGGAGATTACCGGCGAGCCGGTGACACAGGGTGTGGTTGAGAAGGTGTTGGGCAGTGATTTTTTCAAAAAATGGGGCAAAATTCATAATGAGGCATTGGCCCGTGGTCTCAATGACTCGTATTTTGATGATTTTATGGCCGAGTTAAGTCGTGGTGATTTTGTAAGGAAATCGAAATGAACATTTCAAAAGACCTATTGTTAGCCATTTTGTCGATGGATGCCTACAACCGCGATTATGGTGCTGGCATTACTGGGTTAGGCGGAAAAGGTACCAAGATTGGTACTGCGACTATACTTGATGACTCGGATGTCTTGAAAGATGGAAACGGCGATCGAGTTGACGAAGCCGCCGGTTTTTACGCTGTTTCCTACAAGATAACGGATGGCAGTTCAGTAGACGGGCTTGATACGAACGATGTCATTATTTCGTATCGCGGGACTGACGACCCGCTGGGAGAGGCATCCGGGGCTGACATCTGGAATG
>JAAEMV010000162.1 GCA_024225195.1 Planctomycetaceae bacterium | reverse complement strand
GTTTGACACGCTTACTGTTAAATTAAGTTTCGGACTAGTTTGACGTTCAGGCTGTCGATGGTCGGCCTGTCAGGCGAAGATTAAATCATCGACTACACACATAGAGGCCATAGCCGATACATCGCGGGACGCGGGTTCGATCCCCGCCGCCTCCACTGATGCCGGAGTTACAACCCGGCTCAAAACGAAAAAGGCTCGTCAGTTGATTCTGGCGAGCCTTCCTTTTTTGCCCCACGTATCGCGGGTTTTTGGCGTTCCCACCCATTACGCCTTTACCCGCTTTGCGGCAACTACCCACCGTCGGTACCAATTAGTCCGCGGATTGGTCGAAAATCTTGCTTCTTGCCTGCTTCACAATTGCAAGAACTGCTGGGTGGTGGACCCGTTTTTCGACCGAGATCGCAAAGAAACGATCAACAATTTCATCGAGTCGTCCGACCAACTGCATGCTGTACTGACTCTTCACCTCTTTTTCGATCGCAGTTGGGATCGGAACGATACCCAGACCGGACTGCCCGAATACTTTGAGTAAGGCACTGTCTTCAAACTCGGCAACGATCTTTGGATGGATATCATTGTCATCCATCCAGTGATTCAAAGATCGTCTAACAGCCGTATGATCGGTCGGCAAACAAACTGGAGCTGAATTAAGCGACCAAGGAAAATTGCGGCGGTACTTACGAGCGAGTTCAGGTACAGCAAGGAACGACAACCCACATTCGCCCAGTCGGTGATTATAAGCCTTGACGTCGACAGTTGGCGGAGCGACGGAGTCGGCGATAATCAGATCCAGTCGGTGAAGAGCAAGATCAGCCATTAAATCTGGCAGTTTCCCTTCGTGGCAGACAATTTGAAACCCTTCCGGGTGGTGGATCGCTGGCTTAAGCAATTCGAAGGCTACCAATTTGGGGACGACGTCGGGCATGCCCACGACGAATTTTTTGTTCATCCCCGGTTGGCCAGTCCGCATGAAATCGGAAAGCTCTCGGCCAATCGAAAAAATCTCTTCGGCGTACCGAAAAACGTGTTGTCCGAATTCCGTCAGTTCAAGATACCGTCCTGATTTGCGGAACAGTTTCGCCCCGGCGGATTTTTCAAGATCCCGAATCTGTGCGGTAATCGTTGTCCTTGCTAAATGCAATTCTTTTGCAGCAGCAGTTACGGTTCCTTCTTTCGCGACAGTCCAGAAGTAGAACAAATGATGATAGTTGAGCCATTCCATAACGTTAATTTATGTCGGTTTTTTCAACATGTCAATATTTTCGACACTACATGTTTGAAAATTCGACTTTTTCAACACACCGTTAACTCCGTATATATGTAGGAGGGAAGTCATTTCGATTGACCCTTTGCTTATAAAGCCTGGAGATTGGACATGTTAAAGCGAGCAGGTACCAAAAGTGAAATCCAAACGGAATCACAAGGACCAATGAAGTACTTTGCCAACGACCTCCTCGCTTCCGTGGTCGTTTTCCTTGTAGCACTACCATTGTGCATCGGAATCGCGGTTGCAGTCGGAGTGAATCCAGCACGCGCGTTGATCACCGGGATTATTGGCGGCTTAGTCGTAGGTTTCATTTCTGGATCTCCCCTGCAAGTTAGCGGGCCGGCGGCAGGTCTATTCGTAATCGTCGCCGATATCATTTTCACGAATCGTGACAGTTATTTAGAACGCATCGGCGAAAGCGCGGCAGGTTCTGAAGATGCCGCTATGGCGTTCGCACTAGCCGCTCTTGGCTGCAGTGTCGTTCTTGCGGGAATAATGCAGGTTGTAGCTGGAAAAATGAAGCTGGGCCGTTGGTTTCGCGCTGTTTCACCAGCCGTTATCAAAGGAATGCTTTCCGGGATTGGTGCATTAATTCTGATTAGTCAGTTCCATGTGATGCTCGACCACGAAGCCTTATGGGGGGACAAGGCAGCGCGTGGCGGACTGCAGTATCTTGCAACCATCCCGTCCGCAATCGCAGCTTGTTTTTCGGATGGCCCTGCCAATCATCACTTGGCCGCACTCATTGGAGTTGTAACGATAGCGACCATCGTCGGCTGGAATAAACTGGCACCTAAGAGGGTAAGCTTCATTCCGGGGGCGTTAATCGGGATTATTGCTGCAACACTTTTCGCCATCATTGCTGGATTCGAAGTGATTCAGCTCTCGGTCCCCGAGAACATGTTTAGTGAAGTCTCATTTCCATCAGTGACTTGGGCAGAATTGATCGTTGACCCGTCTATCTGGGGTTCAGCTTTTGTGATTGCGATTGTTGCGAGTGCGGCAACATTACTAACCGCTGCGGCGATTGATGATATGTCACGTGATATTGGGGTCAAAACAGATTTTGATCAGGAACTCATTTCTCAGGGGGTAGGGAATACGCTTTGTGGACTAGTTGGTGCGTTGCCAATGACCGGTGTCATTGTTAGAAGTTCAGCCAACGTGCAGGCCGGCGCGAGGACAAGGAAATCAACGATCATGCATGGTGCTTGGCTACTATTGTTCGTTTGCTTTCTTCCGTTTTTGTTGGCGTACATCCCCAAGTCCGCCTTGGGAGCACTGCTTGTATATACCGGATTCAAGCTCCTTAACCCTGCTCAAATTAAAGGACTTTTGAAAGTTGGGAAATCCGAAGCGGCGATCTACCTCGTTACCGTTATCATCATTGTGGCGGTTGATCTGTTGATCGGAGTCATGGTTGGGGTCGGGCTTTCCGCAGCAAAATTGCTTTACCGGTTCAGTCACCTCGAAGTCGATCTTGTCTCTGACGAAATCAAACACCGCTACGAACTAAGACTTCGTGGTGCCGCAACATTCTTGAGGCTACCTATTTTGGCCGAGTACCTCGATCAGCTTCCGGGCGACGCGGAGTTGCATGTTTGCCTCGAAAAAGTTGAGTATATCGACCACGCCTGTTTCGAATTGCTGATGAATTGGGCAGATTCGCACGTTGAGGATGGCGGGTCACTGGTAATGGACTGGGATCGATTGCATGGGGCCTTTATGTCGGAAGCGAGCGGCAAAGAAACGATGTCTGTTGAGAGTTGCTCAATGCCTATCCTTGCAAGCGAAGAACAGATCCCAAACTCCGTTTGACACAAAGATTGGTTCAACATCTTGAGGTTGATTTTCTTTGTTCTGAATTGAGGAGACAAAATGATCATTCACGCGACTAATCGATGGGGGGTAACAAGAGTCTTGTTTGCATGGGACGGTAGGCCTCGGTCCGTTAAGACGGTAGAAAAATTCTTGAGTACGATTAAGAATCCCTCAGTCCATTCAGTGCATCTAATGCCGCATGAATCCATCCGCGCATACGGCACAGCAGTGAGTTTTGATTGTGAGCCGACGGCGTTTGAGAATAAGTTGAGATTGGTGTTCAACAAGGCGACTCGTTTCAATCGTTTCATGAAGTATAGCCAACTCGAATTAATTTTTGGAGAACGCGTTAACGAAATCGTCAGAGTTGCGACGTTAATTAATTGTGACGTAATCTTTGTGCCAAAATTTGAACAGTCACAATTCTCACGTTGGCTGCATGGTGACCTAAACAAGCGACTTGTAAATGACTCCCCTTGCCAAGTCGTTTTCTACAATTCGGAAAAAAATAAATACGAGGCTGCCAAAAAGCACAAAGATTTCATATAAAAACAATCAAACAGATTTGTTTGGGGGCAACAGTTCGACGTGGAGTTCTTCTTCGTCATTGAATTTCCTTCATCGTAGAAGAGGAAGGAAAGGTGTCAGGGACCGTTTTGAGAGGCTGGGCAGCCATCCTTTTGCCTGATAAGGTGTTTTGCAACCGCACCGCACTGAAGACGGAGAATTCAAGATGGGCCGCGCCCCAAGGGTCGATGAAGCTGGCGGAATTTACCACGCG
>JAAEMV010000161.1 GCA_024225195.1 Planctomycetaceae bacterium | reverse complement strand
TGGTCTTGTTGTTGGTCTTGTTGTTGCTCTTGTTGTTGCTCTTGTTGTTGCTCTTGTTGTTGCTCTTGTTGTTGCTCTTGTTGTTGCTCTTGTTGTTGCTCTTGTTGTTGCTCTTGTTTTAATTTTCTCTGTAGCTGATAGGCGAGTTCGATGTTCGCTCTGGCATCGGTTGCGTTTTCGTCAATAGAAAGTGCATCGCGGTAAAAGCTGATGGCAGATTTAAGTGATTCTATCGCCCTGTCTTTTTGTGTTTCAGATTGCTGCAAACCCTCGGCAAACAGGCAGTTGCCGACGTTGTAAGCCGCTTTGCCGGCAATTTCTGGATCGTCGGAAGCCAACGATTCTACGAACGAACTCTTTGCAAGGTCCATCTTTCCTTGTCGGTACAGTGCGACGCCGCGGTTGTAGGCCAACGTGTATTGGTTGCCTCCCGCCATTGGTGGGATTGATTCGTAAATGTCGATCGCTTCGTCAACTTTCCCGGCAAGGAGATTTTGGTTGGCTGCATTGATTTTCTCTACTTGCGCGAAAGCAGTCTGCTCGGTCGATGGAATCAAAGCGATACTGATTAACGTGAAGAAACACGTTTGAGTAAGTTTCTTAATCATGCTGGGACTCCGGATGTTTTGTTAGGTGAGTGCGATTTGTTGTTGATGCTCTCGGGCTGAATAATTGACAGTTGTGCAAGGAAGGTGCTTCGTTTACGTGCACTGCTGTTTTTGATTGCTTTGGGGTAAAAAGTCTCAAGCAGAACAAGTGCCAAGGCGACTCCGAGGAAAATTTGAAACCGCGGGGTATAGCTGCGTAAGCGGGCGGTTTCAAAACTGGTTTGTTCTACGTTTTGGATGTAGGATCGGTAAACACTTGCCATGTCTACCGATTTTGTTTCTGCGGGTATGTAGGCACCGTTGGTGGCTAATGCAACCTTTTCTAAGACCGAATTATTCAGTTTTGACCAGACTTGCTGTCCTTCGTATTTCATGAATTGTTCGCTGTTCGGACTGCGAGTTCCACGTGTGTTAACGGGGATCCTGGAGCCTTGTAGACGGTCGCCTAGTCCAACGGTGTAAATGCGAATTCCTAATTGGTCATAGGCCTGTTTGGCAGTTGAGACTGGATCGCTTTCTTGATCCTCTCCGTCGGTAAGAATCACAATCGCTTTGTGGTCATTGGTTTTGTCAAGAAAAGAGTCGGCAGCACATTCAATGGCATTTCCAAGACGCGAACCCCCTTGTTCGATATCAAAGGGGCCGACGCCATCGAGCATGTTTTTAAAATCCTGATAGTGTTTGGTGAGTGGGATTTGTTGTTTTGCCGATCCGGCAAAGACAACCAAGCCGACGCGGTCCCCAGCCATTTCATTGACTATATCCTTGATTTGTTGTTTGGCGCGTTCGAGGCGATTGGGGGCAACGTCATCGGCCAGCATGCTCCTTGATACATCGAGTGCGAAAACGACATCGATTCCTTTCTGGGGAACATCTCGCCACGTTTTTCCCCAGCGAATGTCAGCTAACGCCAAGGTGAGAAAGAGCAACGCTAAAATTATCAATGCGGAACGGATGCGACCATGAAGACTGTTCGCCGTTGGGAACACTTTTGGGAAAAGGTTGGCTGTGGCAAACTTTTTAAGTGATTTGCGGTGGTTGTATCCTGTGAATACCGTCACGACAAGGACGATAGACACCAACCAGAGCCAGTTGAGTTGCTCGAGATTACCGAATTGAACATTCATGATTAAACCTGATTTCTGATTAGGCGGTGGCTGTTCTAAAAGCTGTTTTGGATAGTAAGGTCGCAATCGCAAGGAAGATGAGAGCCAGCAGAGCGACGGGGGGAACTGGGATCGCTCCAAAGTGAACCGTTTCGGTGGCCATCTCTCGATAATCGACGTAGTGGCTTGCTTCCACTTCCGTCTTTTCGAGTATGTCAATTTCCTCGTAAATTTTCTCGAGGGATTCGGAGCTCGTTGCACGGAAATACTTTCCATCCGTTTTCTCCGCTACCTGGGTGAGAGTTTCTTCATCAATGTTGACCGGCATCATTTGTAGGACTCGACGATTTGAAAAGGGGTCGAGCACAGGAACGGGGGCTGTTCCTTTCGTTCCAACGCCGACGGTGTAAATTTTGATGTCAAGTGTGTTAGCAAGATCAGCAGCGTCCAGTGGATCTAAGTCACCTGCGGTATTCTCGCCATCTGTAAGTAAGATGATGACCTTACTCTTAATTTCCGAATTCAATTCGCCAGAATTGTTCTCCTCGGGTTTCAGATTTAGGTTGGTTAATTTTTCAACGGCAAGTCCAATAGCGTCGCCAATTGCGGTTCCATCCTCATTTGGCGAATCTACAATTTCTGCAGTTTGTAGTTGAGACGTAAGGTAGCTGTGATCAAGAGTTGGTGGAGCGAGACTGTCGACGTAGCCAGCAAAGGTCAATAAGCCAACTAAATCGCTAAAGCGACCGTCTAGTTCATCGTTTCCAAGCACAAACTTCTCGGCCACATTTTTGATGGCTGTCAGGCGGTCTACCGCGCGGCCTTCGAGTTCGAAATCAAGGGCTTGCATACTACTGCTGCGGTCGACAATCATTTCAATGGCGATTCCCTCTGTGTTGGTGATCGTCTGTTTTCGTCCCTGTTGAGGACGTGCGATCGCAAAAATCATGCAGGCGATGGCCATGATTTTTAATGCGTGGGGAAGCCATCTCAACCGCTGACGCCAGCTGGGGGGAATCGAGGTTGCATTTTTAATGGAGCTGAAAGAAACAGAGGTCTCTTGCTTGTTCCAGTAAAGTCTCCAAATGGCCAGTGGGATCAAGAAGAGTAATAGGAGGAACCATATCGAATTCGTATAAAACATCAGTTTGTCTCCATGTTCGTTGGTTCACTGATCGATCCCAAGCGTAAGGGCAGACGTAAGGGCAGACGCAAGGGCTTGAGTTTTTGGGCAGCCTCAGAAGAAGTGAGGTCTGCTTGCTTTACGATGGAAGTTAAACGTTCGATTGATTTTTTTATGTCAGTGCTTAACCCTTGAGCTCCAGCGAACTTGATCAAGTCCGCCTGAGTTAAAAGATTGGATAGCAGTTGCTTGAAGTCGGACGTCAGTCTTGGGTTTGAGCTGGCGTGTGTGAGGAACTCATTAGTTGTCAATTCGGGTGCCGATATTTGATATTCAAATTTTGAGAAGTCTCTGGCGATTGTCGATAAACAAACCAAGGCTTCGTCATTGCCAATTTTTTGTTGAGTTGCTTGCGTTTGAAGTTCGTTGAGGCGATTTAGTATCTGGCGACGAGAGGAGATTCGACTTTTTCGTTTTGCGAATATCACAGCGGCAAAGCCCAGAGCAAGCAACATCGTGGTTGCCAGGGTGGAAGCGGCTGGTAAGTTTGTGTTTGCAGAGTCAGGCTCTGGGATGAATACGACAGATTTGATGTCGCGGAGTTGCTGTGGGCTTGTCGGTTTTTCAAAATTGCTGATGACTGAAATTGACTTAGGGGTGGTCGACACAATTCCGGTGATGTCGGAATCTTTACGGCGATCTACGTAGCCAATTTCAATCGCCGGAATCTCTAGTTCTCCCGCCATTAAACTTTCTAATTGTATTCTTCGTTGCCACCTGCGGCTCTTTTGAAAGGGAACATCGTTAATGTCGCGATGCCCGACTATATCAAAGGGGCCGAGGGTTTCTTTAAGGGGAGGAAGGCTGACAGCGATGCCAGTTGGAGCGGTAATTGTAATTGCCAACTCAATTGGCTTAGCAACATGCGTTTGTGTGTCGCTTAATTCAAGTTGAATTTCTACTGGCGAATCTTTAGGGGCCAAATGGCTTTCGGCAGCAAGACCTGTTTGGCAAAATACCAAGAGGCTAAATCCAATCAGCAGTTTGAAACCTCGATTTGTTTTCATGATTGCTCTCGGGCGTTGGGGGGAAAGTCTCATCGTTTTAGTCCTCGGCGGTGAAAGTAGTCACGGAGTGGATCGATATAGTCCTCGCCGGTGGAAATATGAAGCGGTTCCATTTTTAAGCGTTGGAAAATTTGATCTCTTGTTATCTTTTGTTGGAGAGAACGCGTTTTATACTGCTCGCGTTGTCGGCGACTGCTGGTGTCGAAGCAGACGGTTTCCCCTGTCTCACAATCTTTTAAGTTGATCAGTCCGACGTTGGGCATTTCAAATTCGCGTTGGTCGCTCACGATAATTGGGATGATGTCGTGTCTTTTGCTGGCGATGCGAAGTGATTTTTCAAAGTTTTGATCGAGGAAATCGCTGATGACGAATGTTACGGATCTCCGCTTCACAGTGCGGTTCAAATGGTTGAGTGCATTTTCAATATTTGTGCCCTGCCCCATTGGTTGACAATGGAGTAGTTCGCGAATGCAGCGAAGGACATGGCGTGATCCCTTTTTGGGTGGAACGAATTTTTCGATACCGTCTGTGAACATGATCAGGCCAGTTTTGTCGTTGTTTTTTATTGCTGAAAATGCAAGTGTTGAACTGAGTTCTGAAATGAGGTCGCGTTTGGTTTGAAGATGAAAACCAGGGGTTTGCGATGCACTTACATCAACTAACTGCATGACTGTCAGTTCTCGTTCTTCGCGAAATAATTTCACGAACGGTTCTCCCTGTCTCGCTGTGACATTCCAGTCAATCGTCCGGACGTCGTCACCCGGTTGGTAAGGCCGGACCTCTTCGAATTCGATTCCGCGCCCTTTAAAGGCGGAAAGGTATTCACCGGCTAACATGCCATCCACTCGATGAGCGGTTCGGATTTGGATTCGCTTGATTTTTTTTGCGAGTTCTATCGGAATCATGAGTTGTTCAGGTGGTTGAAAGGGTTGAAATAAATTTGTTAAATAGCCGGTCGGGCACGTTACGGCGGGGTGGTGCAAAGCCCTTGGGTAACGTGCTCGACCGACCGACAGTTTGGTACCTCGCAGACCTGTTGATGGCCCAACTGAGAAATACCGCTTCGTTAATGCCTCCTAACGGTTTAAGGAACGGGGACATGGGAAAGAATAGTTGAGACGACGTGGTCTGAGGTTTTATCTTCCGCTTCTGCTTCGTAGGTAATAATGAGTCGATGTCGAAGGACATCAAGTGCGAGATCCTTCACGTCTTGGGGGATGACATAGCCGCGGCCTTGGAGGAACGCATTCGCTTTGGCTGCCAACGTTAAACTGATGGTCGCACGGGGAGATACGCCGTACTGAATCAACCCGTCGACTGGCACTCCATATTTCTCTGGTTCTCGGGTAGCCATCACCAGATCGACAATGTAGTCCTGAACTTTATTGTCGATGTAAATCTCGTCAATTAATTTACGTGCATAGAGAATGTTGCCAGGCTTCATCACCGCACGTACATCGTGATTCTGTTTAGTTTTTGACATGCGTTGGAGAATCAAGTGTTCTTGTTCGCGGTTCGGGTAGCCAACGACCACCTTGAGCATGAACCGGTCCATCTGGGCTTCGGGAAGTGGATAGGTTCCCTCTTGTTCGACCGGATTCTGAGTCGCCATTACGAGGAATGGGTCGTCCAATGGGTATGTTTCAGAGCCAATCGTGACTTGTCTTTCTTGCATTGCTTCCAGCAAAGCACTTTGAACTTTGGCTGGCGCCCGGTTGATTTCGTCCGCCAGAATTAGATTGGAAAATATCGGGCCTTTCTGAACGACGAATTCCTGCTGCTGCGGTCGATACACAAGTGTTCCCACGACGTCGGCTGGCAGAAGATCCGGAGTGAATTGGATTCGTTGAAAGTCCGTTGCGATCGCCTTGGCGAGGCAGGCCACAGCGGTTGTTTTGGCAAGTCCAGGCACACCTTCGATTAAGAGATGGCCGTTGCCAAGGAGGCCGATCAACATTCTCTGAATCAGTTTCTCTTGGCCAACGATGACCTGTCCAACTTCATCGATCAACGTTTGAAAGGGGATGCTACTTTCTTGGATTTCCGTAGAGAGTTCGCTAATTCGTTTATGCAAAGGAACACTTGATTGGCTGTTGACGGGCTCACGATAGGTTGGGTTGGAATGAGTTGACATGAGTTTTCTTTCAGTGCAGGTTCTATTTCAAATAAGAGGTGGCTTGGTGAACAAAAGTGAAGAGTGCCGATAAGATCAATTGTTTTGGAATCGATCGGTTCATGATTCAGCGAATAGCAATCGGTGTGCCAGTTGATTGCTGGTGTTGGGTATTGGCCAAAGAATTCGTCAGCAAGTGCCGCTTTTTGAATAAAAAGAACTACTTTGAGATTCTTTTTTATTCGCGCTCGTTTGAATTTTTTTAAGAGGTGAGGCGAGGGCAGCTTGCCGCGGGTGGGGCATTTTCCCCCGTCGGGGTAAAACGCCGCGAGGCAGTTTCAGCGCAGGCTAATGTTCAGAAGCAAGTCGTTTGTGAACAATGCAATGGAGGTTTTAAAGTTCCAAGTTGGCTATTAATCTTCCATAGAATTGAAGACATCGAGGCGGCCGGCAAGTAAGTCGGCGATCGGCCGGGTTGATTCACGTTGATGTAGAACAATCTTGAGGATCGATACGATCGGAGTGGCCAGAAACATGCCAATGATGCCCCAAATCAGTCCAAAGAACATTAGAGCGAGTAATAACGTAATGGGGCTGACATCAAACGACTTTCCCATGATTCGAGTCTCGATCACATTGCCGCTGACGAATTGAATTGTGCCGATCAAAACGAAGCAAATGACCCCAGCAGTCGGGGAAATATTTGAGTTGAGAATTAAAAATGGAACGGGCAGCGCACAGCCGATGAGCGGGCCAATATTGGGTATGAAGTTGAGTAAAAAGGCTAAGAACCCAAAGACGGTCGCTAGGGGGACACCAAAAATCCAGAGAACCAGACCGAATGCAAGTCCCGTGAACATCGAGATAACCGTTTTCATGAAAAGGTATTTACGGATCTGCTCTTCAATTTCTCCCAGAATGCGAGGCTGATTTTCATTTATTACATCTGGACCCGGGATTTGCCCCGTATTCCCCATCAACAAGAAGAATACAAAAATAAGAATTAGGATTCCGTAAGAAAGCAGGTTGGCAAGCGAGCTAGCCAGTCGCACGAGTTGTTCTTGAATGAAGTTCGAGATGGACTGGAATATCTCTTGGACAGCTGCTTTGGGATTTTTAGGCAGGTCGCTGTTACCCGAAAAGGCAGGAGGGGTGGCAGAAATATCTTGATTGGGAGTGTCGTTATCGGATTCGTTAGGCTCTGGAGTTGGGGGATCGCTTGGGAGTTTTTCGACTACCCAGGTCGCAATGATATTCATCCGCTTTTCGTAGACGCTGGATTTGTTTTGCAAATCCGTAATTGAGAACCACAACAAGAGCGCGAATCCGATTAGCAACAAGTTGCCAATTAAAAAAGATAGTCCGAATGCGATTGAACGTGGGAGTTTTAATTGCTTCTCAACGAATTCTAGGATCGGGCGACATCCGATCACCACAAACAACGCGATCACGAATGGGAGTAAAACCGATTTTAAATAAAAGAGGCTAAAGCTGACTGCGATGGTCGCTAATAAAACTAAGCAGATGTTTTGTGTTCGTTGCATATTTATGATTTGGTCTAAATGGGTTATGGCTCGCCGGCTTCAGTTTTCTTGCGTTCCTCGCTCCAAAAACGTTGAACAAGATAAAAGAGGATCGCGGTGCTCCAACCAAAAAGTAGAACGCCATTGATCGCCTGAATGCCACACAACAATCTCCAGTTATCTGAGAGAGTTACATCACCGTATCCGAGGGTTGTGTAAGTGACCGATGAGAAATAGACGGCGTCCTCGAAGTTGGCAAAATGCTCAGCCCCGGCAAAAATCCAATAAGCAACTGCCCAAAGGATAATGTCGATGTAATGTTTGACTGACAAAAAGACTCCTGTCAGACCAAGAATTAAAGGCCTTGATTTGATGTTAGTTTTTGGGCTTCTCTTTTTTCCGTATTTCTTGAGTAGATAGATCGCTTGCGTCGTCGTGATGGCGTGCAATCCAACCGTGATCAGAATGACTGACAATCCCACAGTGAGAGGGAAAAGGAAATTCATGAGAATCTATTGTTCTGTTTGTCGACCAAAATACCCGAAATCACGCCAATTAGAACATGATTCCAATAAGGTCGGCAAGCACAATCGATAGGGATGGGAAGATTCGCGACTGATTCGAGAAGGCAGAGTTGAACCGCAAATATTCGCCAAGGGTTTAAATAGCACCGTGGAACGTGTGGTTAGCATTCGGTGCCTCCCTCCCTTTTGCATATAGAGGAAGCCAAGACGCTGTTGAACACCGAAAGAAAATTGATTCAAACGATCGATACGAGCATCGCTTTTAGCTTTGCTTGCGTCGCCTTCTTGATGCAAATCCAATGCCGGCCAGTGAGAAGAGCATTATGCTCGATGGTTCAGGGGTATTGAAAATCAACACATCCATTTGAAAATCAACTGCCGTTGCACCTGAGTCTTGAGACAATTTGGTTGTAACGTTTTTAATCTGAGTGAGATCCAAGCTCGAATTGATACTTAGGAAATCATCATAATTGAAGGTCAACTGTTGCGCGCCACCTGCCGTGACCGATTGTGAAAAAGTTGCAGATTGGTCGTTGCTGTCCACGAGCGTAATCGTCGCGTTGGCACCTAGGTCTACGGCTAAGACGTCTAGTATCACTGAACCGTGCTCAGAGCCATATGGACTGAGAACATTGATGGGGGCGAATTGGTGATTGAGCGTGACGTCTGAGGCAACATCCGTGTCATTCGACCAAGCGAACTTGTCATCAAAAATAAATGCATTCGCTTCAAGAAATGGATTAGGTGAAGTTTGCAAATTGAGAGTTATGTCACGGGTAATTGGATTGCCCTTTACCGCACCGCTTGTTTCCGCGGTTTGAACATCAGTGGTTTGAAAGGGACTGACTCTCAGAATGCCTTTTCCCATAGTTGTATTGAAATTGTCAATCACGATGATTTCACTCTTTACGGGCGAGGCGAACCCAGCGAATGAAACTATTAAAAGTGCGGCTGCAATTAATTTTGATGAAATATTCATATATTTACCTATGCACGTATGTCAGTGTCGAAATAGGTGCGCCGTTGGGCCAAGCTTGGCCCAGCGTCAAGATAGGGCAGGGGGAAAGGCCTTTCAAGAAGGCCAAAGCTCAAAATCTATATTTTGAGA
>JAAEMV010000160.1 GCA_024225195.1 Planctomycetaceae bacterium | reverse complement strand
TCAGACAATGCTCGCCTACAACGGGTAGTGCGGGATGTGGAGCAAGGCCGCGGCCATCTTTGGGGTAAGTTTGAAGGTCAGGTCACCGGAACCCGAGAGGCCAGCTTTCATTGTTTTTTCAATCCCACCGGCATTGCTAAGCTTCTGAAACTTCACCGCTCATCCGATCTGGATTCAACTGATTCTCTCGGCTGGCTCAGTTTACGGCTACGGGAACGCACGATTGCCAAAAAACTCGTGGTTTCCGTCAAAGAGCTCCATGATTTCGTGCAAAATCTGGGCTATTAAAAATAAATGTTTTTACGCTAGATGCCGTATCACACCGCTGCATGATCGGGTGGAATTCGGGTGCGTCTCTTTCAAAATCCAGATAGATCGCCGATAATCGCATCCCTGTTTAGGAAATGCGTCGTATTGGGTCGGTGGTTGTCATGAAATTTGGATCGCTTGGAATCGTATTTGTCTTGTTGAGCCTGTTCGTTTCGCATTTGCAATCCGAAGAGGGAATGTTTCCGGTTAGCGATATCTACGCCCTCAATTTGATGGAAAAGGGGCTGGAGATATCCCCAACAGATATCTACAACCCTGACGGAATCTGCTTGGTC
>JAAEMV010000159.1 GCA_024225195.1 Planctomycetaceae bacterium | reverse complement strand
GTGGTTTGCGGTTCCGCCTTACACGGCATCGGCGTGCAGGGTGTGCTTGATGGTGTTAAGCACTATCTTCCTAATCCACTCGAGCGTCCGCCAGTGGTAGGAACGAATCCAAGAAAACCTGACCAGGAGTTGTCTCGAAAGCCGGATCCGAAAGAGCCGTTCTGTGGATTGGTATTCAAAATTTTGCCCGCAAAAACCGGCGACCTTTATTGGATCCGGATTTACTCAGGCGTGCTGAAAGGGAATTCGCGAGTTTACTGCCCATCTAAAGATAAAAAAGAGAATGCAGCTCAGTTGTGGCAGATTCATGCCACCAAAAAAGAGCGAGACGGCCAGTTAGATGAAATCGCTTGTGGCGAAATCGTCGGCGTCATTGGCCCTCGATTTGCGGTAACCGGAGATACGCTTTGTGAGCAAAACAATCCCATTCTTCTCGAGCCGATTGAATTTCCTGAAACAGTTATTGAGATGGCGATTGAACCGGAGTCGACAGCGGATCGAAATAAACTTGGAGACGTTCTCGATCTGTTGAAGAAACAGGATCCGACATTCAAGGCAAATGAAAATGAAGACACGGGGCAGACGTTGATTGCCGGGATGGGTGAACTGCACCTCGAAGTGATTAAGAACCGACTGCTGCGAGATTTCAATCTAAATGTGAAAGTTCATAAGCCACGTGTTTCGTATCGCGAAACAATTGGGCAGAGTGTAGAAGTTACCGGTGAGTGTCATCGTTTGGTCAACGGCCAGCAGTTGTTTGCCAAGGTCAAGCTGCGAATGGAACCCGATGAGAAAATTGAAACAGGGGTAGCGATTCGAAGTCGATTGCCTGTCGATGCGATGCCGCCGGAAATGGTTCAGTCCGTAAAAGACGAAATCAAGGCTCGCGGCGAAGGAGGCGGTTCGATTGGTAGTTTTCCGTTGGCGAAAATCCGCGTGACCTTGTTGGATGCGGAGACGACTGAGGAGTCGACTCCGATGGCGTTTTCAATTGCTGCGGGGGAAGCGTTCGAAGAAGCTTTAAGGAAGGCGTCTCCGATGCTGTTGGAGCCGATTATGAAGCTGACGATCACAACCCCTGAAGATTACTACGGCGAGTTTGTGGGGGACTTGGCACAGCGGCGAGCCCAGATCGTCAGCACTGACACTCATTTGGAAACGACCACTATCATTGCCAATGCACCGTTGGCTGAGCTATTCGGTTATTCCAGTGCGATGCGTTCCCTCTCGCAGGGCAGGGCAGGAAGTTCCATGGAACCTCTTGAATATGCTCCGGCTCCAGCGGATGTTGCTCAGTCATTTGCCTTGTAAATTTTTTCATGAAAATTTGAAGGGGAGTGTAAGTTTATTCTCTCGTTGATGTCGATCATTAACGTAGGAAGTTTGGCAGCTTCGGTCGTGATGATCTCATTGCGGTGGCTTGTTGACCTGCAACGCCAACCGGCTAGAATCGGAAAAACGGTCGAGATGATCTGGATTTGTTATTCGTTATTCGGGGCAACCCGGACATGGCGAAGATTTTTAAATTGGAGAAAATATGGCGGCAGAATTTACGAAGGACTCATTCGAAGCGGATGTTATCGGCTCCGAGAAACCCGTTTTGGTTGATTTTTGGTCGCAAGGCTGACCTCCCTGCAAACGACTGGGTCCAGTCATTGACGAACTTGCAACAGACAACGATGGAAAATCGGTTGTTGGTAAAGTGAACGTAGGCGAACACATGGAGTTGGCGGTTCAATTTGGAATTTCCGCTGTTCCAACGATTTTGGTATTCAAAGGTGGCGAAGTCGTAGAGCGAATCGCCGGATACAGGGAAAAGAGCGATTTACAGGCCGTCCTTGATAATCACAGTAGTTAACAATTTGTTATGCAAGTTGCTATTACACAGAGACCTTTGCCTTTGGGCAAAGGTTTTTTTATGCGCAGATCGAAGCGTTCCTAAAAGCACCAATTGACAGCAATATAAGATCGGCATTCGGTTTGTTTGAGGTGTCGGCTATTCTTGAATGAGTAAAAGTGTGGCCCTTTCATAATTGCGATATTGGTATGACTCCATCGGAGTGTGAAGAAAGATCGACGACTGGAGCAGGGGAATCGCCAAACGTTGGCGTGCCTTGGCTGACTCTCGGCCTTCCAATACTGGTTGCTGTATTGATCTTTTTCTTTTCCCCTAACTTCCGGGTGACCGAAGGGGTGCGAACCTCACCATTAGGCGGTGATTTTCTTCAGGAGTGGATTGGGGCGACAGTTCTTTCTGGGGAACAGGCAGCGCAGTTGTATGACAAGCAGTACGTGGATTCACTGCAACACGACCCACAGGTTATTGGATTTGAGTGGTCGGAATCGAGTTATTTTCCGATGGTCTATCCTCCCTTTTACTATGCACTTTTGAGGCCGCTGGCGGGGTTTGATTACTCAACTGCTTCTAAGTTGTGGTTGAGCTTAAGTGCATTAGCGTTTTCAGTTTTTGGTTGGCTTGTGTATCGGTTCTACCCAGCAAGTCGAGATTATATTTTTGCTTATGTCCTGGCGGCGGTGCTCTTTGTGCCATTTTTGAATTCGCTGGTGATGGGACAGAAGTCCGTGTTCCTGCTATTGATTTTGTTGGGAGCGTTTTTGCTGCTTCGCTGCCAGCGGCCATTTGGGGCGGGGATTGTGTTTGGCTTGATTGCATTCAAACCGCATTTAGGACTGGTGATCGGGTTGGCGATGTTGGCAAAACGCCAGTGGGCGTTTGCTGCCGGCGCGGTTTTGGTGGTGGTGTCGTTAGTGGCCTATTCCTGGTTTTTTCAGGAAGGGCTCTTTGGCGAGTACCTTAATGTTGTTTCGCAAATGAATGACTATTTGCAAACGTACGGCTATCAGCTTGAAGATGCGCACAGTTTGTGGGGGGCAGTGACCTTGGCATTTCACGCGCAGTCACCATGGTTGGCAAAGCTAAGTACTGTACTGCTGTCACTGGGCGTGATTGCTATGTTGTGGCGAGTGGTGGGTGAGTCGGTTGCGTCAAATTCAAATGCGTTCGCACGGCAATTTTCGGCGATGGTGATTGCGACAGTCCTTTTGAGTCCTCATTTTTACGGCTATGATTTGACGATTCTATTACTGCCATTTCTGTTGATTCTCTCAACCACCAATCTTGATCGTTGGCGAAACATGCGCCGCGAGCGGGGTCTTGTGATTTTAGTGCTCGCTTGTTTCGGTTTATCTGGTGCGTTTTCAGAAATTGCAAGCTTCACCTACGTTCAGCCCAGCACTATTTTACTAATTGCGCTGTTGTTATTTTTAGGTGGAGAAAAAGGCGACGATCTTAAGGCCTTCAAACAGGATGGTGAAGTTGCCTGCGACTGACTCACGATCTTCGTCGATTCGCAGGAGCATCCCATGCGAGGTCACTCTGTCGAAAGCATTTTCAGGTCAGGTGCAATCCGCTCGATGAGTCGGGCGACGAATTTTTTCACCTGTGCAGTTGTTTTGAATTTCATGACGGCAGCGACGATGCGCTCAGATTCTTCAACTGAGATTTGACTTGCCAGTTGTTTGATCGAAGGGATAAAGGCGGGGCTCATGCTGAACCGTCGCAGTCCCATTCCCAACAAGAGGACGAAGGCTCTTGGGGTTCCTGCCATTTCGCCGCATACCGTGATCGGGACGTTTGCTCGGTTGCAAACCTCAATCACGTTTTTCAGGACGATTAATACAGGAGGTGCCAACGGCTGGCAAAGGTGTGCGACTTTGGGATTGTCACGGTCGGCAGCCATCAGATACTGCACGAGGTCGTTGGAACCAACAGACACAAAATCGACTAAGTCAATCATTGTGCTAATGGAGACGGCAGCGGCGGGAACTTCGAGCATCATTCCGATCGGAACTTCTTTTGTCTTAATGCCTCTTGAGTTGAGCGTCTTGTAAGCTCGGCGAACCATGCTTCGAAGTTTTCGGATTTCCTCGACCGTTGTGACCATCGGGAACATTAATCGAACAGTCCCCTCTGGGAACTCACTCGCAGCTCGTACGATCGCTCGAATTTGAGTATTGAAGAATTCAGGATGCTCGAAAGAAAGCCGGATACTTCGCCAGCCCATGAAAGGGTTGGCCTCTTTGTGGTCGTGGCCAAGATAGGCGACGGTTTTGTCTCCACCAATGTCGAGCGTTCGAATGGTTACGTTGTGGTTGGGGCTGGCGGCAACGATTGCCCGGTATGCCTCATATTGTTCGTCTTCATCGGGAACACTGGGGTGAGTAAGGTACAGATATTCCGTTCGATAAAGCCCAACCCCCGAAGCTCCCATCGCGCATGCTGCGTTGGCGTCTGCAACGCCGTTGATATTGCCTTGTAGTCGCAGTTCGCAACCATCGGCAGTGAGAGACGGTTGGTCTCGATTGGTTGCGAGTTTGTCTTTTAGGTCGAAAAATTCGCGCTCAAGTTTTTTGAACGCTTTAAGTGTTTCGGAGTTAGGGTTGATCTCGATGTGGCCATCGCGACCATCGACAACAATCGTGTCTCCAGTTTTGACCTTTCGAGCGATGCCACTGACTCCGGAAACCGCCGGGATACCTCTCGATCGAGCCACAATAGCCGCGTGGCTTGTCTGGCTCCCTTTTTGGGTGACGATGCCATGCACGTCCATGTCTCCCAGGGCGACGACTTGAGACGGTAAAAGTTCGTCTGCCACAACAATCAGTGGCCCCACGATCGATCCGGTCTCAGGTTTCGCGGCGTCATTAAGATGGCTGCCCAATCGAATAATCACGTCGCGAACGTCGTTCAGTCGTTCCTGGAGGTATTCGTCATTCGTTCGTGCGAAGAGTGTTGTGTATTCCCCGAGCAATCGATGGAGCGCAGCAGACGAATTCATTTTATCGTCGACGATCCAGCTGCGAATCTTGTTGGTGAACGCTGCGTCTCGAAGAATCGCTTGATGAACGGCAAAGATCGAGGCTTCTTCGCGGCCGACTTGGGCTTCGACTTTGCGCTCCAGCGCGCGAAGATCCGCACCGGCTTTATCGCGAGCGGTCTCGTAGTTGGCCAGTTCGGCGGTAATTTGGGAGTCTTCGAGGCGCTTCGTATCTGGATTAACGAAAATTTCGTGAATCACATAGGCAGTGCCTATCGCAACTCCGGGTGAGACTGCTATTCCTCGTCGCATGGCCATAGTTTATCAGATTTTCCTTTCGAGTGATATGGAGTGGATAAAACGACCGTTCTACTGGGGTTTGGGGGCATCTGGGGGGTTCTGTTTGAATGAGGCTGGGGGTGAGGTCAGTGAGGGGTGAAAAATGAGTGGGAAGCTCGATTCTCGGGCGAATTTAACTGTTGAAATCGGTAGTTCTGGAGGCTATCTGTTGTTGAGGTAAAACATTCATTTTGCTACATTTGGGTCGACCAGAGAAAGCATCGACGGGATGTTTCGGGGTCATCCCAAATTCACAGCGGGTTCATTGAGAATGCGATTTTCCCAGCTCGACCGAATACTTGCGCTGGAAAAAGGTTCGTCGATCACGGCGGTGAAGTGCCTTACTTTGTCCGAAGATTACCTTCAGGATCATTTTCCACGGTTTCCTGTGATGCCGGGTGTCATGATGTTGGAGTCAATGTTTCAGACGAGCATGTGGTTAGTTCGCTCGTCCCATGACTTTCAATATTCCAGTGTTGTTCTGCGGGAAACCAAGAGCCTTAAGTTCCAAGGGTTTGTACAACCTGGCGATTCACTTAAAGTTAATGCTGAAATAAAGAAAGTGGATGGATCATTAACCAGTTTGAAAGTTGTGGGATCGGTTAACGGTGTCACCGCGACAAGTGGTAGGTTAGTGCTTGATACTTTTAATTTGGCGGATCGAGGGGATGTAGATCCAGCGATCGACGACTACATGAAACACAAGTTTCGAATGAATTTTAAGTGGCTATTTAATCAACTTGGAAACGAAAGTACGAGTCCCGATTCGGGAGCGACTTTGGCGACCAGTTAAAACAAAACGTTCGTAGGATTGCCCATTCGGGCGGTTCCACAAATCATATTCACACAGCAGTTCCAAACGGAGAGAGTTTCGAATGCCCGTAAACGAAGAGGTATTTGGTAAGGTTAAAGAAGCCTTGATTGACGCTTTAGGCGTCGAAGATGACGAAGTTACCGATGAAGCCACAATGGTGGGTGATCTCGGTGCCGAGTCCATCGATTTCTTGGACATCGTTTTCAAACTTGAAAAAGCATTTGATATTTCGATTCCTAGAGACGAACTTTTCCCCGATGATATCTTGACCAACGCTGAGTACATCAGTGACGGCAAAGTCACTCCAGAGGGACTCGAAAAGCTAAAAGAGCGAATGCCGTTTGCGGATTTCACCAAGTTCGAAACGAATCCGCTTATCCAGGATTTCGGAAATTTGCTTACGGTCAAAGACCTTTGCAAATATGTCGAATTAAAAATTAGCTAATTGGCTCAATGAGTAATTCAAAAGGTCCACGGGTAAACGCTCGTTGGGCCTTCGTTCATTAAAACCTTTCATTTTTCTTTCGAGTGTGATTCGATGCGATGGTTCTGGATAGATCGATTTACTGAATTAGTAAGCGGAAAGTCGGCGGTAGCCGTAAAAAATGTATCGCTTAGTGAGGAGGTCGTCGACGACTACGCGCCAGGTCGGACTTTCTTTCCGTCTTCACTGATCGTCGAAGGGCTCGCTCAAACTGGTGGTTTGCTTGTTGGGCAAATGAGCGATTTTAATGATCGCGTCGTTTTGGCAAAAATTTCAAAGTGTAAGTTTCATCGGGAGGCTTATCCTGGCGACACGTTGACCTATCGCGTAAAAATAGACAATCAAGAAGGCATCGGGGCGATGGTCCAGGGGACTTCTCACATTGGCGATGAATTGCAGTGCGAGATTGAGCTGATGTTTGCGAGTCTTGATGACGAACGGTTTGAAAATGTTGAATTGTTTGAACCAGCTCAATTTTGCCGGATGATCCGTACATTGCGGTTGTTTGAGGTGGGGGTTGATACTGACGGGAATCCTGTGAAGGTACCTGCACATATGGTTGCCGCGGAAAAAGCGCTGTTGAAGTTGGGTTAAACCGAAGTCTCACATTGAAATCCCGCGGTCTGAGTAACGTCATCGGATTTGAGTTGGCCGAATTCGGCGAAGCATCAGATTTTTTGGGCGGTTGACGTTCCGGCGGGGAACCGCTGCCGAGTTGGAATTTACTTTAAAGCAAGTAACGGAGTTGAAAATGATCGCATCTGGAAATCGTCGCCGCGTCGTGGTCACTGGTGTCGGGGTCATTAATCCATTAGGCAATGATATTGAGACCGTCTGGTCAGCGATCAAAGAAGGTAAGTCTGGCGTTGGCTACACGACTATTTTTGATGCAGGTAACTTTCCCACCCGCATTGCAGCTGAAATAAAAGACTGGGATATCTCCAGTGTTGTCGACGATCCAAAATTGTGGGAATTGCGGGGGCGGCATTCAAAATTTGCGGCCGGTGCTGCGATCCAAGCTTTTCAGGCTTCGGGGGTTGGTGATTCAATAATGGATCCTCGACGATTCGGAGTCTACATGGGAAGTGGTGAGGGGAATCAAGATTTCCTCTCGTTTGCATCAATGATGGCGTCATCGCTTAACGATGATGGCAGTCTCGATCTCGCGGAATTCACCCGTACGGGACTGGACCGGCTGAATCCCGTCGTGGAATTGGAGCAGGAGCCCAACATGCCAGTTGGCCATATTGCTAGTTTATTCAATGCTCAGGGGCCGAATGCGAATTGCTTGACCGCCTGTGCTGCAAGTAACCAAGCGGTGGGTGAAGCGACGGAGATCATTCGCCGAGGAGAAGCAGATGTGATGCTCTCCGGTGGAACTCACAGTATGATTCACCCCTTTGGCGTTACCGGATTCAATCTATTAACGGCACTCTCAACCAATAATGACAACCCTCAAGGGGCGTCGCGGCCTTTCGATCGGCTGCGAGATGGATTCGTTTTAGGTGAAGGGTCGGCGATGGTTGTGCTTGAAGAATACGAGCGTGCCAAAGCGCGGGGTGCCCATATTTGGGGTGAGATTGTGGGCTACGGTTCGACCGCTGATGCGTTTCGGGTGACAGATATTCATCCTGACGGTCGTGGTGCGATCGGGTGCATGCGGATGGCTTTGGAGGACGCTGGAATTGCGCCTGAGCAAATCGATTACGTAAATGCTCACGGCACAAGCACAACAGTCAACGATAAAGTGGAGACGAAAGCGTGTCGCGAGGTGTTCGGTGAAAATGCCATGAACACACCCATTTCGAGTACGAAGAGCATGATGGGGCACCTGATTGCCGCGGCTGGAGCGACGGAGCTAATCGTCTGTTTGATGGCTATGCGAGATAACGTGCTGCCACCGACCATCAATTACGAAAACCCGGATCCACTGTGTGATCTCGATTATATTCCCAATGAAGCCCGCGAGGCGGAGTGTAACATGGCCTTAACCAATAGCTTTGGTTTTGGTGGCCAAAACATTTCGGTGGCTGTCTCTCAGTTGCGAGACTAATCAGTAAAGGGTGGCTGCTCTGTCGATTGTACATTCCATTTTGCAGCATTACGTGCTTCCTGAAGTTCTCGGCGTTGACTACCTTGGCGGCAATGGTGGGTTCAGTGGCGCCCAGCTATGGAAACTTGGAACAGCTGAAGGAAATTACTGTCTTCGCCGTTGGCCGCTGTCTCACCCAAATCGCGAACGTCTCGAATGGATGAATTTAGTATTGGTTCACACCGCCGGGATGGGGTGTGAATTTATCCCGGCTCCATTGGAGACAAAATCTGGCCAGCGTTTTATTTCTGCGGGCGGATTTTTTTGGGAAGTGACGAAATGGATGGAGGGTGTGGCCTGCTTCAAAGATGATCCGAATGAAGTTCGCCTAACACAAGTCGCTGAGAGCCTTGCTAAATTTCACCTTGCCTCCGCGCAGGTCAATCTAGGATTCGAAAAGTCGAGAAATCTAAACACGCGATACGATGCAATGGTTGCTTCTGCTTCGTTGATCGCAGAGATCGGGCAGTGCTCGGAAGCGGGATTACCTGATTACATTTATCGTTTGCGGGCGTTGGTAATGGGGCTGGGTGTTTCGCATATCAAGCGAATCACCGCAAATCTCGAACCACTGCGGGGAGTCGTTTTTCCCGTCCAACCAGTTGTTCGCGATATTTGGCATGACCATCTGATTTTCTGCGGGAACGAGTTATCAGGGTTGGTAGATTTTGGTGCAATGCAGATGGACAACGTCGCTTGTGATCTTTCACGAGCGCTGGGAAGCATCGTTCCGGAAGAACGGTCACGTTGGGAATGCGCGATTGAAGCGTACTCACAATTCCGTCCGTTAACCCATCAAGAAATTGATCTCATTTATGTTCTTGATCAACCCTCGGCTTTTCTTGGTGCCTTGAACTGGTTGAAGTGGATTCTGATCGAGGAACGCGCGTTTGAATCTGAAGCAAATGTAAAGTTGCGAATCATGGATTTGACGAGCCGTCTTGAAGCCTCGCTTTAGGTTTCTCAACCGTCGGAATTGTTTGGTTCAGGCGATCTGGTCACGAAGCTTTCGCCGCATGACTTTGCCGGATGCCGTTCTTGGCATTGCTGTAACCTGTATGACAGAGTGGACTTTAAATAGCGGATTGAGCTCCGTTTTTAATGCCTGGTTCATCTCTTTCTGGAGCTGCTCCACGTCCGTTTCGTGGTCGAGGACTGCAAATATAATTAGTTGATCAGGGCCGGTTGTGGGGGAGTATGAGACGGCTGCTGATTCGGTAACGGATTCGACTTGATTGAGTACCCGTTCTATTTCTGCAGAGCTTATCTTGATTCCTCCAAGGTTCATGGTGTCGTCCGCCCGTCCACCCGCTTCGAAAACTGGGCCTTGGGCCGTTAAAAATCTTCGGAAATAGTCTCCATGGCGTCGCAGTTGAGACGTGTTGGGGAGACTTGGAGTGTTGGCGTAGTAGGTTTCAAAGTGATCTCGATTGATCAGGCGATCACTCAAACCAATGGAGGGTGGTATCAGAAAAACCTCTCCCTGTTCACTGAGAGAATGGTCGACTGGATCAATTAACAGGAAATCTAAACCGACCGCCGGCGAATTGAAGGCGGCTGGTACGTTGGGGAGGACGTCAACAGAGGAGACGTAGCCGCCGCCGATCTCGGTGCCTCCACAGTACTCAATCACTGGTTTGATGTTAGCCAAAGACGAGAGGAAAATCATCGTATTTGCTTGAGAGCTTTCTCCGGTGGAGCTGAAGCACTTAATGGTTGACCAATCAAGGTCGTTCATGCATCCGCTGGCCTCCCACGCTTTGACAATGGTGGGAACGACTCCCAACATCGTGACCCTGGCCTCTTGAATAAATTTCCCAAACTCAACGCCGGAGGGAGCGTCTTCGTAGAGAGCGATCGTCGCCTTGTTCATAAGACTGGCAAAAATCAGCCAAGGTCCCATCATCCAGCCAAGGTTTGTAGGCCAGGCACAAACGTCGCCGGGGTGAATGTTTTGGTGGCAATACCCGTCGATTGCACATTTAATGGGAGTCGTATGATTCCATGGAATGGCTTTAGGGTCTCCAGTGGTACCGCTGGAAAAGAGAATGTTGATGGTGTCATTGCTGGCACAGTCAACGCAAGCGAACTCTGTTTCCGCAGCAAGGAAATCTGACCAGGCAATGTCTTGTGGGCGAAGTGTGCAGCTGAGTGTTTGATCGGCGTTTAAGACAATAGCTGGAATTTCAGTAGCTGTCGTAACTTTCTCAAAGAGAGGTAGTTTTTTTCTGGCGCGATTCTGGTGGTCGTAGGTGAAAACAAATTTGGCATTAGAAATTGTTAAACGTGTTGAAATCTCCGGGGCGGCGAAGCTGTCAGCAATTGAAACGACTGAGCAGCCTGCGAGAACGATGCCAAGATAAATGGCAACGGACCACGCTGTCATGGGCATCACAACTGCGATGGCGTCTCCGGGTTCGCAACCTGCGTTGACCAAGCTGTTGGCGACCCGATTGGCTCTTTCCCTAAGTTCTTGATAGGTTTGACGCTGAATTGGATGCCCGGGTTTTTGAAAGAGAATAGCGATATCTGTTGGCCGTGCTGAAAAACAGCTTTCAGCAATATTAAGCCTAGCTTGGTCAAACCAGATCGCTTTGGCAGCTCCCGCATCGTCATTGAGTATTTTCTCGGGTTCCCGATTAAATTTGACCTCCAGTTTTTCGACGGCGTCGGTCCAGAAGGCGACGCGAGAAGAGGTCGTCCATTGGTGAAATTCTGAAAATTTCTCCATCCCCAACTCTCGCATCCATTGGTGAATGTTGGATTCTTTCAGGTCCCTGTCGTTGGGGAACCAGATTGGCGTTAACTGGTTTTCGGATTGAAATTGATCCCGACATCTTTCCCAAAGGTGAACGTAAACCTCCGGGGTAATGGGCGGTTGGGCTTGGCGTGCTTGTTCCAGTAACTCTGACCAACGTGAGCGGAAACTAAGTCGATTCGTAACTGACGATTCTATCTCTGAGACACGGTTTGGGATGGGTGAATTGGGAGAAGGGAGTTGTGTCATGAGATCGCCTAAAAAACCGAATGATTCAGACGACATTCTAAAAAGAAGCTTCGCCCGCGACCACACGGGGTAAACCCGTGGGTCGTCTCAGTAGGGGCGATTACTCAAATTGGTAGGTGGAATGTTTCGCACGAAGTAAGGGATTGGAAAGCGTGTGAAAAATTCCCAGTTCTGCGAGTACTGTCTATTTCACTCGCGGAATCTTTCTACCGGGTGTCCAAGGTGCATTCGCAGCATCAAGCTTTTTGCTGAGCTTAGGGATTTCAACATTGACAATTTTCTCAAGCTCTTTGGAAGCTTTTTGGAATTGCTTTAACGCGATTTCGTATTGCCGTTTATGAGTTCCAGTAGGCCCCTCGGTACTACCCATGGCACCAAACATCATTGTCCTGACGCGACGACTGATCCCCGGTGCGGCGGGTTCGTTCCGTTGCGGTTTGGTCGGGTCGCCTTCGAATTGCTCCATTACATCCATCAATTGTAATTTAATGGCGCGAACATCGTTCAAGAGTGAGGCATCGAGCTTGAGTGAACTGGAAATCACGCGTTCGATTGCGTCGAGTGTTTCCTGAGCGTTAGCCGCTATCTGACTTGCACCTTGAAGTGATTGCGAAAGTGATTGTGCTTTCTTGACAAATTTAAGAATGGCTTCACGGTCAGGACCGCTGGTTTGGCCGTAGAGTAGCGGTTCAATTTCAAATTCCGTAGCACTAACCAATTCAGTTGTTTTACCGCCGACGGTCTGAGAAATATCGACGGTGTATTTTCCGGGGATTGCTAACATGCCGCGGCTACTACCACCGTAACGAAGATCCCAGTTGGTGCGATGTGTTCCACTGGAAGTGCTGCCTCTAAGTCGACGAACTAAGGTACCTTTGCTGTCGCGAATGTTTAATTCTACTCGCGGTGCAGTTTCTCGGTCTTCTTCTTTGAACCGCTCCCAACTTGGGTAGGGAGTGTCTTTGCCTGCAGAAGATAGTTTTCGGTCCCTCGAGATTCGCTCCGATTTTTTTGTCTTCAGGGAATCTTTTAGATGATAAGTGATTGCAACACCGTAGGCAGGGTTGGGAGCGGTGAAGAAGTTAGAACCCTGAAAAGCACGCCTTCCTCCAGCGAGGGGAGATGACACTCCGTAAATCAAGCCCTTGCGGATTGGCATAACTGCGTTCTTCTTGGCTAACTCCGCCGTAATATGTCGCATCGGTGAGTAGTCATCGAGAACGTAGAAGCCACGACCAAATGATGCCAGAACTAAGTCGTTTTCGTCGCGCTGGATTTCAATATCCCGGATCGCAACTGTTGGAAGGCCTGACCCGAGCTTCAACCATTTCTTTCCACCGTCGATGGTGGTGAAGCAACCAAATTCAGTTCCACAGAAAAGGAGGTTCGCTTTTTCGTGATCTTGTTTTAGCGTGTAGACACTTCCCCGTTCCGGGAGATTGCTGGTAATGTTTACCCAGGTTTTTCCACGATCTGTCGATTTTACAATGTACGGTTTGAAGTCTCCGCGTTTGTGATTGTTGATCGCGACGTAAACGGTATCCGGGTCGTGTAGGTCAGCTTCGATATCGTTGATGTAACCGAATTCTGGAATCTCTAATGCTCCAAATTTGCTGACACCTCGCCAGTTTTTACCGCCGTCTTCTGTGATTTGAACCATCCCGTCATCGGTGCCGACATAAATCAGACCCTCTGCGAGTGGCGATTCGCTGACGCTTACGATTGTTCCGTACTGCGAAGTCGATGCATTTTTGGCGACTGCATCCGGCCCCCAAACACGGCCCATGACCTTCAATTTATTGCGGTCGAGATTTCGGGATAGATCGGGACTGATCGCCTCCCAGCTGTCTCCGCGATTGTTACTGGCGAAGAGGATTTGCGATCCGTAATAGATCCGCTCGTGGTTGTGTGGTGAAATCAATAAGGCTGAATCCCAGTTCCAACGCAGTGGGGGAGTTTCAATTTCTGGTTGAGGTTTGATGTCGACTCGTTCCCCCGTTTTACGATTGAAACGGACAAGTCCACCATACTGCCACTGCGAGTAAATTGTGTCGGGGTCTTCAGGGTCGACCGCCGGATCAAAACCATCACCGAAAACGGTAATAAACCAGTCGCTATTTCGAATGCCGTGTGAATTGTTGGTGCGTGATGGCCCACCTTGAGTGGCGTTGTCCTGCGTTCCACCGTAGATGTAATAAAACGGTTTTTCGTTGGAGAGAGCGACTTTGTAAAATTGAGTGATGGGTAGGTTAGATTTGAAGTCGTAAGTTTTTCCACGATCCCAGGTTTCATAAACGCCTCCGTCGCAGCCAAGAATCAGGTGGTCTGGATCAGCAGGGTCGATGACCATCGCGTGGTTATCGACGTGTTTGTCTGCTTCGCCCAAACGGTTGAACGTCTTTCCGCCGTCTTCTGAAACCATATTGTAAGTGTCGAGGGAATAGACTCTGTCAAACTGATGCGGGCAGGCAACAATTTCCTGATAATACTGTGGGCTTGAGGAGAGGTAACTGCTCATTTTTGACCAGGACTCTCCTTTATTGCTACTGCGATAGAAGCCGCCGCCATCAGCTGCTTCGACAATGGCGTAGAGGATTTCCGAATTAATTGGGGAAACGGCTAGGCCGATTCGTCCTTTGTCACCGCCGGGCAGTCCACGATTGATGGATTTCCAAGTTTCCCCGCCATCGGTTGATTTATAAACACCGGACTCCGGTCCACCGTCAATAAGAACCCAGGTGTGTCGTCGCCGTTGGTAAGCAGAGGCGTACATGATGTCTGGGTTCTGAGGATCCATGTGGACTTCGTTGACGCCTGTGTTCTCACTGATTTCAAGAACCTTATTCCAGGTTTTGCCCCCGTCACTTGTCTTGTAAAGCCCTCGATCTCCTCCTTCTTTCCAGAGGGGTCCCTGAGCTGCGACAAACACGACATTCGAATCCTCAGGGTGAACGATGATCTTTCCAATGTGTTCACTGGTTTCCAGTCCGACCTTTTTAAAGCTCGCGCCGCCATCGGTTGATTTGTAAAGTCCATCGCCATAGCCGACACTTCGTTGGGAATTGTTTTCGCCAGTGCCAACCCACAGCGTAAATCGATCATTTGGGTCTAACGCGAGGCATCCAATCGAATAACTTCCTTGCCCATCAAAAATTGGCTTCCAAGTGACTCCAGCGTTGGTGGTTTTCCAGACGCCTCCACTGCAGGCGGCAACATACCACGTACTCCGTTTTACCGGGTCAACGACGATGTCACCAATTCGACCCGACATGAGTGCCGGACCGATGCCTCGGAAACGAAGTGAAGAAAATAAACTGGAATTTATTGCCGGTGACTCATCCTTCGGTTGATCAGAATCTTGGCCGAGTAAGACGGAATTCATTCCGATGATGGAAAAAAACAAGAGCGCAAGAGGAAGGGCAAAGCACCGTCGAGACATGGTAAACTCCGAAGCAGAACAAGGCGTATATTTGGGATCAATTTTTCAAATTGATAGATTCAATCAGGCTTACAGCCAGAGAAACAAGTTTAGTCGCGCCCTGCGGGAAAATGAACTAAATGTTCATGATTTGATGTAGGTTCTGTGTAATAACTCGCTGTCAGTGACCGGTGAGAACGGTGATCGGAAATCGACCACCAAATTCAGTCAAAATTTGAGTCTGAATTGCGATGAAAATCAGGGAGTACTAGTTTTCGCTCCGACCGAGTTAGCCCATTTTTAGTGCTTGAAGAAACTGGGAATCATGAGACTACTGTGGAACTAGGGCTGTTTTCGAACAAGCCGGCCTCTGCGAGAGCGTTTAGGAGGAATCGACCAGCCATGAACTTCGGGCGAGAGTTCCTCATTTCCCCCTGTCGAGTCATCCCCCAGAGACTGCAAGAACTCCAGGACCAGTTTTCGGTCGAATGGCTTTAAGTTTTTGTACTTATCAACAGAGGTAGCAGCTTCCCCGCCGTGGACAAGGATTGCATCATGAAAGGAATTCGCTCGGCCGTCATGCATGTACGGAGCTGAGAGTGCTGAGCCCCAAAGCGGTGGTGTTTGCCAACGCTGAGGATTCTTGATTTCGAAATGGTGTTGGCTGTTGCCCTTAGGGAACGACTTAACTTTTTTCATTATCGAGTGTGATGCATCTGCTAACTCAGGGCCCATGTCGTGAAGAAGGAAGTCACTAAATACATTTTGGGCGATACCAACAGTTTGAACGTGACATTCAGCGCAACCAATTGAATTAAATTGTTCCTGCCCTTCGCGAAATAACTCGGATTCGTGATTGGTCTTGGGAGGCCTGACAGCGATGGGGTCAAGAGAGTTAACAAAATCTACTAGTTTTTTTATTTCAGATTTTGAAATGTCATGTCTTGGTTGTTGTGAGCGGCGAGATTGAGAAAGTGGTATTCTAGCTTGCGGGTGATCAGCATTTGATAGCCCTAATTCGATCGCGCAGGCTTGAGAGGTAAATTGAGCCACAGAAGATTGTTCTCCTCGCCAGCCAAATTTCCCAACTTTTCCATTGTCAGAAATTGACGCTATGCCTTTGACTGGACCGTCGGTCTCCTTTTGAGTTGACTCCAGTGCCAGGATGTCTTGATCGGAAATTTTATCAATGATACCGACGCCGAATAACGACGGCGTATTGCGGCGAGAGACTTGGATGGTGTAGCGGTCTCTGGCCGATCCTTTTTTGACTCGGTGAATTGGTGTCTCAGTAAGTAATCGTCCCCGTTCTTCTTCTAGTTTTATGTTGCTCAGAAATCCACTCGTTTTTGCGACGCTTTTAAATTCAAAAACGCTTTTAAGCCAATTTCCGTAAGCCTCATTCAGAACACTTGACCTGTGTAAAATTACAGAGTTTTGAAGCTCAAAATCGGGATGGAGTTTCACGGCCTGTTCGAACAGCATTTCGAGCGCGACTGGATCGAGGCGGAAATTTCTTCGGCTATCCTGCCGTGGAAGAACGGTCAAGATTTGTACGTTCGCAATATTGTCTCCACCGCCGCCAACTCCGCCCTGATTGTGGCAGGCGATGCAGGAAATTCCGTTGAACATTGGCCCGAGGCCATCCCCAAGATCGGTTGCTTCGGCTTTGTTGGGTTTCCAGACCTTTTTAAACAGGTCCTCGCCAGTGGGTTGTTTTTCTTTGTCCTGAAAAATTCGACCTGCTGCGGGAACAGTAGGCACGAGTAGAACTAAAGCGAACAGAAGTCCTCGCAGCAAATGACTGCGCGAATAAGTTGACATCTTCGAATCCCATCAGCATGTTGCCCCAAACTGACTTGGTCGAATATTAGGGACGAACATGAAAAAGGCAAATCGTTTGCATCTTCAAGCGATAGAATTCGGAGTAGTCGTATTTGGAAAACTAGCGAATGAACACGAAAAAAGCCCGCAAAACAAAAGTTTTGCGGGCTTCCGTAAGGGGTGAGTAAGGGGACTTGAACCCCCAGCCTCTGGAATCACAATCCAGCGCTCTAACCAATTGAGCTATACCCACCATCGACGCTGCGGTTCGCTGCGTGCGACCACAGTGGCGAAATTTTAAGCTGAGGTCGTTCGAT
>JAAEMV010000158.1 GCA_024225195.1 Planctomycetaceae bacterium | reverse complement strand
TCATTTGTTTATTTTTTACTTTGGAATGATGTCGATGGTCACTCCGCCCGTTGCCTTGGCTGCTTATGCGGCGGCAGCCATTGCGAAGGCAGACGTGATGAAGGCTGCCTTTTCCGCTTTTCGATTTGCCTTGGTGGGGTTTGCACTGCCTTTTGCTTTTGTCTTGAAACCCGAATTGCTGATGCTGACGATCGATAATGAGGCGGCGTTGCCGGGGATGGTCGTGATGATGGTGGGCATTACTCTGGTGGGCATCCTGGGCCTTGCAGCCTCGATTGCTGGATTTGCCTTTAAATCGTTGTCATTTCCATTAAGAAGCGTTTTGCTGGTTCTCAGTCTGTTGGTTTTCTTCACCCGGTGGCAGGATTGGCAGATCGCGGTTCAGTTGGCTGCGGCAGGGCTGATCTTAGTCCTTATGGCAGTCAATTTTTCAGCGGCGAGAACGGCACGCACGTGACCAACCGTTTGCTTGTTCAACTCTAGATTCTTCTTAGTCCTCGTTCTCGGTCCACACCGTCAAGTAACCGGAAATGGATTCGACGTACTCGAAGAACTCTCGGTAAAACTCATCAATCCCGAGCGTGGAACTGTCGCCGATCACGATCAGTTTTCGACGTGCCCGGGTTAGAGCGACGTTCATTCGCCGGCGATCTGCCAGAAAGCCAATCTCGTTTTGCGAATTACTTCTCACCAGTGAGATAACGACTGCCTCTTTTTCCCGGCCCTGAAACCCATCGACGGTGTCGACCTCTGGCCCCGCGCCTGCGAAGAGATCGCGAAGCAATCGAACTTGTGCTGCGTATGGAGCGATCACGGCAATGTCTTTTTTAGGCAGGCCAGCATCGAGCAGCGTTTGGACTTTCTTGACAACGAGGTTGGCTTCGTTGGGGTTTCTTTTACTCAGCCCATTGGGTTCTAATTCTTCATCCCAGCCCGCCCCTGCGGTATCGATGAAGCTCATGATTTGGCCGGAGAACTCGGAGGGTTCAATTCCATCGATTTCATGAAGCGTGTGGTCTACAACCGAAGGATGGGCTTTTAATTCATTTTGGTAGAACTGCGATGATGAGAAATTCATGATTTTATGGTGCATTCGGTACTGAACTGTCAGCATCTTTGCAACGTCATCGCCATAAAGTTCTATTTGCCGCTCCATCATGCTTTTGGCAAAACCTTGTTGCGCAGCTTCGCTGGAGAGAACCGTAGGGGGTAATTGTTGATGATCTCCAGCAAGCACGACTCTGTCTGATCGCAAAAGTGGAACCCAGCAACCTGGTTCAGTACTCTGGCACGCCTCGTCGATCACAGCAAGGTCGAACCATCGATCCGCGAGGGTGTCAGGATTGAAAGTTGTCGTAGCACAAATTACGTCTGCTTGATCGAGAATTGAACTGATCGCCTGGCGTTCTAACCGTTTGGCATCGGCCATCAATCGTTTTGCTTCTCGTTTCATACTTTCGCGAGCACCACGTTGGGGTTTCGCACGAGTCCATTTTTCTGATTGCCGAAACAGCGCCTCCGCTTCTCGAATCATATCTTTAATGACAGCGGTGTTTTCGTGTTGTTCGACGATTCCATCGAGTGAGTAGTTGCGAAGGCGTTCAGTGATTCGAGCGGGGTGACCGATCCTGACCACCCGCGTGCCAGCCCGAACGAGTCGGTCTAGTAAATTGTCGACTGCGGTATTGCTCGGTGCACAGGCGAGCACTTTCTCTGACCGGTGAACTGCTTGGACAATAAGTTCGGCAACGGTGGTTGTTTTACCAGTCCCGGGTGGCCCGTGGATGATTGCCAGATCCTCAGCGGACAAGGCAAATTTGACGGCTGCTTTTTGCGATTCATTCAGCTCGCTTTTGAAATCGATTTCGAACGGATTGGTTGTGAATCGCGGCTGTTTCTCCCCCATTAGAATCGCGCGGAGATGTCCCAGTCGGCCACGGGAGTCTTTCGCTGTCATGATGGCAGCAAGCTGCCTCTGGCGTGTTACTTCATCCGCTGTAAGATCGATCCGGAATACATCGCCACGAGGAATACGATTAAGGGCAATTTGGATTGAGTCGTTTCGCTTGCGACTGACAACGCCGGTTTCCGATTTTCCATCTCGCTGGAATGGCGAAACCACCACCGGTGCTCCAACACGAAGTCGGTGCCAGGGCATCCGCAGGGTTTCATTTCGACGTTTAAAGGTTACAAGTTGGTGCCCGCCAAGCCCTCTTACATCATCGGTGACGACAACGTCGAGAATCGTTTCCCCGGATTTTTCGGCGTCGCCGGTATTTTGGATTCGGCGCCGCTCCTCCATTCTTTTGATTTCAGCGGCAGATTCCATGGCGAGCCATTCCGCCATGTTGACAAAGTGTTTTTCAGGTTCAGCCGATGTAGATTTGAGTCGTCTTCGAGATGACATTGGTAACGGAAGGCTTTCAGTTTGTGTCAGTCTATCGTTGCTCAAGTTTAAGAACGAAAGAACTTATCGAGTGTTTTTTGAGAGGGTGGTTGCGTGATAAACGATGTAACGAGCATGGCCACGGTCGAGCAGAGGATGATGGCAACCACTGGCATGAGGGGATAATCACTGCCAAAAGGGGAAAGCGCGAACTCGGTGTTTGCACCATAACCGGATTGTTGGAATAAATAGAGCCAACTTCCCACCATCGCCAGGGTTCCCGAAAGAGCGCCGGCGGCGGTCAATCGTTTCCAGTAAAGCGCGGCAAATACGATTGGAAATAGACCTGCAAAACCACTAAAGCACCAGACCGCCATCGTAAAGACACTGCGATAGCCTTGGAGGCTAAGGACATAAGTGATTCCTACGATGAGGATGACGAAGATTCGTGCAATCCAAACTTGACGTTTTTCAGATATCTTTGACTCGTCGAGATAGTGAAGGACGATATCGTTCGTAAAAATTGAGCCGATGCATAGAAATTGGCTGTCGAGCGAAGACATGATCGCGGCTAAAATTCCGGCGGAGAGTAGTCCCCCCATGAATGCCCCGATTTCATTGTTTACCAAGTAAGGTAGGACATCATTCGGTCGAATATCGGGAAGGTCAAGCGTCGTTCCCCAAACTCCAATCAAGACGCATGGAACCCAAACGATCATGATAAAAATCGGATGGCAGATGACGGGTACTTTGAAGCTTGCAGAACTCTTTGCCGTTAACCAGTGCTGGAACAGATGCGGGAACATAGCGACTGAAAGAGGAATGCACATGTAACTCAAAAACAGTGTTTGACTCATGCCCGCCCGGGTTAACTTCGAAGACGGCACTTTTGCAGTGACATTTTTCAAGCTTTCGAGCAATGTTTGCCCTTCTCCTAGGCGGTTAGCGAGCATCACAAAAGTGACAACGCCAAGCCCCATGAAAACGGTGGTCTGAAACGCGTTTGCCCAAGCCGTGCCACGCATTCCACCAAAGAATACGTAAACTAAAACCACGCCACAGATCAAAAGCGAACCGTATTGAGGTGGGATGGATCCGTTTTCTGAAAGGCCAAGATTTGGGAAAGCTCCTTCGGTTAAGACGGCAATCACGCCTCCACCGGCCATGACTCCAATCAGCAGATAGGGGATGATCAGACCTACGAGGATTGGAAACAGGATCAGACCGATCAGATCACTTTCGAGGCGATCACGGAAGAACTGAATTTGAGTTGAGTACCCATGTTTCCTCCCAAAGCGGTAGATTTTTACTCCGATAAGGAAAAAGCAAAGGGAATGGATGATTCCACTACTCGATGCGAGCATGCCGTATACGCCAATCCCCTTTTTGAATGCTTCGCCTGATGAACCAACCAATGCGAAGGCGGTCATCGTGGTTCCGAACATGCTCATCAATAACAAGAACGGCCCGATGGAGTGACTGGCAAGCAGGTAGTCGTCCTTGGTGCCGCGAAATAGTCGACTCGCGAAAAATCCCAATCCAAGCAGGAGTCCGAGATAGACTAAAATAATCGAAAAGCGGATTTGACCATCGTTCATCGCGAGTAGATAGCTCATGCTTGCTCTCCCGATTCGGAGGCTTGCTCATCAGGCGTATCGATCTCAGACGGCCAGGCAAAAGTGCAAGCGAACCACCAAACGAATGCTGCACCTAATGAAATACCAATGTGATAGGTAAGTCCGATTGGTAGGAAACCAAAGGAAAGTTCTTCCCGGTTCCAATTCCAAAAATCCTGATGAAGAACCAATAGGCTTAACACCATCAAAATAATTACTAATCTCATTGTCGTATCCGTTGAAAGGGGGATCAGCACGTCGGATTAGTTTAAACCACGGCACTTTGGGTAAATAGCACCCGACTGACCGAAAATTAAGAATCGAAAGTCAGGGTTAGTTTGCCGTGTATTTTCAAACATCGAAATCGAAAAGAACGTTTTCTTCAGTAGCCCAGGAACACAATTTTGAGCTGGATCAGTCGTGAAAGGTGACGGCGATGTTGCCTGAAAAACAAACCTCGGCATCATGATTGGGTTTTCGCGGACGGTCATTGTAAACACCGCAGTAGAGTAGCCGCCCGTCTGCGAGTTTGGTGTACTGGGCAGGTAAAGGAGCCGGGTCTAACTGTGTCTCGACGAGCTTCACTGATTCGTGATCATTCGGATTGACATCGGGGAAGTTGATATTCACCCAACGGCGTGGCGGAAAGGGCTGTTTCATCAATTGAGGCAGAATGTCTTTCGCCATGCGAACTGTCTTTGACCAATCGAATGGCTGTTTGAACTTCCGAAGGTGTTGCGACAACGCGATTGCGGGGCAACCAAAGAGGCTGGCTTCTCTTGCTGCGGCAACCGTTCCTGAGACACAGGTATCCGCGCCCAGATTTGCTCCTTTGTTGACACCTGAAAGCACCCAGTCGAATTCTACGTCGAGTTGTGTCATCGCAACACGAACGCAGTCTGCAGGTGTGCCATCGAGGGCATAAGAGCGGTCTTGTTTTTGTTGAAACCGCATGGGGCGTTCAAACGTCAATTGGTGGGAGATTCCTGACATCGGTTTCTCAGGAGCAACAATCCACGTTTCACCAAATTGCTGAGCCACCTCCTCCAAGGCGAGGAGTCCCTCAAATCCCCACCCATCGTCATTGGTCAGAAGAATTTTCATAGATCAGTTTGAGTGGGCGAATGGCGTGTTGGAAGATTAAGGGGATGGAGTTGGGGGGCATTCACTGACAACTTCGAGCAGTTCAATTGCTGGAGAACCGTTACAGTAAATAAGGGCTGTTCTGCCATAACATAAAGAACCAGTTTCCAGTCCCAGCATGTTTGCCAGTTCCTCACCGCACTCAATTTTCAGCAAGCTCAGTAATTTGACTGTCCGCAGTACATCGTGGTTAATTAAGATGCGGCCGAGAGGCGTCTCCAGTTTTTCGATTTCGTCCTGTACCACTTTGGTCAGATACGCTTTATTAATTCTCACGATGCCAAATTGGACCACACAACCGTCGGATTGACGCGTAAGCAATATTTTTCGCGAGTAATAATTTTCGTCCGTGCGGGTTTCCATGACGACGACATCAACCGAGCATTGGTGTCGCTTTTCGACCGTTACCGTCATGTGCTGGTCATGGGCCAGAAGAGACCGTCCAACCGTGGAAAGTTGATCGGCTTCGACTTGTTGGAAAGCGCCTAGATCGTTTACATCTTGATAGAACAAGCCAACCAGTTGTTCCAGTTCGACATCTGCAGATTGTGGTGTTTTATCCATGGATCTTAAATCGTGAGTTGCCGAGATAGGTCGGTGCCGTCTGGAAAAGAATCAAGTAAATCAGGAGCGTTCAGTTTCTATTGTCGAGGCGACGTTGCATTTAGGGCTTTGCTTTTAAGACGATTGGCCAATCGAGACAATGGGCAGCACTTCGTTAAACGAAAGGTGCTGGATGTCAATTGTGGGCTTGACCTCAGCGGAGTGGTCGAGCACGGTGTCGACGAGGTAATACATCAGGCGGCGAAGTTCGTCCGGTTGAATTTCATCAGCGACTTCTTCCGCCTTTTGTTGGTGTTTATCGACTAGCTGGTAGGCTTTGGCGAAAACTCCCGCTTCGTAATAAAGTGCTCTAGTGCGTAAAACTTTTTGCTCGGATGGAAGATCGGAGCGTCCGTTTACAAGATCCAGCAATTCCGCACGTTGTTCATCTTTAAGATTTTCAAGGGCAAGCGCTAAGAGTACCGTTGGACGACCACCGAGTAGATCGCCACCAACGAGTCTTTTGTTATCGTCGTCCTTTTCCCAGTCTTTCAAGTCGTTCAAGATTTGAAAGGCAACTCCGAGGTTTCTGGCGAACGCGCGAACCGGTTTGAGGTAGGTTTCGGCCGGCCCGGCTAAGCGAATCCCACTGTAAAACGCTGCTTCAAATGCGGGGGCTGTTTTCAATGCATAAATTTTCAATGCATCAATTGGCTTCAGCGTGCGGTTTTTACTGTCGCGCCAAATTAGTTCAGCACCCTGCCCTTCGGCCAGTCGCTGGTGTGACTCGGCGAGGTAGTCCAGGATATCAGCAGCTGTCTCAGCTCCAAGTTCCTGTCGGTCTCGGCTTATCAAGCGATAGCCCATGCCGACCAAATAGTCTCCAACATTGATACCCGTGGGGATGCCATATTTGATGTGCAGCGTTTCAGAACCGTACCGAAATTGATCATTGTCTTCGATGTCATCGTGAACCAGCGAGGCTTTGTGAAAAGTCTCAATCGACATTGCGGCTCTTCGAATGGCGTCAGGGTAATCAGCAACCACCTCGTTCCCATGCGAAAGCGTTGCCTCGCCACCGCTGACGGCATCGTAAACCGCTAACGTGATGAAAGGCCGAGAGTGTTTTCCGCCTGCAGACAAAAAGTCATAGGCAATTGCTTCGGTTGCGGCGATTGGATCGAGCGCTCCGACGCCTTGTCCGTTTGCTTCAGCGAGGGACTTTCCACCTCTGATTCGCGGGACAAGTCGCTCTAGATGCTCACGCTCGAAAAGCTTGGATGATTCGCGGAGGAGGTGGATGTAACTTCGTGTCTCTTGTTTTGATTCTTCGAAGGGGACTCTCACCATTTGCTCAACCCAGTCTTCGTCGACACTGGTATTTCGGCAGTCACTGGAGAGTAGTGGGACGGCCATGCAGGGGATTCCCGCGAGCATGATCTTGTCGATCGCTTTTTCGAGAACATTGAGGCAGGCGACCCCCACGATGGCATCGACGTGGCCACTAACGATAATTTTAAGAACGATCGGAGAACCCTCTGCGACCAACACTTTATACCCGAGTTCCTCCGCGGAGGCACGGAAGTCTGCAATGCTGCATGCGCCGCAAGTCTTGCAGGCGAGCCCAAACTCATCGTAATCAGCGGGACAACCTTCGGCATGCTTGAGGCAGTGAGGAAGTAAGAACAGGCGTCGAGAGTGAGGGATGGACTTGATCTGCTCTTCCCAAAAACAGCTGGAAAGAACGACCATGATCCAGCCAAGGTAACCTTCTGGTTCGCCCTCATCGATCAATAGTTGTCGACACAGTGCTTCCAGTTCATCCTTGGAAGGAGGAAGGTTGCGATCGAGTGTGTCGGCGATTGCCTGGCACTTCAAGCGCAGCGATTCACGCTGGTCTTTCGAAGAAGGGACCATTTTTAGGTGAGCGGTTTTGCGCCGGCGCGAACGGCGAACTGGTTTCTCCGATTGCGATTGATCGGTTGAACTGTCCGTTTCAGAGAGACTGTTTATATTGGTCGTCGTCAAGTTGAATCCTAACGGTTATTAAAATCGCGAGTCAAAATTAGGGCTAGGTTTGCTTCGTCTAAATTTCAGTCGCGGATAGGGTAGTCGTCGTTTCAGTTTAAAATGTAGGTTTTGTAACTACTACGTTTTCGAAATCTCGTTATCTTCTTGAAATCGCAAAGCGCGATTCAGAGTCGAAGTTGCAAAAATAAGTGGATACAATTTTTCAAAATACCAAAGCTTGGCGAAATAAAATCCGATCGGCCATGCCTCGGTAATTAAATTCGCCTCGGTTGCTTCGAGTAACCAGTGAATGCCGTTTTGGGCAGCACTCTGAGATTCCGGACTTGGGTCATCCAGCATGATTTCTGTGCATAGTGCGGTTTCTTCAACGCTGCTATTGCCCAGAACTGGGTTGTTCCAGTTGGTTGAAGGACCTCCGCCCCAACCCCCGTCGTCGTTCTGATTTTCTCGTAACCATCTTAAACCAAATTGAGCTTCTTTGGTATCGAACAGATTTGCATCGCGATAAGCCATAAGGACTTTAGCGGTTCCGTAAAACGGGTTGATGTCCTCGGGCATGTCCTGGTTTCCAAACCAGAGTGGCAGCCAACTTCCGTCGTTTTCCTGGTGCTGTTTCAGGTAGGCAAACCCTGTTTTAATCGCACGGTTGACCTTAGTTTTACGGTTTTTTAAGTCGCTGATTTCGTCGCGCCAAGCAAGGAAACTTCGAATGACGTGAGCTGTAATGTCCGTTCCGCTTCGGTCAAAGGGAAGGTTTAGCCAGCCACGACAAAATGTTGGCCACCCTTTATCGGCGTTTTGTAATTTGATTAACCAATCGACTCCAAGTTCGCCTGCTCGTTGGATTTCTGAGGCACGGTTGTTTTCCCGGTCTCCCTCCTTAGTACTAAGCTGACTGAATTTTTTTAAGGCAAGAAGTGCTCCCGGTGTATCGTCGGCATCAGGGACGGCGCCGCTCAGATCGGTCCACCCCCATCCTCCGGGGGCAGCTCCGGTAAACGGGTGGGTTTCCTGGTTTTGGCAACTCAGCACCCAGTCAATACAGGTGTCCCATTGCTCGGAGTTGATTGAGCATTCGTGAGTAAAAGATTCAGGATGATTTGCCAAGGCATTAATGGCCAGAGTTGTATTCCAAGTTGCCAAGTTGGTATCGATTGGCCAGCTCCCTAATTTGTCACCCTCAGAGCGAAAGGAATTCAATAAAAATTGAATACCTTTTCGGGCAACTGCGTGGCTTGCCCGGTCGGTTTTGATCAGTGCCATGGAGACAAAGCTGGTCAGAGGAACCGCTTCCAGAAATCCGCCGCTGGCGGGTAGCATATTTTCCAAGACTCTTAGGCTCGGCTTGATAAAGCATTTTAGGAAGGTTCGGGAAATTGGATTCCGTGGTGGGTCAAGAATAAATTTGGCCTGACCAATTGCGACTAAAGCCGGAACGGCGTAGCTGACAACAGGGAGCTGTATCAGACTGTAAAAGCGTCGGGGGACACACGCGGCAAAGAATGGTAGCGTTGCGACTTCTTTCCATGGAACAAGCCCAGCCATCGCGCAGTTTGCCAGAATTGGCACCGCGAATGTTTTGTCCTTGCCATATCTCCGTCGCAGACCAGCAATGCCTCCCTCGGATTCGATGTAAGATTCGGCGTTCGCAATTGAGTCCTTGAATTCAACTCGACGATCGCTCGCGTGCAGCGCGGCAACGACAAGCATGCTTGTGGAAATATTGGAATAATTAAGCCCGGTATCTCCCCAGCCACCATCCTCATTTTGTTGCAACTTAAGCCAAGCAAGTCCGGCATCGACTTGAGTGTCGATTTGTTTTGCCAAATCTGGGCTGCAAGCGTCAGACGATCGGAAAAACGAGAGCGCGCTGATTGCAGTTGCTGTTGAGAGAGCTGACGCCGAGAGTTGGCCTTCCCAGTGCCCTTGAGTAACTCGTTCGCTTAAAAGTAAATCACGCGCCTTTTGACTTGCCAATTGCAGTCTGGATTTAAAAGAAACAGGGTTGGCGTGATCAATTGAAATAGTAGTCGCCGATCTTTTAAGCCGGGTTTAAATTTGCGAGTAACTTACTGAACCGAGTGAACCATCAAGCTGGGGAAGTTAAATTAAAGCAAAAGCGTGTGTCGTATCGTTTTATGAGTTGTTGATTTGGTCTTTTGCAATCACACGCGTGAACCGAAATGTTTCACGCTAATTCATTTAATTTTGCCAGTTTGAAGATGGATTTCCAATATTTTTTATTGCATGCCATCTTACGGGGGGGGTAGGTCGGCGATTCCATAGAATTTCCATCCAGGCTCGAGGCAAGATTTTACCGTAAGACTCAATTTCCAAAGGATATTAAGACGGTGCGGGGAATCAATGGGTAAATTTCAGCGAGGATCTCTGAGGCACCTGTTTATTGGATCTCCTGATGAAATTTATTGAAGCTTCCTTGGTTACCGCTGGCTTAGTTCATGGACTGCATCCACCAAAGCGATTGCATTGTCGACAGGGGTTTGGGGGAGAATACCATGCCCAAGATTAAAAATGTGCCCTGCCCTGCCACCTGCTTGATCAAGCACAAACTTTGCATGTTTTTTAATTTCGGTCGGATTGGTGAGTAAGACGGTGGGGTCGAGATTTCCCTGGACAGCGCGATCGTAGCCAACCGTCTGCCATGCGTCATCGAGCCTTGTTCTCCAGTCGATGCCTATCACGGCGGCGCGCGTGTCGGCAAGTAATGGCAGCAGCGCAGGATTACCCGTCGCAAAATTAATCACTGGTACGTTTGAGGGAAGGCTGGCGATGATTCGTTTGACGTAGGGGTGGGCGTAGGTTTTGTAATCTTCAAAACTCAGGCAGCCTGCCCATGAATCGAAAAGTTGAACGCATTGAGCACCGGCTTCAATTTGTCCTAAAAGGTAAAGTGAAATTGAGTTCGCCAAATGTTGCATGAGCTGATCCCAGGCCCCGTGATCTCCATACATGAGCGTTTTGGTAAATGCATAATTGCGGCTTGAGCCCCCTTCGATCATGTAGCTTGCAAGTGTGAACGGGGAACCTGCGAATCCGATCAGCGGCATGTCCGCTGGTAAATCTGTGCGAGTCTGTTTGACCGTGTCCATTACGAACTGGAGTGAGTCATTGGATTCCAGAGGTTTGATGCGATCGATATCTGCAGCGGTTCTCACAGGATTGTGAATTACCGGGCCATCTCCTTTGACAAATTCCAAATCGCAGCCCATCGGGACTAAAATTGGGAGTAGGTCTGAAAAAATGATGGCTGCGTCGACTCCGAGTCGATTGACGGCAGTGCACATCACCTCACTGCAGAGTTGGGGGTTGGCGCAAAGCTCTAGAAATGACGTTTTACTGCGAACTTCTCGATACTCGGACATGTATCGTCCGGCCTGTCTCATCATCCAGATTGGCGTGACGTCGGTTGGTTCACCACGGCATGCTTTCATGAATGGGCTGTTATACCAAGGAGCATTGGGGTCTGAGTTGTTGGTTGTTGGGCCTGACATGCTGACTCTAATAATCGATTTTTGTTTTGTAATTTGGCTGATCTGTGTTTTGATTTCTTCAACACCTTCCACCAGATCAGTCGTCTCAGTGGAATAGTCTACCGTGAATCCTCGATCGGTGAGGATTTCTGCTGTGCCCTTGCCGATTGCCAACACAAGATGGTTGTCTAGCAAATGCGGGGTTAGTTTTGCTCTGCCAAACTGTTTGGCGAGCGTACAAAATCTTACTGCGTTTTCCGGAGATGGGAATAGGATTATGTGAAATTCGCCAGCTTCGAGTTGTTCGAAAAAATCAGTTGCGACCGGAGTCCACGTCGACGAAGGTGCGGTGAACAAGGGGATTTTAGCAACTCTCGCTCCGCGGGCCTCAAGTCCGCTGATTAGGCTGTAGATCGATTCGGATTCTTCGAGAGCGATTGATTGATTGACGACTGGAAAGGATCGGTCGAGTGCGATCAAAATGTCACGCCATGAATGTGAAGCATGAACCGATATTTTTGGAGTGATTTCGAATTCCTGCAGCGCATTGACGGCGGATTGAGACCCGGCGACGGTATGGATGTCGGCGAGGCAATCAAGAAACCTCTGTTGATCGACACTTTTGGATGCTTGGTCAATAATTGCCCGAACACCAACGCCCGTTACAAAAATAACAGTGTCAATGTCAGCCGTTAAAATGCGATTTGCGAATTCATTGGCTTGTTCACGAGCGTCGGGTTTTTGACTCAATAAAAATGGTCGCGTTATTCCCCCGCCTGCCTCAATGATCTCCGCACATTTGCTGGCGTCACCGTCGCCAATCACCGCGATAATAAAGTCTTCGAAATGTCTGAGCTCTTTCATGCCCCAATGCTAGAGGAAAATATGGTGCTGCCAAGACCGGGGTACCTCGATTGCAAACAACGCTGAGCGATAAACTCTGGGTTAGTGAACTATCACGTTGAATGAAAACGTGTGGTATATTGATTTTTCGGGAACGCGGGTTGGAGAGTCCGAAACCGCTGGGCAGATGCCCTTCTGGGGCGGCGGAGTCTCTTCGGGTTGCTTCGTTTTACGTTTACTAACCACTTGCTAGTGCAGCATTAAATGTCATCTATTCCATTTGAAGAGTTTTCACGAGTTGTCACGGAATCTGGTGTTGAGGCTTCTTTAGATTTTCTTGAGCAGCATTTTCGTCGTGAACAAGATTTTTTCAAACTGTTTGAAGTTTTGAAAATGCGATGCCGCTATCAGCTTGGGCTTCCTCTGATTTATTCCAAACAACCTGATGATCTTAATGAGACTCAGCAAAGGCAACTCGAAGACAGTTTGTTAGAGGCCTGTCGAGAGATTGGCATCTTGTTTTTTAAGTTGGGGAAGTTCCAAGAAGGCTGGATGTATTTACAACCTGTCGGAGATAAAGAGCTGAATGAAAAATTGATTCGAAAAATTGAAGCGGATGAGGAGTCGATTGACGCTTTAATTGACATGGCGGTTTCGCAGGGCGCCGCACCGGTGTATGGATACCGTCTGTTGCTGAAGAACTATGGTACCTGCAATGGGATCACAACTTTTGATACTCAAGCGAATCGTTTTGACGCAGAGACTCAAAAAAAGATGGCAGAGGAGTTGTTGGATCATATCTATCTGGAGTTGATCGAGAATATCAAATATGCAGTTGAAAATGCGGAGGCAGGGTCGGCGGTTGAAAACAGCGAGAACGTTCCAGTGTCCCAGCCCGAGGCGGATTGCCGCCTGGCGGACTGGTTGCAGAAGTATCCAGATTTGACTGCGGGCGGAGCGCACCACATCGATACCACTCATCTGGCATCGTTGATGCGCATTGCGAGGCCGGTTGATAATCGAGAGTCATTGCTGAAGGTCAGTGAGTTGGCGGAATATGGAAGCCGGCTACATGAGGATTTTAGATATCCTGGGAATGCGCCTTTTGAGGATACCTATCACGATCACCAGCTTTTTTATAACGCGTTGCTTGGCAAAGACGTCGACACTGCAATAGAGCATTTTCTTGCAAAGACGGTGGCGAGCGAATCAGGTCAATTAGGCCCCGTCGTGGAAGAGACTTATGTCGAGTTTCTATCACGGTTGGGGAAGACGACTGAGGCGGTCGAGTTTTTGACTGAGCAGTTGCTCGGGAAATTTGAGTCCCTTGGAATTGCACCTCCCCCTTTCGAATTGGCAGACACCCCCGAATCGCTGGGGAAGCTTCGCGATTTTTATCGGTCTTCGGATGATCTTTTGGGATACGCTGTTTGTTGTTTAAAAGCGGAGTGAACCTCGGGATTGATTGCCGTTTCAAAAAATTGGCCAGACAATAAAAAAAGCGGTTTGGCGTGAAATCACCAAACCGCTTTTGTTTTTTTATTGCCCTTAGAGGGCATCGTCGCTGCAGATCTAAATGCTACAGCGAGCGGAGATTAACCTCGGAAAGACATGAACAAGCTTGGATCAACCTTGATGCCTTTAGCAGCTTGATCGTCACCAGCAGCTTCTTCGTCTGCAGTTCCGCAGTCAGAGCAACCAGAGTTCTGGAAAACTCGGCAACCATCGTTGCAGCGATTTCCAACCTGACGGATACGATCTAGCAAGTTTGCCTTGCAAGGATCATCACAAGCTGGAGTTTCTTCGCAACCACAGTTCTGACCTGGGCGAGGCATGCGAGCAACGATGTTCTTAACAACCGCTGGTCGTCCACAACCGCAATCGCTTTCGCAATCAGTTGCAGGAGCTTCTTCGCAACCGCAAGCGTTGCTTCCCATGCTTCCAACTCGTGAAACAAGACCGCTTACTCGACCGCGAAGGTCAAGATTGATTCCGCATCCGCAAGAATCTTCGCAAGCTGGTGCAGGCTCAGCAGCAGGAGCTTCTTCGCAACCGCAAGAGTTGCATCCCATGCTTCCGACTCGTGAAACAAGGCCGCTTACTCGACCACGAAGGTCAAGGTTCATGCCGCATCCGCAAGAATCTTCGCAAGCTGGTGCAGGCTCAGCAGCAGGAGCTTCTTCACAACCGCAAGAGTTGCATCCCATGCTTCCGATTCGTGACACAAGACCGCTAACCCGACCGCGAAGGTCAAGGTTCATTCCGCATCCACAAGCGTCTTCGCAAGCTGGTTTTTCTTCTTCGCAACCGCTGTCGCAGCAACGAGAGAAGAGTCCACGAGAGAATAGTTTGCAACCGCAGTCGTCGGCTTCTTCGCAGGCAGGCTCAGGTTCCGCACAGGCGTCTTCTTTGCAGCAACCGTTGAATACTTTGGCGAACATTGCTTTGACTCGTCCACCACCGCAACCATCATCACATGCGTCTACTACTTGCTCTTCACACTCAGGCTTGCATCCGCATCCTTTGAACAATCGCCCAGGAAGGCCGATGTGGAGGCTGATACTGATTCCTCTTCCGCAACACGGATCGGGAGTTTCGCAACATGTTGGAGCAGCTTCACATTCGCCACATCCACTTTTTCCAAGCATGCGACCCAAAAGGTCAGCATTGCTTTCGCTGCAGATCATGGCAACGCACAAGAGCGTTAAAGCAGCTAATTTAATTTTCATCGAGACTCGTCTCCTTGAGTTTTTCCGTGCTATCTATTCCACCAAACCTACCCAACGCTAATGATTATTGGCCGCGTGGATCATTTGGCGTTCTGAGTAATTGACTCAGGACAGTGGGTTAGCCTCGTTGGCTGTTGAGGCTTGGTTTTTCGCGCTAGATAGCAGCGGTTCTAGTCGCATCCGAGCGGTCTGACCCATCCATTGGGTCGGTTGACAAATACCAACTCAGTTACGCTTGCGCCAGTTTCGACGCAAGTTCAGATTGCACTGACGTCATCGACTTTATCAAACAGGCTACTTCACCAACGAAAAGCGAATGCAGGTGGTGATTAATGCCCGTTTCATAACGCCTCGGTTCGAAATTCGGGTTTGACGGGTGTCAATTATTGGGTAAACCTTACCGGTTAGCGAAAGGGATTATTTTGTATCGCCCGCAACGGCAGGAAAGCTCTTGGATTGCGGCGATTGACTGTTTTTGAATGCACGCTCAGGTTCAGTGAAGAGGTTGCTGAAAGCCCCGCTATTAGCCTGATAACGCACGTTTACTCGACCTCCGATTGAAGGGGAAGTAATTAAGACAGCCCGAATTACCTCAATCACGCTGAGACACGTTGATCGGATTGCGGGTTGGAGTAAGATGAAGGAAGTGTTCTTAACAGGATTTCGATGAAAAAGTGACGCCCGTGAACAGCGTCAAATAAGCTGATTGATGACTACGGCACAAAAGTACGATAGATAGATTTATGATCTCTAATACGAAAATTCGATGGGCTTCATTCCTGCAAGTTGTTGTGGTTGGGATCTGCCTGGTGTCTGTCTGCGTTGGTTGTCGACAGGGGCGTTACGAAACGGTTGAGAACCGGAAATCACCTGGGAATTCGACTTTGCCCGCCGAGCAAGGCGTCGTTAACGGTGGCAATTGGACCAGCCTGCCGGGTGGTCGTTCGGGTTCAACGCTGCCTGGTCGAAACTGGTCGACACTGCCAGGGCGAGGAGGCACGACACTTCCCGGACGAAATTGGTCAACGCTTCCTGGGCGAAACTGGTCAACACTTCCCGGTCGAAATTGGTCAACACTGCCCGGACGAGGTGGAACAACTCTGCCAAACCGCTATATTCCCTGGCGGCCCACGGGTTCGACTTTGCCTCGGCGAATTGGAACCACATTGCCCGGTAGATAGGGCTTTGAAATTCATTAACGCGAAAGCGGGGCTCGCATAACGTCGGTGGAATACCGGCCACGTCGCCCAAAGTCGTGCCCTTTTCACGTCGAAAACAAAAAAACCGTGCTCTTTTGAGCACGGTTTTTGCATTTTGTTGAATCACCTTGTGGCAATTCCGTGACGATGTTCGGCCTTACTTGGCCTTCTTTTTCTTTGCGGCTGCTTCTTCGGCCGCCTGTTCTTTTAATTGCTTAGCGGTCAGCTTCTTTTCCTTCTCCTCGACAATGTCTTCCTTCACCTTCTGCACAAAGTGAGGAGGTTTTCCTTCGGGAGAAAGTTCAGCAGCTCGCTTTTCGGCGGCTTTTCGTTGATTAAACTCATAAAGAGCGACTCTCTTCATGGCATGATTGAAAACACCCCAGAACAGCTTTCTGCGAATAACTTCAGCCGCTTTGGTCCGCGATTTCCGCTTTTTCTTGACTGGAGCTTTCTTTCCGTCTTCAGCCTCAGTTTCGACCTTTTTTGCAGCGGTGGAAGCAGACTTTTTTGTCGCTTTTTTCTTGGTAGTGGCTTTTTTGGCCGGTGCTTTTTTGACAGCGGCCTTAGTTGCTTTAGCCTTCTTCTTGGCCATTTTTATCCGTCTTTAAATTCTGGGCAGAAATGCGTTATTGAAACGAAGCGTAATCATAACGTTTTTTCCCGATATTGGATAGTTGGGCTTTAATTATCGCCACGGTTTTCGAGTCATCCGGCGTTTGGGGGCGGAGTTCCATGTCCGTCTTCGACGTATTTCGCACGCTGGCGGGCGTATTCCTGAAAACTGACTTCCGGAGTCCCAGTCGCTGATCGCTCGGTTTTATCGGCATTTGTCGCGTTGGTGGCCTTAGATTTTTCCTGTTCCAGCAACCGCTCGAGGTATTTTCGACACCAGCCGCAACCGGTTCCCGCACCAAAACATTGGCTCAGCTGGCTAGGCCGGCTTGGTTTTTCAATTCGGATGAAGTTAACCACTTTTCGTCGAGTTACGTGAAAACAGAGGCATACCGGATCGTCAGGTTTCATTGGCGGTAACTATCTGTTTGCGTTGAATTTGAAAAAGAGGCCGGAGGTGCACGTTTTGGGGGCTTCGTCAGTCGAAACCGGAATTTACCCCAAATCACAGAAACTCGGCTCGACAAAGAGGGTTTTATCATCAAGCGAGGGTTAAAGCCAACGTAAGAATGGCTGGGCTAAAACATTTCTTGTCGATCTTGCGTCTCGTCAGAGAGTTAAGGGACGCTAGAATGACTGCTGAACTTTAACAACTTGCCTGTACTTGGAATTCCTTTGTCTGTTAGCGAATCATCGTTACAAAAAGCTTCGAAATACGAGTTGCTCGACCCTGACGTGCGACTGATGTTGCAGGTGCGCGAGGGGAGCGCCGCGGCGTTTGAAGCTCTTGTTGAAAAACATCAAAAGCGTCTGGTAATGGTATTAGAACATTTAGTTTCCGACCGCACCCAAGCTGAGGATCTCGCGCAAGATGTCTTCTTGAGAGTCTATCGGGCTCGCGAGCGCTACATCCCAACGGCGAAGTTCTCAACCTGGCTCTACACAATTACGCACAACGTTGCGAGCAATTCCATTCGCAAATCGTCAAGACGCAAGGAGATTAATCTTGTTGCGTCCCCGTCGGGCTCAATGCCTGTTCGACCTTTGGACACGATGGCGAAGGATAAAAGTAATCTTATGCCGACACGCTTGGCAGATCAAAAAGAGATGGAACAAGTAATCCGTGAGGCGATTCAATCGCTTGGTCCACGGCAGCGAATGGCTATGTTACTTTCGAAATATGAGGGTATGAGCTACAACGAAATTGCTGAATCTATGGAGTTAACGACACAGGCAGTCAAGTCATTGCTTTCTCGCGCTCGCGGGAATCTCAAGGAAGCGCTCGCTCCCTATTTAAACTCTGGAAAGTCACCTCGTGACCTAGATAGAGAAAACGGGGAGCCATCATGAATTCGAAATCGGAAAAGCCTGAATCACAATCGGGCGAAGTCGAATTTTCAAACTTCGACGAACTGACCGCCTATCTTGATGGCGAGTTGGATGAAACACAGACTCAAAAGGTTGAGAACCGGTTGGGTAGTGATTCAGATTATCTCGCCGAAATGCAATCTTTGCAAAAAACATGGGATTTGCTCGACACTCTTCCTGTTCATGAGCCAGGCGGTTCCTTCACGAAGACGACGATGGAGTTAATCGTCGGGGATGCTGTCAGTACAGCAAAAAACAAGCGTAAAAGGACTTTGTTTTTGGGGCGTGTCGCAGTGATGGCCCTTCTGCCGGTTGTCTTTTTCGCCACCGCCTACGGTGTCGCGAGACGAATGCAAAGTGACCCGGACCGCCGCTTAATTGAGAATTTGAGTGTCATTGAGAACTTTAAAAAGTATGAAGCTGTCGATTGTAATTTAGAGTTTCTGGAGAGCATCCGAAAGTTTGACTTCTTTCAAAAGCCAACAGTGATTGTTGAAAACGGAAGTGAGATTGAAGTCGCTTATGAAGTTGGCTCCGCCGGTTCAATTCCGATCGATCCAATTCAGCGTGCTGGTTACGTAAAGAGCCTCGACGTTGAACAGAAGATAACGTTGAAAGGAAATTTCGAAAACTTTGAAGACAAAACGGATGCTGATCGCAAGCGTTTGACTGATTTCGATTTGGAACTGCAGTCTCGGGGGAATCGACAACAGCTACGTTCGACGCTCAACGGTTTTTACGAATGGTTGACGGAGCTGGAGTTAAGCGAGCGAAGCGAACTTCAAGATCTTCCCCAAAACGAGCGGATTGCAAAAATAAGGTCGATTAGAAATCGTCAGGCTCAGAATGAGTTGGGGAAAAAGTCGTTAGTAAAGTTGCCTTCCAAAGAGGACGTCCCGTTCTTGATGGGGTGGTGTGAGAGTATTTTTCAACTCAAGGAGCGCCAATTAAGGGATCGTTTTCCAATCGTACTGCGGCAGTCTATGCGAAATAAGAAAATGGGGTCGGTGCCTCCTATGTCAGTTCTGTTGGAAAAGTCGCGGGTGGAGAATTTGAATTCGATTATTGGGTTCTTGCTGAGAGAGGATCGGCAGTTCGTTGAAGATCTAATCTTTGAAGGTGAGGCACTTTTCGGGCTATATGATATCTTGTCACTCAACGCGAGAAAGCAGCTCGACAGTCGGTCCGAAGCGGAACAAAGAAGCCACATTCTGGATTGGGTTGATGCCGTTAACCAGTCTCAGCAAGGTACTTCCATAGAAGATCTAGAGAAATTTGAGATGCAGCTCAGCAGTAAGGTTCGCAACCGTTTGCAGAAAATGTCCAGTGAAAAATATCGAGAAACGCTTGAGTGGATGTACGAGGAGAGCAGGAAATCCCAGATTTCCTCGCAAAGTTGGTGGGAGCAGCAAATTGAGAAAACTCTCGATCCGAACTAGTACTTCGGTAGGCGAATACCAGCACCCCCGAAAAACCGTGTTTTTTATTCTTGTTGACTTCTGTTAGGAGGCGGATTCTCAGTTTTCGCCCCAAATTTTTGACCCAACGCGATTTCGCCCACTTTCTTTACGCTCTCATTGGCTAAATCGCGAATTTGGCTCAAACTTGGCAGTGCTCCAGACCGTCTATAATACTAGAGCGGCATTGTTTTGTTTCCGTAAAGACGGCAACAAGGAACGGCAACAAGGCCTTGTTGGGTCGACGGCGGTTTTTTTAGTCTTTGAGTTGTTTGTGGATGAGTTCTGTTAACGGTATTCCACTTGAGGGATGCCCGTTTGCGGTATTACCTTGATCGCCGGTCTTGGCGGGCACTTGATGGCTGGACTGCGAGGGGTGGGCTTGGTGGGTGATTGGTAGTTTGCATCGTTCCGGAGGCGGCAAGCCCCGGCAAAGGCAACAATAGTTGATAGGGATAACCAGAATGGCAAGTGAAATTAATTCCACAACCCGCCCAGCGGTGACCGCCTCTTCGCGGCAAGCAGCCAAGGTTAAAAGTTATGTCAACCAGCAATTGGAAAAGACACGCAAACAAGTCAAAACGATTGACTTTATCTCGGGTGCCTTGGTGCTGGTTGCCTTCACGATTGGATTTTTGCTATTCGCGGCAATGGTCGACGCTTGGATTTGGCCGCTGTCGCGGTTAGGGCGTTGGGCATTTTTAATTATTTGGCTTGGCAGTTGCCTCGGGTACACAGTCATTTCGATCGTGCCTTTGTTGATGAAGCGAATCAATCCGGACTATGCCGCGAAGATGATCGAAGAGGCGAAGCCCAGTTTCAGTAACAGTTTAATGAATTATGTTTCTCTACGAAAACGGCCCGAGGGAATTAGGCCTGCCGTGTTGGATGCAGTATCTCGACAAGCTGCGACTGATCTCGCGAGTGTGCCCGGCGATGCAGCAGTCGATCAGTCTAAGATGATCCGAATTGGATTCGTGCTAGTCGGGCTTACGTTGTTAGCAGTGAGTTATAAGATTCTTTCGCCGAAGGATCCGCTCAGCACCGTTGCTCGGATTTTCGCGCCAGCGAGTGACATTGCTCAGCCTGCCGTTGTCACGATTGAAGAAGTTTTACCAGGGGACGTCGAGATATTTTTTGGCGAAACACTGGAGGTTGTTGCCCGGGTCAGTGGTCGGCACCAACCGGAAGATGTCAAATTACTTTACTCGACCGTTGATGGGCAATTGGTTGACCAGTCTTTATCGATGGCGTTGACAGACGAGCCAAGGACCTACTCGGGCACGATCGCAATGCCGGGGGGCGGTGTGCAAGCTTCGTTGCAGTATCGAGTGGTTGCGAAGGACGGAGTTTCTCGTGATTACGTGGTGACCGTACGGCCTAACCCAACGATTGCGATTGAATCGTTACTTTTTGATCCTCCGGATTACACTGAGTTGGCCTCCCGTACGCTGATGGGTGTCGGCGATATTGACGCGATTGAAGGAACTCTGGTTACGATCAACGCAGTCGCTAACTTGCCAATTAAGTCGGCAGAAGTTGAATTGCTTAACGAAATTGTCAACGTCGCTGGCGATGCCGAATTGTCATACGATCAGCGATTCGTTCCAGCGGTGGGCAGCAAATATATCATGGAGGTTGAAGGGCGAAATGCGACCCAATCCATCTTGGTGAAACTGGACGCCAACCGAGAGAAGCCATTTGCAACCCACTATCGGTTGAAATTTACCAGTACTGACGGAAATCGCAATTCGCAACCCAATGTTTACCCGATTCGAGTAACTCCTGATCTTGCACCCGATGTCGAAATTAAAAATCCAATTGAAACGGACGGACAGATCCCTGAGAACCAAGTGCTGGCCATTGACATCGTCGCCTCGGATCTTGATTTTGCAATCGACTCTGTTGAGTTAAGTCTTGATCATAATGGCCGAAGCCTGTTTTCAGATAGTCTCAGTCTCAAATCTAGCAAGGGTAATCGTCGAGTAACCGCGCGTTATTCACTCGACCCCAAAGCACTGGGGCTAAAGCCTGGAGATGTCGCGGTTTTTCATGCCATCGCGAAGGACAATCGGATGCAGGGGCGTAAGCCTGCACCAAACATTTCACGCACGCAGAACTACTCGGTGACGATTCAACGTCCCGAGGAGAAATCTTCGGAACCCGTCACAAAAAATCCAGATGGCGAGGGTCAGAATGGCGAGGGTCAAAACGGCGAGGGTCAAAACGGTGAAGGTCAGAATGGCGAGGGTCAGAATGGCGAAGGTCAGAACGGCGAGGGCCAGAATAGCGAGGGCCAGAATAGCGAGGGCCAGAACGGCGAGGGCCAGAACGGCGAGGGCCAGAACGGCGAGGGCCAGAACGGCGAGGGTCAGAATGGCGAAGGCCAAAATGGCGAAGGTCAGAACGGCGAG
>JAAEMV010000157.1 GCA_024225195.1 Planctomycetaceae bacterium | reverse complement strand
TGACTGATACGGCTAAATCGTTCGACATCGCCAATCTCCAGCACCCAAGTTAGCGCGGTCACCTCTCCGACAGCCTGAATACTCATTAACAACTCAACCCGGCTCCTGATCTGCGGATTCGATCGAAGGGCGCTGATTAATGATTTCTGCATTTTTACAAAAGATTCCATATTAATTCGGGTCATCTGCAAGAGGTTGAGAACCGATTCGGGAACATAATCCAGACTGCCAAGCAGTTCCTGGAAGTATTTCGTCCCATGAAGCCTTGATTTATTGTATTCCGCTCCCACCTCCATCAGAAGACTGGCTGTTTTAACTTTCATTTTGGCGGCTTCTCTGACCAAGAAGGTACGGTACCTTAGAATTCGCCGTAAATTACGTTGTTCTTCAGGTGCCATATAGCATTCCGGCAAAAGGTTGCATCGAAGCAGATCCGCGATTTTTTCTGCATCCGCCGCATCATTTTTCTTTTTTGCCGCTGTGATCGCTTTGAGCATCTCAGGATGCGCATCTATGATAAGTAAAGTCAAGTGGAAAACGGAGATTTCCTGTATCCCTGACTATCTCAATGCTTTTTTCACAGCACGGAGTTCGGTCGTCGGTAGCCTGCGGCGGAGAACCTGCGGATAT
>JAAEMV010000156.1 GCA_024225195.1 Planctomycetaceae bacterium | reverse complement strand
GGCGATGATTTCTTCCATCGCGGGTTGAGCCTCCATTCCCATCCCCTGGAGTGCGTACAATCCGCACTTCCGATGGGTAGTGTCGTCAGCTTGAAGTAGTTCCCGAAGTTCATTGATGTAAATCTTACTGCCAGGCCCGATCGCGCGGAGTGCCGAACAGGAAACCCGAAATCCTTTGGTTGTGTTTTCTTCCATGAACGGACGGATGTGTTCCGCCGCGGGGGCGCCGATTAGTTGAAGCGATGAATCCGCCGCGTTCTTTATCATCTCGTTGTGAACTGTGGCCAGTTTGGCCAGCACGGGCACTGTCTTGGAAAGGTCGCCTGGACGAACACCAAGTTGAAGGATCGCATCGATTTGATTGCGGGAGGTAAGATCCTCTGCGGCCGTTCGCAGTTCCGCTTCGCTCAGGGCTCCGAGTCGGTCTTGCCCGAAAACGGACTTTCCCGTCCCCAGTTGATAGGCTGAGTAAATCCCAACTAAAACGAATACTGCGACTAAGATGCCGGTGAAGTTTGAACGCATTCTTCTCTCCGATTCGAAATTAGAGGTAGGATAGAGGGGAGTGCTGGCTGGCCAACTAGGGCACACCATCACATCGCTTCCGGTGGGGGAATTTTAAGCAACAACTAGGCCCAAAACCACCCTTGCACTTCCGTGTGTTACCGACAAAGCTTAGAACCAAACAACCATATTTTTTGATATTCGCTTGAAAGCGTCATAATAAGTGATGTTCAGATCAATCACCATCAATTCCGGGTATTAATACGAGGAACCGCAGTGCAAAAAAATTACCCCAATATCGTCGTCAATTTGTTATTTTCTCTGATGATTATCGGCTTCTCGAGCTGCTTGGTAAATGAAGCCTACGCGCAGGGCGCGAACGAACAAGCTATTGGCTCAAAGGATTCGTTAGAGCGTGAATTAGAGGAATTGCTTGAGAATCAGGTTTCTGCATGGAACGACGGTAATCTGGAGAAGTTTATGGACACGTACTGGAAGTCCCCTAAACTTACATTTAGCAGTGGAGGTAAGACAAATTTTGGTTGGCAAGCAACTTTGGACAACTACAAAAAGGCCTATCCAACTCCGGAGAAGATGGGGAAGCTTCACTTCGATAAATTAACAGTGAGTAGGATTGAAGCTAGTTCAGCTTTGGTGTTGGGGAATTGGCATTTGCGAATGGCCGACGGCCAGGAGCGAGACGGGAATTTCTCTCTCGTCATTAAGAAATTTGGCGAACCCTGGAAAATTATTCATGACCATTCCTCAGAGCTCAAGAAACCAACGGAGTAAACAGGTTCTCAAACAGGCGAGAGAATAGATTTGGTTTTTTTGTACTAACGACAGAACGAATAGAGTTGGGATAAGCGATCAAAGTTTTCAGGAGTTTATCATTCGATAAGCTGTTGAAACAATTGTGTGTCTCAGTGGGTATAATCCCCAGGAGCATTTGTCCAATCTTTTTGGGAAGCGGGGTTTTTTCTGCCAGTTGGGGTCGGCGAGATACTTATATGCGACAAAAATTTGAATCACGGTTGATTTTTGGAGTCTTATTTTGGATTGGTATTATTGCCTGTTCAGTAATATTGCTGCGCAAGACGGTTTCGGATACACCGCGTGCGTCGGGAATGTTGTTTGACTACGTCACAAAACAGCGTCGATTGGTTGAAATTGAATTTCCGAATGAGGTCGTTTTGTCTCGGGGAACGCCTGTCTTTTCTTCGGATCCCTTACAAGTAAATCCGATCGGCGTGGTTTCTTCACTCGACGGGTTTGAAAGTGATTTTACAGGAGCGGCTTGGACTGATCGTGCTTCTATTTTGCTTTACGGCAATGCACCGCGTCTCAGTCAAGGTGATTTCGCTACCTATCACGCAGCGCCCGACAACACCGAATGGGTTTTAAAAACGATGTTCCCAGAACGGAAACGTCAAGAAATTAGTGCGCTGATTGCCAGTGCCTATAAAGAAAACCAACAGGAAATTCTTGATGCTTTTCGTCCGATTCTCAACGAGTCCATTGCTACTGCTAGTCGGGTGATTCGAGAGGAGCTGACAGTCGCGTTGGAGAAACGTGAAGATCAATTGGAGGAGCTCGGTGCTCGTTACCGGCGAGAGTTGGTCGAAGAGAAAATTGTTCCCTTGGTAAAGTCGGAAATTGTGCCGATTGTCCAAGTGGAGACTGAGCCATTAGTTGGAGAGATTGGACAAGAGATTTGGGGGGAAGTTTCAGTTTTTGGGTTTGGCTGGCGATACCTTTACGACAAGACGCCGCTTCCAGATCGAAAATTAACGGAGCGGGAATTTAAGCGTTTCGCCGATCAAAAAGCGATCCCGATAATAATGGCGCACATGGATGAAATTATTGAAGTCCAAAAAAGAGTGATCCGTAAAGTGGCAAAGAATCCAAAGATTAAGGCCAGCCTTACCGAGAGTTTTGATGCCGTGTTGAAAGATGCCGAAACTCAGGCTTTGTTGACAGACATTTTTGAAGACGTACTAGTGAACAATGAGCGATTAAAGATTGCACTAGAAGAGCAGTGGCAAAGCCCAGCTGCTCAGAAAGCCATTTCTCTCGCCAATAATAAACTGGAGCCGACTATCAATGAAATTGGTGTTTCCCTTTTTGGTTCTCCCGATGGTGAAATTACGCCCGAATTTGCAAGAGTTGTGCGGCATCGAATCTTACACAAAGATAGCCGCTGGCTTACGTTGAAAACTGAATCCAATCAGGCGTCAGTGAATCAAACCGATGAGTTGCCAGAGTCAGGAGAAGTTGAGTCGGAAGTAGGAGTCGAGCCTAAGTCCATTCGTGGAATAGAGGCACCTGAGAATTCAAGCATCCCCTACGCTTCAACCCGGGGTGATAAGTGAACCCATCCGCTCCAGAAAATGTCGGTATCTCCATTAATCAAATCTGTGTGACAGCAGGTGAGAGAACGCTCTTGGATCAAGCGAACGCTGAGTTCAAGGCGGGCGAAATTACCTTGATCGTTGGTCCCAGTGGCGTTGGTAAATCAATCCTGCTTCGGATAATGGCAGGGCTCTTAGATGATTCCGCTGAGGGTGTTCGTTGGTCAGGTAGTGTGGTCATCGACGGTGCCAAGGCTAAGTGCGGCGCTGCGGGTGTTGTTTTTCAATCGTTCGCATTGTTTGATGAATTGTCAGCCTTGGGCAACATTGAAATTGCCAGAGCGAGTGGAGGGAAGCATGCGACCCGAAAGACTCCCAAAGAACTATTGGCTTCACTTCGTATTCCTGCCAATGTCCCAACTTCACGACTCAGTGGCGGTCAGAGGCAAAGGCTGGCAATCGCGAGAACGCTGGCCTACAACCCGTCGGCCATTCTATACGACGAGCCAACATCAGGGTTGGATCCCTCGACCGGACGTCAGGTCGCAGACTTAATACGAGATACGCATCAGGAGTTTGGTAAAACGTCCGTAATCGTGACGCATGACTATCATGCGCTCATGCCGATTGCGGATCGAATCTTTTTACTAGACCCAGAGTTGGGGAAACTCGAGGAAATTGAATCTGCCGATTGGGAGGCAATTCCTGAGCGCCTCGCTCCAATGGCAATTACCTCCGTCGCTCAGGAGGATGACGTCGATTCATTTTCCTTTGGCGAGTTGTTGAGGCAAAGAATTGTACAAGTCTTTGTGGGAACGACTGGGGCGGTGATTGCATTGATGATGGGATTAATCAGCCTGGTTCCGATCTGGCGAAATCCTGTTTGGGGACTGCGGTATTTTGCCTACTACGCTCGGATGGTGTTTGGTCCTACGGCGTTTTTGTATCTGATGGCGTCGGGGCTCATTTCAGGATTTGTGACGACCTATTTTACTTTTAAATTTTTGCCGTACTCTGATTATACGGGGCCTTTGTTAGTTGAAGATTTGTTAACTGCGTTGGGATTTGCCACGTATCGAATTTTCGTACCTGTTCTTTCGTGTGTATTGGTCGCTGCACGTTGTGGCGCGGCGGTGACTAGCGACATCGGTGGAAGACAGTTCGGCAACCAAATTGATGCCCTTAAAACTATTGGGATGAAACCTCGTTACTATTTACTGACTCCAATTATGTGGTCGTTCATGATCGGGACTCCACTGTTGAGCTATGCCGCGTTCTATGTTGCAAAATACACAAGTCTGGTCACGTTCGTGTTTGCTGATGGCGTTCGTGGTGCCAATTTTTGGGATCAATCTTTCCACCGAGGTCTAGAGGAACCGGGGATGTTTGCCTATCAAGGGTTTGGCTGGCTAATCTCTAAACTTCTGTGTTGCGGAGTCGGCATCGGGATAATATCCTATTATCAAGGGCTTAAAACGAAATATTCAACGAGTGACGTGAGTCGCAGTGTGACTTCTACGATTCTCTGGGCGACACTTTTTTCGTTAACGGTGCACTTTATATTTGCCTTGTTTGAATACGAGGGTGTCGTTCCCTAGTGCATGTCGTATCACTAACCGCCGTCGCGAACTTACAGAGGAATTGAGATGGGATTTTATTGGTCATATTGGATAGTTGCGTGGGTGTTCATGGGGCTGACCTTTATGATTGCAACCGGCGCTATTCTCATGGGCGCATTTGCTTTAGACAAAGAAAACCAATATCCAGACGAGGGAAGTCACTAAATTCTGATTTGTTAGTTTCGTTGGGAAATGCCAATGGAATTGGGATTGGTTAGCCGTTACTCTGGCGATCGAAGAGAAGTGAATCTTTTGGGGTGGTTAGTATAAAGTCCGGGCCCGGGAAGAGGCTTCGCTCGGGGCAATTCGCTGCGATAGGATGAGCGAGCTGGTTTTATCGCCAGTTGGTCGCGTCCATAATTCATGCGTAAAATTTTGATTTATTTTTAAACGTAATAGTTAATTTGGAGAAACACGTGAAAGCAAGCGGTTTAGCAACGATCCTCATCATCGCCTTAGTGGCGACCATAGGATGCTTAGAGACTAAGGAGGAGACGCGAAATTCTACTCCGTCACAACCCAAGACCTACATGGTTAACGGTGGGCCAGTGATTGGCGAATTGGCTCCTGAAATCGAAGGAGTCGATCTCGACGGTGTCGCGTTCAAGCTGAGTGACTATCGTGGTAAAGTCGTGATGCTCGATTTTTATGGCGATTGGTGAGGACCGTGTCGTGCAATGTACGACGAAGAGCGGTCGCTCGTTTCGGAGATGGAAAAAGCAGGGAAGCCCTTTGCCCTCGTTGGTGTAAATTTTAATGATAAACTAGAGCACATTCAAAGTGTCGTGAAGGAAAGAGACCTCAATTGGCGTTCTTTCTTCGCAGGAACGGATCCTGCAATTGTTGAATCCTATGGTGTTCAAGGTTTTCCAACGATTGTGATCATTGATGCCGATGGAGTTGTTCGGTCTGCAGCGCATGGACCACAAAATGACTGGATTGAGTTCTTGCTGAACAAGATGGAGTAGCCTCCGAATTGTTCTCAGTAGCTGCTCAACACAAAAAGCGGAATCAGAAATGATTCCGCTTTTTTTATTAAGCTTGTGTCGCGCCTCGCGGATTCTCAAAATCTGGAGAGGTTTCAGGAGGACGCGCTATTTACCTTGATTCATGAGAATCCAAGTTCCATCTTTGCCGGCGACGGCAATGTCAATTTTACCGTCCTGATTTAAATCGCCGGTTCGAACTTGTAAACCCGTTCCGATGTGCCCTTCTTCAATAATATGACGGGTGAATTGAGTTTTAGAATTGTCCCATCGATAGTAGTACATGCATGGCATTTCTAAACCACCTGGGTCTCTACCGTTATGAGCGAGTACGCGTTTACCACTGATCAGTTCATCCACTCCATCGCCATCAAGGTCGGCAAGATGGATTGTGTGTGGTTGTGAAAATGAATCGTCTATTAAGTGTTGTTTGAAAATTAGTTTGCCATCTTTATCAGTTCCCTCTGCTTGCCACCAATAGAGCCCGAAGTCATGTCCTTTGCCCCAGATAATGTCGTTTTTGCCATCGCCGTTTAGGTCACGAATTAGCATTGGGCAGCTGGCATGTAGGTCTGCCCAGTCCGGATGGAATTTCCATTTAGTGTTGAGCGCATCTTCTTGTGGCCTCTCGTACCAGCCAGTCGCAATCAGGACGTCCTCCAGCCCGTCGTTGTTGATGTCACCGAATCCCATCCCGTGTGTGTTGCCGTCAACTCCGATGACATGTTTTACTAGAGTTGGAACGGTGACGTCTTCAGTTGTGGTTTTTTTGTTCTTGCCTCTACCTGTCGTTTTCTCAACTTTTTCAGTGGCCGTTCCAAATTTCCAAATTACAACAGGATTGTTTTTGTTCCAGCTATTGGAGATCCACTCAGGTGTTTTATCACCATCGAAATCGTGGAGAAAACTAGCTTCATTTTGAGATAGCTCTGTGTCCTTTAATAATTGTTGTTCCCAGAGTTTACCCAGCTTTAAACCGTCAGCTCCCGGATTTTTGTACCAATAGACCTCGGTTTTAGTAAAGGCGCCCGCGACGACATCCACCCATCCGTCTTTGTCAACATCCATGCAGAAGTCACCGTTGGAGTGAACATAGCCGTTCCAGTCTTCGATCAAGCGAAGTGGGTGGGGAGCGAAATCGGGTGCGGGGTACCAATTGCGACCGGCAATGACGTCTAGTTTCCCGTCTTGATTAATATCTGCTAAATCAATTCCCTCATTGGCATCCACTGTTAAGAGCTTATGAGAAAACTTAACGGTAGGAGAATCGTCTTGCCCCCACAGGTTGGAGAATGTCGCGCAAGTTAACGCCAGGCAGAAGGTGAGTGTTTTTACAAGTTGACTTGAGTTCATCGAATAAGGTCCTGGAAGGCTGCAAGGCAAAGGATTGGTAAAGCGACTACTATACAGGTTGCCGGTAGGAATGGAAAACTTCTATGCTGTGAATTAAGTGTGTGGGATGCTGCACTCTCCGAATTGCGGAGAAACCGGGCTGATTTGGCTGCCTAAACAATTTCTAGGTGAGTGACTCTCCATTGAGGTTTTTCAGTCGCCCCGACTCGCGTGCTGCAACAATTTCAATCCTGCTTCGAAAATTATCCTTTCGTTCATTAAACATGGTGACTTTTAGATCCTTAAAACCAAGCCATAAAAGGATGTCTCGAAGCGATTCTTTTCCGTTTGGAAACCAGGATAATTGATGAACGCCAGACATGACCTTGGTTCGGCTTTCCCTGGCCATGGTTAGGCCGCGCGGGTTATTCGGGTCGAGCATCATCGCGGTGTTAAGAATAAGTACATCGGTGGTAAGATCCGCTGCGATTTTTAATCCGGTTACTGGGTCGGGAAGGTGATAGAAAATTCCACTGAAATAAGTCATGTCAAAAGGTTGATGGTTCTGCTTTGGCACATCGTACAGATCCATGACATTGAATTCGAGTCGATCAGTTGGGAAAACAGTGCGATGCTGTTGAACAAGTTTGGCTTGTTGAATCCAATGTTCGCGCACATCGAATCCGACACCTCGTTCTAAATCTCTTTCGCGAGACCAGAAACAGTAGCCACCCCCGTTGCATGCGCAATCAAGAAAACTCTTGCCAGTCATCCCATCAGGATAAATCTGATCGAGCTGTTGGAGATAGCGAACACGTGGAGAAATAAGGGACACGCCATCGTTATCCGGTCGATCGAGTTTTCCGTCAGGCGAAAATACCCGTCCGGTAGTGAAGTCGTCGAACAAGTGTATGTCGTGGTGCCACGGACCCATGGATTTGATTTTTTGAGTCAATTCAGCAATTGAATTTTCGGTCATAAAGGGCACAGCCTCAAAGTACAAATAAAGAAAGAAATTTAATCGGTTAGGCGTTAATTCGACTTTCTAGTTTGGTTCAGGTCAAATTATTTCTCTTAATTAGTAGTGGTTGTCAAAGAATGAGGTGGAACATGTTGATTTTAATAACCGTTCCTGCCAAAAAATGAGCCGGTAATGACACTGGTTGGTTGATCGATTGTAAGCCTTGGCGAACCTAAAGGTTGGGAGGCTATTGGTGTCGACGGCGGCGGTCGGTATCATAACGCGTTCCTCGCATCCAATTTTGAAATTCTAATGCAACCCGTTATCCAAAACGCCCGCCTAGGTTTAGTCTGTGCTGTCGTTGCACAAGTGCTTTGGGGTTGTTTTCCCATCTATGTAAACGCATTAAGGACAATCGCTCCTTTTGATTTTGTGGCCCATCGCGCTGCGTGGTCGTTTTTACTATTGGTAAATCTAGTTCTGATTTCGAAGTGGTCTCCCAATATTGGACTGCCTGAGAGACAGGAGATTCGCCTAGGCCTTTCATCACGAACCACGATAATGCTCTACGCAGCGGCGGCAATTTTGATCGCTTCCAATTGGATAGCGTTCGTCTGGTCGGTAATGAATGACCATGCCATTGATGCAAGTCTTGGTTATTATATTTGCCCACTGATTGTCGTCTTGCTGGGCGTTGTTTTCCTCAGGGAACGCCTTTCAAAGTTAAGATGGATAGCGGTAGCATTTGCGACGGTTGGAGTTGGATACACAACCTTTGCGGAGGGGACTTTGCTGTGGGTGTCGCTGGCGATTGCGGGCAGTTTTGGATTCTACGGATTGATCAAAAAACGGGCGCCGCTTTCAGCCCTGGCTGGTTTGACTTTTGAAACAGGTGTTCTGTTTTTACCGGCCATTGCTTACCTCGTGTGGCGAGCCTGCACATCGGGGGTCAACTTTGGAGATTATCCTTTTTGGGTTTACATTCTGATCGTTGGCAGCGGTGCAGCGACAATTTTGCCATTGGCCTTTTATGCAACAGCAGTTAAGCACTTGCCGCTGTCGACCGTGGGTTTTCTCCAATACATTGGCCCGACAATCCAATTTTTCATCGGTGTCTTTTTCTTAAACGAAGCGATGGATCAAGTTCGTTTGACGGGTTTTGTTTTTGTGTGGATTGGCGTTGTGATTTTTGTGGTTCCGCCTAGAAAAACCGCCACGCGCGTTGGGTGAACAGCGAAGATTATTTAGGTGTCGCTATTTATTCAGAAATTCCGGCGTGTTAACGACTGCATGGATCAGAGACCGGAAACCAAAATCTTCCTTCTCTGTGTCCGCGACACAGGCGACAATTGAAGACCGGTCCGCCAAGGCGACGGGCGCTCCCGTTGCATAAGTCAAAAGTTGGCTCGCGACATTGTTGGCGATTAAATTTTTCTTGGTTAGCAAGATTTCTTTAAAGCTTGAGATCCCTTCGAATGGCTCACCGCTGGGCATTTTGGAGCTGGCATCAATGGTAAGGCCTCGGGTTTTTTTTCGCCCGATACGAGTCGTATATACGTCTCGCCATCGTCCAGAGGGGTCATAGTTCTCTAATGCGAATCCAGGAGGGTCAATGATACGGTGGCAGGACGCGCAGGACGGATCGTTCTGGTGTTTTTGAAGCTGTTCACGAATGGTTGCGGCGCCTCGGGTATCCGGTTCAATGGCAGGTACGTTTTCTGGCGGAGGGGGAATCTCAATGCCTAATAGTCGTTCGGAGATCCAGGTTCCGCGGGTGACCGGAGAAGTCTGGGTGCCATTGGCGGTGACTTTTAGCACGGAGCCGTGAGTGAGTATTCCTCCACGATGATCTTTAGGATTGAGAGAAACTTTTGTTAGATCCCCCCCCATTACATTTTTGATTCCATAAAAAGACGCAAGATGGCTATTAAGAAAGGTGTAGTCAGAATCGATGAGTTCGCCGACGGATCGATTGTGTTGAATTAGGTGTTCGAGAAAGGCAGAGGTTTCAGCCAGCATTGAATGTTCGACGATCGGATCAAATCCAGGGTAAAGTTTGGGGTCAGGCTGAGTGAAGCCTATAAGGCGTAAGTCGAGCCATTCAGAAGCGAAGGCCGAGGCAAATTGTTGGCCGTTAGGATGGTTGAGCAGACGCTCGACTTGTTGGTGGAGCACCAATTTGTTTTCCAGTTGACCCTCGGCTGCGAGTTGAAGAAGTTCCGCGTCGGGCATTCGATTCCAGAGAAAATAGCTGAGTCTGGTTGCAAGTGCATAGGAATTAAGTTTCCCTGCTGGGGCGGGGAAAAGTAAAAATCGTGGTGAGCAAAGAATGGCCCGGTAGCCCATTCGAATTGATTTTTCAAAAGATTGCCCGGCTTTAAGTGAGGCAGAAACTGGGGCAAAATATCGATCAATTACATCCGGTGCACACGGGCTTCGAAAGGCAGCCGTGGCGAAACGTTGAATCAGCGTTTTGGCTTGGTTTAGGTTAGCATTGAGCGTTGGCTCATCCTCCGCGTTCGGTGCTTCACCGGAGCCAAATAAAATGTTTTTGATTTGTGGTTGAGATTGACCGATGTGGATTTTTTCCAAAACAATGGAATCGATACCAATCCCCGAGACGTTCTGTGACTCACCTTCACCAGTGCCAACTTGGCCATTGGCGAATCTAGCTTTTTTCAATTTTGCGTCAGAGGGTTTGACCTCAAACATGTGCCCTTCGGGCAGCCATGCGATTACGGTTTTCTCACTGAGCTCGGGTGTAACTTCAAATGAATCAACCCAGCTCATCAGCGGAGCACTGGATTGGCATTCACCAGAGCGAATGGAGCACCAGACATTTCCGTTCTCGGGAGGTCTAACGGATTTGGCTCTGATCGTCATCTTATACCAACCTGCTTCGTTGGCTGTTGTAACTGGTAATCGCCCGTAGAAAACTAAATTTGATGACCAGGTTGTTGCCAAGCCTTTACGCAACTCTGGTTCTCGGCATCTTCGGGAGTGATTTCGCGCAACTTGTTCTGCTTTGAATTCGCGTTTCCAAGTGCTGTTAAGATTTGGTTTCGCGCGACGAAACGCTTCTTCCAAGGCGGCGTCGACAACCGACACATGCTGTTTTAGTTGGTGGTGAGAAATAGGCTGTCCTTCGCCAACGGTCGTGAATCCATGGACCAGCGGCTCTTCCGGAATCATTTCGGCCAAGGGAAGATCGATGCCGAGCAAGTCGTGAAGTGTGTTTTCAAGTTGGATTCGGGTCAGTCGTTTTCCACGCGAACGGCCAGATTCGCGGTACGCTTCTTGTTGTTTTTGAGAAATCCAGTTTTGAGTCGTTTTTAAAAATTTACGCCGTTGCTGCTGATCAATGTTTGAATCTTCGGGAGGAGGCATCTCGCCGCTGGCCACACGATCGTAGATGCGTGTCCAGGTTTCCCAGTTGATTTTGCCGGGCGTGCCTCGCAATGATCCGAGTTCAAATCCTGCTTCTGAGTCTTCGCCAACATGACAATCGGCACAATTTGAATTTAGAAACTGTCGGATTTCTTTTGGTGGGGAGTCGGTGGTGGCCGAATTGGCGGAGCCGCCAAATAGGCCAATTGTCGATAAGATCAGGAGGTAAGTGAGTCGAACCATGGTACTGAGTGTAGGTCAATGAAATGAATTAGCTGGATGGTTGAAGATTCAAATATGAAACCTAACCTGAATCTAGGACGTTTCGAGAAAAACTAGAAACGTGTTAAATTCAACAAACAGGCAAGCTCTTACTAAGATGCTTGGTAAACCGTCCATATTGTGTAATATTAGACGACTCTAAACATTTGTTTAGAAAATTAGTGCCGTAACAAAATAGGTGAGTTTACATGTCAAGACAATTCGGAATCACTTCTTTGATTGGTTTTTTGGGTGTGTTCATAGTTGGATGGTTTTCCCCATTGCAAGGTGAGGAAAAGCCCAACATTCTGTTTATTTTCTCAGATGATCATGCACCTCATGCAATCGGTGCGTACGACGGATGGCTAAAGAGCGTCGATCCAACTCCGAACATTGACAGTTTAGCCCGGCAGGGCATGTTGTTTAAAAATAGCTTTTGCACAAACTCGATTTGTGGTCCGAGTCGAGCAGTGATTGTGACAGGCAAGCACAGCCACCTTAACGGATTCATGAACAACGGCAACAAGTTTGACGGCTCGCAGCAGACCTTTCCTAAGCTATTGCAAAAAGCGGGATATCAAACGGCGATGATCGGTAAATGGCATCTGAAGTCAAATCCACAGGGGTTTGATTACTGGGACATCCTTCCGGGGCAAGGTGATTATTACAATCCAATGATGATTTCAGAAAATGGTCGTCGTCAGGTTGAAGGTCATTGCACGGAAATCGTAACGGAATTAGCTGTCGAGTGGTTGGATAAGAACCGCGATAAAAGCAAGCCGTTTCTGTTGATGTGCCAACACAAAGCACCTCACCGTTGTTGGATGCCCGCGCCGGAACACTTAAATCTTTACGATGATATTGAAATTCCAATTCCGTCAACTTTGTTTGATAAACATAGGGATGACGCACCTGCCGCCCGAAATCAGGAAATGGAAATCGATCGCCACATGCACATCGTATACGACTTGTTTACTGATCCTCCGGAGGGTTGGGACGGCGAGCCGAATCTGAAGACGGATAAGTCCGGTGTCAAGAATATGAAGAAAATGACGCCGGAGCAGTTGGCTGTTTGGAATGCGGCTTACAAAGATGAAAACGAAGCCTTTGCTGCTGCTAACTTAAGCGGCGACGACCTGGTTCGGTGGAAGTACCAGCGTTATGCGAAAAATTATCTGCGGTGCGTTCGCGGCGTTGATGATAGTGTTGGGCGACTTCTAAAATATCTTGAAGAGAATGATTTAGAAGACAACACAGTTGTTGTTTACTCTTCGGATCAGGGGTTCTACGTGGGCGACCACGGTTGGTACGACAAGCGTTGGATGTACGAGGAATCGCTGAAAATGCCGTTGGTTATAAAGTGGCCGGGGAATACAGCGCCCGGTAGCGTTAATACCAACCTCGTTCAGAACTTGGATTATGCCGAAACCTTTCTCCAAATGGCTGGCGCTCCGATTCCCTCAGACATGCAAGGCCGCTCACTGGTTCCGTTATTAAGGGGAGAGGAAGTCAGCGATTGGAGAACGTCACTGTATTATCATTTCTACGAATATCCAAGCGTTCACATGTGTCCAAAGCACAACGGCGTCCGTAACGAACGATACAAGCTGATTCAGATATACGAATTTGGTGAATGGGAATTCTACGACCTCCTAAAGGATCCAGATGAGTTAAATAACGTCTATAACGATCCGGCTTATCAAGAACAGGTCGCGATGATGAAGGCGGAACTCGAGCGATTGAGAGTTCTCTATCAGGATGAAACGGTAACGGGGATGCGTGATGAAAACTGGCGCGCCAAATTCCGGAAATTTAAGTGATTGTTGGAATTGACGACGTCCGGGTGAAATCCATTTTGTGGGAATCTGATCAGTAGGCTTAGAAATGCGTAACGTTATCGGTATTTGTTGTTTGGTAGTCTTGCTGCTCGATTCGGTTGCGTATGCTCAACTTTCCACTGGTTGGAAAAGTCACGATCTCAGTCGGCCGCAGCCAAAAGTTGTGACGGCCGGTATTAAACCGGGAGGTCCGCCAAGTGACGCAATCGTCTTGTTCGATGGAAATGACTTGTCGCAGTGGCTCAGTTCCAATGGTGCAGAACCGAAATGGAAAGTTGTTGATGGAGCGATGGAGTCGGTGCCTCGGAGTGGTTATGTCGTGTCCAAGCAAAAATTTGGGGACTGCCAAGTCCACGTTGAGTTTGCGTCTCCTAAAAACGTGAAAGGAACCGGGCAGGGGAGGGGAAACAGTGGCGTTTTTCTAATGGGAGAATTCGAGGTTCAGGTTCTCGACAGTTATGAGAATCAGACCTACGCCGATGGAAGTGCTGGTTCGATCTATGGACAGTATCCTCCGTTAGTCAATGCAAGCCGAAAGCCGGGTGAATGGCAGACTTACGACATTGTTTTTAAACGGCCTCGGTTTGACGATAAAGGAAATTTGACGAGTGCCGCCCGCTTAACGGTTTTTCATAACGGCGTATTGGTTCAGGATGGGAACGAAGCGCTTGGGCCAACCAATTGGATTCGCCATAAGGCTTACGAAAATATGGCTGGTAAAACCGAAGGCCCATTAAGTTTGCAGGATCACGGTAACCCGGTTCGTTACCGAAATATCTGGGTTCGAAATCTGGTGGATCGCGAAAAACCAAAACCAATTCTTGCGAAGAAACCGCCCTATCAACTCAAGCAAGAAGAGGTCGACCGATTGGTCGGTAAATACGGTGGGCACCGAGTCATTCAATCAACGGATAGTTTGGTATTCATGTTTAATGGCAACACACCGTTAACGCTGGTTGCGACTGACTCAACCGCGTTTAAATTTAGAGAATCAGCAGGTACGCTTCAATTTGAAAAAGATGATCAAGGGAAGGTATCTGAGATTGTGATTCGGCTTGACGCTGCCGGTGTTCGGAAGGCTAAGCGAATTGATTAGATCCAGTGGGATCGTGGTTTTATCGACGAAGCTCTACGCCGAGTCCGAATCCTTGAAAACCGAGGAACCCAAGTGTTGGAGCTCCAGCTTCGGCCCATAGTTGACCGTCATATGTACCTGTAACGGCGAGTTCAGCGCCGCTTCTCATGGTTCTGGCCCACTCGATTCCAAATCCAAACTCGCCGATTCCTACGACTTCGTCCGCTTCTTGGAGTACTAAGAACGGAGATGCGGGGGGAATGCTAACATCTCCAATGACGGTTCTGTCGATTGTTTTTGTTCCATAGAGTAAAGCTCCACTCCCTTTTGCAATCGCTGATAGTCCGCGGCAACCAATTCGTTTTTTAAGATCCAAAGCGACGCTTGGTCCGACACCATCGTAGGCGCGTTCCCAATTTAAACTGGCTGGCGCAGCCCCCGTGACGGTTGCCGCCAATGTCTGACGAAGGCGGGCATAGCGGAGACCTACTCCACCATTTATTTCAATGTCGTGAGCGGTTGTTGAATAGGTTCCGTATAGATTTGTAATCTGAGCTTGAAGATTGCTACTTGTCTGGAGAGTGTCGCCAGGTACGGCGGCAATGATGTTAGCCGGAAAAATCACGGTAACTGCATGCGCGCCGAATAGCGTAATTCCATTTGACACATTGTCTCGAACTGCCCCATCTGCGTCGAAGCTCCAATAGGAAGCTTTGATTCCCATGCCCTCTGAATTTTTAAAACCGACCCAAATCTTCGGCGTTACCTTGTAATCGTATTGAAACGGGTGAAGGGTCTGCAGGCCAGTTGCGGTGTTGGTTTCGGAATACTCGAAAGCTTCTTTGAAGTGAGGTTTGGACCAAACAGCCGCGGCACCAGCATAAAAGCCCGGGTTGGCTTGCGTTGTATTTTGATTTGCGTAATCAGCGGTTGAAATTTGAAGAGCTTTTATCTGTTGCTCCAGTTCCATTACGCGAGACTCAAGATAATTACTTTTGGAACCGGGACCTGTGCTTGTGACAGGAATGGTATTTAGAGCGTTGCCGCTGAAGGAGGCGTTGGTCGCTGTAGGTTGCTGAGCCTGCAAACTTCCACCCAAACTGACACCGAGGATCGCCAGAACTCCTGCTACGAACTTCACCAAACTGTTGAGTTTCAGACTTCGCATTTGAACAATTACCATGACTCTTCCTGACGTGTGCTGTGTGAATTAGCCTACTATGCCTGTTTATCGGTTATTCCGGTGGTGGCGGTTAAGCAAAGCCTGCAATCAACCGCAGTAAGCGGTCATAATCGGAAATCCCCAAGAAAAGGCGAGAAATATGCTTAAAAACTTATTCAGCCGTTCAGCCTTGAGAAGTCTCAGGCATTCCTCTTTTGGTTGGCTGGGGGGACTGGGAGTTAGAGGTGGTCGGTTTTGGCGTTGCCTGACCAGACTTTATTTGGGGGATGGGAGCTGGGAAATTACCGTGAATAGACAGTCAAATGAAAAGGTCAGTGTTCGCGTCGAATCGAAAATGCGCAAACGAGAGCGATCAGCCTTTGTGAGGGGAACGACATAGCCAAAAGTTAATGGTCGGCTGCTTATGTTCGACGTGGCGGTTCAGTTCAGGACACGATTCAAAACTTGGACGATTGCCTTTTTATTGACAGGTTTGGTAAGGACGTCATCCATCCCCGCTTTGCGATATTCGACGATATCCTCTTCAGTACAGTTAGCTGACCAGGCAATAATTTTTGGCGTATCCTGGCCGAACTTTTCTTTAATTATTTGAGTCGCTTCGATACCGTTGAGTTGTGGCATTTGAATGTCCATCAAAATAATGTCAAAGGTAGCGTCATCCATCGCTGCAATTGCTTCGTGGCCCGAGTTGACCTCTTCGATGGTGAGTCCAAACTTTTTAAACATCAGGTTGGCAACTTTTCGATTGACGCTGTTGTCATCCACAATTAGCAGGCGGGCTGAATACTGTCTAGAATCCGTTTCAATTGAGTGCTGATCAGCGTGATCAATTTGTTTTGAACGGGTTAAGGTTAGGTCGAACCAAAAGTTTGATCCAGGTTGTGGTTCGGCAGGTCGCATTCCAATTTCCCCGCCCATTTGTTCAATCAGGCCACGTGTAATAGATAACCCAAGTCCAGTGGATGCTATTTTATTTGTTCCCGGGGCGTCCTTCGTCCAAAACTCACGGAACAGAAGTGGGCGATCTTCCACAGCGATTCCCGGGCCTTGGTCCGAGACTGAGAACGATAACTTTATTGCATTGGCATCTTCTTCGGTCGCCATAATGGCGATTTGAATTTGCCCTTCGTTGGAATATTTGATTGCATTACTGATTAAATTTGTCAGAGACTTTCTAATTTTAAACACGTCGCCATCTAACCACTTGGGAACATTGGGGCTGATAAAGACGGATAGTTTTAATCCCTTCATTTTTGCCTGAGGTTCGAGAATGGCGACTGTCGAATTGACGGTGCTTTTCAAATTGAATGGCTCCAATTTCAATGTTTCAGCACCATCTTTCATTCGCGAGAAGTCAAGAACCTGATTCACCACGTGCATTAAATAGTCGGATGAAGTTCGAAGCGTTTCTAAGAGGTCGAGCGATTCATCATTAAGAGGTTGGTCCTCCATTAGCTCAATCAAGCCGGTGATCCCTGTCAATGGTGTTCTTAGTTCGTGGGAAACATGAGAAACAAACATTGATTTCGCGCGGTCAGCAGCCTGGGCTTCATCTCGGGCACGCATAAGTTGGGCGGTAAGCCGTTGCATGTCATCGAGCATCACCGTTTGCGTATGAAGGTGAAGATTGAAATCAAGCTGGGCATCCTGTACGGAGAAGTCAAAAAAGTTTGGCTGATAGTGCTCGACATTTTCATTCAACCAAGTCAGCCATGGCGAAGCTGCGATTAAGATGATCTCACGCCCGTTGAGGGTTCCGGGGATTACTTGGCCTCGCAAACCGAACGTACCAGTAAGGTTTGAAAATAGAAAAAGGTGTGCGCGGTAGTTGGAGAGATCGAGAGACGCGTCATTCCAATCAACCCGTGGTCGGTTAAGCTCGAAAACTTTGTCAAACCGCTTTCCAACACTTCCTCGCTTCAACTTGCCATCTAGCCGTTCGCTGACGTAAACAATCTTGTTGTTTTGATCTAAGCCAATGACGAACGGATAAAATAATTCACACTGAGCGGGTGTAACCAAATCCACTAGTCACTCCTTTCAGTAAGGCGAAATACCGTGTGCTGGCCATTAGCTGATAACGTTTCTTCGTCGATGGCGATGTCGATTGTCGTTTTAAAATGGATTGCCAATCCATTCAGTAGTCCGATGACAAAAGGAGTAAGCCCTTGTCGACTGCTGCGGTAGTGAAGCAGGTGGCTGCCGTCTTCGTTGTTTTGAAGAAAAAAGGATGGCGGGTCATAACCGTGAAAAGTACTCGACATTCGATCATGCATGTGATCAAGGTTTTTTAGCAGCGCCCACATGTCTGAGCCAAATCCGTCGATCATTTCACTGTAGTGTTTGGCAGCGGTGTCTAAAACCCAGAATTGACCAAATGCATTGAGACAGTCTTCTGGCGAGATCTGTAATGTCTCGCTCGCGGCAGTTACCAAGTTAAGGATAATTGAATCGTCATAGCTCTTCATGGCTAGGAAATCTTCGTCTCCCACGCCTGCGGCTGACCGAATTTGTTCCCAGGTTGCTGGGCCATGATTTTGTAGAACCATGTCGCGAACTGAAGTGTGAACAAGCCCGTACATTGCGATTGCCTTAATGATTGAATGAGATCGAAATAACGCGCGCCAGCGGTGCGTTGGCTAGATAGAGAATGTGTTCCCAAAATGTGTCGACACGTAACACCTGTACCTAGATAACACAGTGCTGAGGAGCAGAACTGCCTATGCGAATGTTTAAACAATACAACAGTTTTATATGATGCGGGCGTAAAAACAAACTGAGCAATGGTTCTGACGGGGAAACCCGAGTTAATTAAGACGATTAACGGATCATGGCCGAGCGTTAAAACCTAACGGTTGCGGCACAAACGTATCATCCGGGTGTGGCTCTTACTTGAGTTTACTGTGATGTCAGGTGAATTTGAGTGAGTCAATTGTGATCGAAAGGCATGCACGGTGGACAGTGATAACAGCAGAGCCAATTTTTCAGAGTGTTGCCCAGTCGGGTAGGCCAGCCTGAATCTTCAAGATTTCTTTGGTAATCGGATGGGTTAGTTCAACTCGGTAGGCATGGAGGCACATTGGTGGTTCGCCGAGTTCCAATGCCTGAGTTAGCTCACCGGCGGAATTGTAAGTTGGATCTCCAATAATTGGAAAACCAAGATGGCTAAGATGAATTCGAATCTGGTTGGTGCGGCCTGTTTTGGGTTTGCATTCAACCAAAGAAGTTTGGTCTTCGAAGCGATGCAGGACGTTGAAGCTGGTTTTGGCAGATCGACCGGCCTCGGTGATTTTACGCGAACCGACAGTGGAAGCCTCGGAACTTATTGATTCGTCGCAGTCAAATTGTTCTTCGCTTGGATGGCCTTGGACACGGGCGAGGTAGGTTTTATTTACTTGATGGTTGACGAACTGTGGGTGTATGAATTGGGCGGCTGATTTTTTCTTCGCCATGATGACAACACCAGTTGTGTTGGCATCGAGGCGGTGAAGGATTCGGATTTGCTCATCGACGTACACTTGGTTGATTATGTAGTCGAGCGTGTTTCGGTTGAAGCGGCCGCAGGGGTGCATCGGCAGCGGTGCCGGTTTGTCAACGGCGATGATGACATCGTCTTCGTAAAGAACTTTGATCTGATTATTGACTGCCGGTTCTGTCGTTTGCGGTAGATGGTGCTCAATCCGCCATCCCGAACGCACAACGGTTTCCGCTGAGATGGGTTCATGCTTGTAAGTGATTCGATTTTGCTCGCACTCCGAAATCCAATATTCAGGTTTGAGGTTGGCGTGCATCCCACAGAGGAAGTCAATTGTCTTGTGTTTGTCGAATCGGAGTGGGACATTCATCGGACGAATGTTGTCGTAAGCCAAAGACCCTGGAAGCGGTGTCGTCTTAAGCGCAATTAGATTGTTTCGCTCTTCGAGTAGCTCGGCGAGTCGTTGTTCGTCGGTGCGAAAGCAGGAGGGGCATGAATGCGGCGGTTGATAAAGTTTTGAATCTTGATCATCTAAGGTCAAAACTGCTTGGCAAGCGTAACATTGCTCGTAGTCGGATTCATTGAGCTTAGAGTCAACGGCTACTCGTTTATCAAATACAAAGCATTCGCCATCATAATGGTCACCGCCACAGTCTTCAAAGTAACGCAGGATTCCACCGTCCAATTGGTAGATTTCGCTGAATCCTTCTTCCTCCATAAAAGGCCCTGCTTTTTCACAGCGAATCCCACCGGTGCAAAACATAACGAGGGGTTTGTTTTTCAGATCGTCTGACAGCTCTCTGGTCGCTTCCGGGAATTTTCGAAAATGGTCAATTCCGATGGGGACTGCGTTTGAAAATGTCCCGACTTCGATTTCGTAATCATTTCGGACATCCAGGAGTGTTACGTCTTTGCCCTCGTCGAGCCAGTTCTTTAAAGTCTGCGCTGGGAGTTTAGGACTGGTCTTGGCAACCGGGCGAATCTTTTCCACTCCCATGGAGATGATTTCCTTTTTTAATCGAACCAGCATCCGGCTAAAGGGCTGATGATCACTGATACTCTCTTTAATGGGCAAATCTGAGTATTCCGGCCTTTGTTCTAAAAAATCGACAAATTCGTCAATTGCTTTTCGGTCGCCGGCAACAAAGAGATTGATACCTTCAAGAGAGAGAAGGATGGTTCCTTTGAGTTTTAAGGATTTGCAAAGCGGAAGCAGTTCATCCTTCCGCTGGGCTAGATTGTCCAAATCAACAAATTTATAAGCCGAAATGTTGATAAATTCATTATTCATGGCAGAACTCGACAAAAAGTCTAATAAATATGAGGTCTAAACGAATCTAATAAGTGCTCACTACAAATTTGAACCCCAAAGTTAAGTGGGGAAGTGAAACGCTTAGTTTCGTTATTTACTGTTTGGGTTGGCTGGCTTGATTAATTTTTGATTGGATTGAACACGACTTTCCACTTTTAAATAAGGCGTATCCTGTCAACGAGGAATCCACTTCGTTCGTCGGTAACCCTTTCAAACAATCACCATTTCAAGCATTGCTGAGTCCTGAACGTGATCCTATTGTAACCGGTCGGCTATGTTGCTTGAATTAGTGTTAAGCAACGTTTTTTCAAATTCTTATAATGATTTTCCCATGACCTCGAAATTTAACCCTTATCAGCAGTGGCTTGGTTTAAATACGACCTTCATCAAGCCGCACTATTTCGAATTATTTGATTTAAGCCCTTCGCTGAAAGATCAATCTGAAATTACAAGGATTGTTGACGAGGCTGCAAAGCGCTGTTTGAAGTTGCTGGCCGAGGTACCTGCTGGGGAAGACGATAACTTGGTCGAAGAGATTCAGGAACGCGTGCTGCGGGCTCAGAAAGTGTTGTCTCAGCCGAAGACCCGCCTAGCCTATTACGAGAAGTTAAAATCCAAAACTCGTGAGCACAACACTCCAATTTCCAACAAGCCTGATCCTGCGTTGAGTCCGCCGGTGAAGGGGAAGCCCGCCATTGAAAAGCCATTGGAGTCGGCACGAGCTGAAGCCAGTGATCGCAAACCGCCGGTATCGCCAAAGGTGCCCGCCTCACCTGCCGCTGTCCCACCGTCTCCGATAAACACTAAAGCTGCTCCAATGGCTGCCAGTCCAGTAGCGGTCGCGCCGCAATCTGCGTTGCCAATGGCGATACCGTTAGCAAAACCACTTCCTCAAGAACCGATCGCGTCTGCTGAGCCAAGTTCGCCGATGATGGGAGATTTGAAAATTAATCGCAAGATTCGACGTCGTCGGAGCAGTAAGAGTTTTGCGTTAGTAGCGATGTTTCTAATGTTTGGAATGTTAGCTGGCGGTGTGTACTTGATCATTCAGAACTGGACTGTGTTTGAAAACCTTGGCGGATTGGCGAAAGCGAACGATCCTAGTGTTGTTGATTCAACGGATGGAAGTCCGTCGGATGATGGGGCGGGGGGCGCCCCCATTGTTTCCCCATCGGATGTTTCTGATGACGCTGATGTTGACTCGCGTCCTTTGCCTAAAATTGATCTGACAAAATTAGATGAGCTTGATGAAGAAGCTATCAAGAAAGCCGAACGGGAAGCAAGGCTGGCTAAGAAAAACGGTAAAAAAGGATCCATGTCTGAAGGGGAGGATCTAGATGGCTCCCTCAAAGATGAGAAGCCAGAAGAAAAAGAGCCAGAGAAGATGGCAGATTTAAGTGATGCTAAAGAGCCGGGAGATTCTGACGTTGTGGAGTTTGATCAGGTGCAGATGGCTCAGTACGAGCGTTATTTGAACCGAGCCCGCCATAGTCTATTCCGTCGCGACAAAGTTCGC
>JAAEMV010000155.1 GCA_024225195.1 Planctomycetaceae bacterium | reverse complement strand
CTACTGGAACATGACTTGCTTATTGTCAGGGGTATGTAGGAGTAAGCATACCTCTAGTACGGCGCATAACTTAGGATTGCTATATATATCTCATCTGGAGCTCACAACATTACCACTCATGGTTAGTCTTTTTCACAGATAAAGCTAACTCTTTCTTCACTCTGTCTCAACAAACTATTCTTGTCAAGAAGTCGGCGTTCACCCTTAACTAAGCAGCTAAGCAGTTCTCAACAAGCAGTCTTCAAGCAGCACCAACGTCAGCTACTCCACAGCTGGTGTTCTCGTGGCAAGGCTCGGCTCGCCCTTCGACGGCTTCCAGTCTTGTTCCTTCGTCTGTTGTCGGCAAGGCTCGGCTCGTCCCTCGACGGCGTCCGGTCCTGTCCCGATTCTACTCAAGTATTGGCAAGGCGCTCGGTCCCTGTCATACTGTTCTACCGTTCGTCGCAGCAAGGCACCCGGTTCTTGCTGTCGTTCAAGTCGAAGCAGCTGAGATTACTCTCGTGATTTAACCAAGTGCAAGGCACCCAGTCTTGCAGTTTTTGACAGTGTCGTTGGTGCAGTTCAGTCGTTCGCAAATCGTGTCGCAACGTGTACACAAACCGATCAACCGGTTACCCAAAAAGGGATCCGGCTTGAAATCAACCTCTTTGACCGTTCACCCAATAGGGATTCGGTCCATTTTCAGTCATTGACCGTTCACCTGCGAAGGATTCGGTCCACTTTCAGTCGTTCAACTCTACCGATCGTTCACCCGCGGCCAGGGATTCGATCTAGTTCACAGATCGTTCACCCAAAGACGGAATCGATTTATCGGTACCTGAGGGATTCGATCTATTTTCAGTCGACCTTCCTATCAGACGTCCTCCCTATCACTTTCTCCAAAACCGTCGGCCACCTGAAGCAGGAACCGGCTAGTCAGTATCGCCTGGCTCTCACCTACCCGCCTGTCACTCCAAAACCGACCGACCAGCCCAAAGAGCGACGGGAATCGGTCAGTCAGCCTCGTCTGACTCTCACTCACCCTCCTTTTCACACCGCAACCACCGGTCACCCAACAGCGGGATCCGGCTAGTCGGTCTCATCCGACTCTCACTTCAATTGGCTCACCAAATAAACTGGTCGCACCCAGTTCCCCATTTGACTCAACCGATAAGCTGAAAATCGCAAAAACATGGACGGAACTAGAGGTTCGAAAAAACAAAAACCACCGCATGTCGATGAGGACAATGTTTGCGAAAACGAAGCAGATAACGATGTTCATGATAAGGGAATTGACGATGACGGTATTTGCGACAATGGGATGAACCAAAACGAAATGCTCGCTACTCTCGATAGTGTTTTGCACGACAGACAGCAGTTGAAAGAGTTTGCCAAAGCCCTTTTGCGACATCGCAAGCGACACCCCGAATTGGAGGATTTGCCTTTTCTCAGTAACGTTGCTGCCGCGAATACGCCTTACATTATAAATTTTGCGAAGCGTTATATCCAAGCCTTGTTCAACATAGTCGACGTTGTGGAATGGGACGATGCTTTGTACGATGACTCAGAGGATTCCCACGTAGAGGATGGTACTGAGGAGGATGAGGTTACTCAACCTATGATGTTAGATCCTTCCCAGCCGTTTAGCATGCAAGGTCCACAAACTTCCCAAACGCCATTTTCGCATGATCCTACCCAACGATACGGCATTGGCAGTCCACAAATGCCCCAACCGTTTTCTCACGACCCTACCCAACCGTTCGGCAACCGCCGCGGTCCACAATTCTCGAATTTCCCAATTGGCGCTGCTGACAATACTCCATTTCTGTTACAACAAATGGAAATGATGTTGCGTCAGCAAAAAGACGAAAGTGACAGAAGGCAACAACAGCAAAAGGAAGAGAGTGACCGAAGAGAGAAAGAAAGTGACAAAAGAGAGAAACAACAAGAGTGGATGCTGTTGCAGCAACAGCAGCAAAGTGACCGAAGGGAAAGACAGCAAAAGGAAGAAAACGAAAAGAGAGAAAAACAACAAGAACTAATGATGAATCTTCTTCGTGATCAACTGAATGCGAGCAACGAACAGTTGGCCCGTATGATGGAGTCTTCATCTAACGGCGGACCGTTGACCAGTACCCATGTAAATGGAAACGGTAGTGGTTTGGAACAAACGCTCAACAATTTGTCTTATATTCCACCCAAGATTCGAAAGTTCCAAGGAAAAGTGAACGAAGTTTTTGAAAGGTGGTATGACGAGTTCAACATTGAGGTTAGCACGTACCCAGAAGAAATTCAGCGAAAGTATTTAGCGTCTTGTCTGACGGACGAAGCGTTGCGCTACTATACCTGTCCCTCGAACAAAAGGTTCAGAGCACGCTTGTAGATTTGGTGAGCGCTTTGAAAACCCAGTTTCGCGATCAACGCACGGATTTGACTCGAATGAAAGCATATTTCGACTTGAAAATGACGGGTTCCACCTTAGCAGCTGGTGTGAATTATCGGGCAGATCACGAAAAAGCGTGTCGTGATTTGGGAACTAACTACACTCGAAGAGCGATGGAAGCATACAAAATCTACATGAATCTCGATCCCGAAATTCGAAATTTGTTCGTGCCTAAAGAGCTGAAACCCGAGAAAGTCTGGGAACAAATGCAACAGAAAATCGACAAGTTACAGACTTCTAAGGAAGTGCGTACTGCGTCCATTACATCTGTCAACCCCAGTAGTGCTTCTGTGTCTAATCAACAACAGAACTCGCAGAATTCTCGAACGATTCCAGTTCAGCAAGAGCAGCAACAGTGTCACAATTGCCAACAAACTGGACATATTGCTAGAAACTGTCGCGTAACCGTGTGCACCAGTTGCAGAGATAACAACTGGGGACCTTTCGTTGGTCATACTGTGCAGAATTGCCGCAAATCGATTCAACAGGGTCTTCAGCGAGATAGAATCCCACCTTCT
>JAAEMV010000154.1 GCA_024225195.1 Planctomycetaceae bacterium | reverse complement strand
CCGCGACGTCGTTGTATCCATCGTGGATTTGCAACGATGATTTGTTTCAAGTCATTCCGCTGTTTTTCGGCGTCAACGGCTTTGTAAACTCGCAGAGAGCACAAGGACTGACCGAGAATGTGACGTTTCGATCCTTTGTGATTCCAAAAGGTGGCGCCATCTCGCTGTACGATGAGTCGATGCCCTTTCAGAGTGACATTGGTTCCGTCGATGCGTTTTTGCGCGGAAAAGGCGTAAAGCACATTGGCTGTCAATCGATGACCGCGTCGGTGGAGCAAGTTGGAGTCGATGCATTTTCGAATTTGGTGGCAAAGTCCATCGAGTACATTTGGAGTGGCATCAAATCGGAGAATGTCAGTCAAGATATCGTGGTGTTGGTTGACCGCAGAGAGTGCGAGAAGACGCAGTATCAAATGATCTGGGTCTTTGAGTGTCCCGATTTCAGCGCATTGCACCAATTGAGGACGAGCAACCTCATCGGGTTTGACCACGAAGTCAATGACAAAAATGAGGTGAAAAGTTATCTGAAATTTGGAGTGGATCAAAGAGTCCGATTTTACCCGGAGTTCATCGTCTCGTTTTTACCGAGACTGTTTGTGGCGTCGTCGACCATGAACCAATACGAAGCACTCCGTAAAATATACGGCGACGATTTCAAAAAGGGCTGGACCGTGGATTTAGAGGATGTCGCATTTAACGCGATTTATAAAGCCATCACCGGTTTCAATTTGGAGACGAATAATTATCGACGACGCAAAGGAGTGGACGATGGCGATGAGCGCCGATTTGGGCTCTTTCAATATATCGAGCATCGACTCGGTGCACAGCATCTCGTGGCGTTGCAACCTCTGACGGCATACACTGAAGATCAGGGCTTTGATTCTGACGCGGTTTTTGATGATTTGATGCCCGAACTTGATCGAGTTAAAGGAAGTGGATATTTTGTGGATGAACAAGATTCGAATATCAGCGAGTCAGTGTGTGGTGCAATGGGAAGGAGAGGATGGAGGGCTTTGAAGGAGGCGTTGTTTCGATGGAAAAAGATTGAGTGCAAAGAAGGGCACGAACTGAAACTGGCGGAGTGCCCTTTGGTGGAGGGACTGATGGCGAATTTGAGGGCATTTCAAGAGGAACAGCATGAGGTCGACGCGTCCAATGTTTACGAGTTTAACCTCAACGAAGTGGTTCAGGGATTTGATCACTTGATCTCTGTCCACAAACTGTTTATCGGCGACAAAAGGAAGGAGATTCGGCAATATGTCGTGGAGCACGTTGCATGCACTGCCTCTTTGCAATGTGCTGTTTTGGAGAAACACAGTCAACGAAAGAGAGAGAATGTGGACCGGAAACGGTCGGACCAAAAAGTGGAGGAACACGATGCCGTTGGCACTCTCTGCGAGGCGCTGTCGGATAATTTGAACTCCGCTCACTGTTATTTGCTGCATCAGCAGAATGACAATGATTTATATCGTTTATCATCATCATCGAGTCCAGATGGAGCAGACTCGAGGTTCTCGACCGCGGTGCAAGTCGACGAGACGAAGGATGACGAAAAAGACGAGAAACAGTCTGTGGCGGAACCACTGGGCATTGATTTCGGAGTCAACGTGTTGGAGTGGTTGCCGTTTGGCGAAGAGCCGCAATTTGATTCGTTGAGGACCGAGATTGTGGAAAATGCACAAAGTACGATTGACGAAGCACTGTACGATCAGTATCAGCTGCAATGTCTGGTCAAGGCGGAGGACACCGACTTTGCCGTCGCCGAGTTGTTGGCGCTCAAACTGTTTACCGATACGACGGCGTATCAGGGCTTCTTGAGGAAGGCTCATTGGACCATCAGCCCGTTGGCGCTCAAACAGTCCTTTTATCACTGGGCGAGGGCCATTTATCTGGCGGCGTTGCGACACTCTGTGCCCATTCCCAGCCTCAATCAGAGGGCACCACGCTCTCTCTATCACGGTCTCAACCGGCTGTTTACCGTCGGTCAGGAACTCCCAATCTATTTTGGCCCCTTCAGCTCCACGGTGAGTGAGCACGTGGCCGAGTCCTTTGGCGGTGAAAATGGTTTGATTTTCCAGATTCAGCCAAGTTACAGCAACATGGAAACGTGCTGTGTCGGCATCGACGTGGCCATCATTTCCCAGTTTAAACACGAAAAAGAGATCCTTTTGGTGAATCAGGTCATTCCCATTCAAAAGGCGACGACCTCCAAAGTGAATGACGACAAGTTGTGGGTCGACCATTTCATGTACACTCTGAAGGCGCGAAGCACCGCGGTTCTGGATCGAAGCAGGTTTTTCCAGAAATTGGGGGTCCAATACACTGCAAAGTGGGACCCCTTCATTTTGGAACATCCGCTGCTGTTCAAAGCCTCGAATTTTGGAGACAAAATGATGGCGCTACGTTTGGTGGAGGAGCTGGATATCAAATTGGCATTGTTGGTGCAGTCCGATCAATTTGAAGGACGATGTGTTTTGGAGCAAATGGTGGAGGATTCGGAGAATGAAACACTTTTGAGTCATTATCGAGTCTACAAATCGCGATTTGAAGTGGTGCACAGTGGGTTGTGTGGTGGCACTTTTTTGAAGTTCAAGCCAAATGATAGTATGAACAAGATTGGTGGAGGCGCTGTTGAAGTGGACGAGCAATGCTTTGCAGAGACTGAGTTTCTGATGAACGGTAAACCAGTTACATTTGCCACGAAGTTTT
>JAAEMV010000153.1 GCA_024225195.1 Planctomycetaceae bacterium | reverse complement strand
CGTTGATAGGCAGGTCGCAAAAAACAAGCAAATTGGCAAAACAGTTTTGCGTTTAACCGAATATTGCCCGACTGGCCTTGAGATTGACAAGTAATCCAGATCAGTTTCCGCTACACGCGCACCATCATGCAACTGCAAGACATCAGTCGCAGATTGCTCATCTTTTGGATCACTCCATGCGGAGTCTTTGGTTGGATTTTCGCCGCTATCCTTCATGCTCTCAGGATACACCAACCCTCGTCCGGCGACTACGGGCACCTCTTCTCAATCAGTTTTTAGCATCGCTAAAAAACCAAAGATGTATCGTTTGCCACTGACTATACGATCTTAGACGATTCAAAAATCGAGTTCGGGGCACAGCGCAGCCTTGACCGAGTCCCCTCTGGCAATTCAATAGCGCAGAAGTAGACACAATCGGTGACCAGGAACGTGTGCAATAATGCAAACGGTAAAATCGTTGGGCAACCTGCCCGCTAACTCTTGATGAATGAAAACTGTCCGACCATCAGCCAGACGGTAAAAAAGCCAAGAGCGATTACGGTATTTAGACTTTCGAGTGACATGGATCTCTCCTCAACAGGGTAAATTAAGATCCCTCCTTGAGTACTTACACACCATCCATGCGTATCAAGAGTATCGGATTATCGACCGAAGAAAAATGAAAGAAAATCCTGCGTGCCATAGACCTTTCGCAATCCACATCAACCAAAAATCGTGATTAGTTTCGGTAATCCGCAAGCCTTCACAACTGCGCTCTATACTTGTCAATAATGGCCTGTTTTCAGACTTTATTATGCGATCAACTCACCTCAATCGGATTTAACTGGCTTGGCTAGTCGAGCTTGGCCGATCAAATTAATGAGAAGATAACTCAAGACCAAATATTTGAGCGAAAATATCTTAATGAACGACACACCAAATAAACCCGCCGTCGGCATCGACCTTGGCACCACCTTTAGCGTCATCGCCCATGTGAATGATGTCGGGCGACCAGAGACTATCCCTAATGCCGAAGGCGATCTGCTGACGCCAAGTGTCATTCTGTTCGACGAAGATGAAGTGATTGTTGGCCGTGAAGCCGCAAAGGCGAAAGCAACTGAATTAGAAAAAATTGCCGACTGTCCAAAACGCCAAATTGGAAACCAGGTCTACGACAAAGTTTTTGGAGATCGACGTTACCCCCCTGAAGCACTTCAAGGCTGGATTCTTAATAAACTAAAACGTGATGCCGCTCGTGTGGCCGGAAATTTCGACGAAGCCGTCATCACTGTCCCAGCATATTTCGATGAAGTCCGCCGAAAATCAACCCAGGACTCTGGCTTCATCGGAGGCCTCAAGGTTCTCGACATTATCAATGAGCCCACTGCGGCGGCAGTCGCCTACGGCTACCAAGCAGGCTGGATTGATCTTTCAGGTAAAGTTGCCGAGCCCATCAATGTATTGGTTTACGATCTCGGCGGCGGTACATTTGACGTGACCGTTATGGAAGTCGGCGTTAATCGATTTCGCACCATTGCAACCGATGGAGACATGCGTCTTGGCGGTCAGGATTGGGATCAAAGATTGATCGACCATGTTGCTAAAAACTTCAAGGACAACTTCGGCATTGACCCAACCGAGGATTCAACGGCACTGGGCAAACTACTTCGCGACTGCAAAGACGCCAAAGAAACTCTGTCTTCTCGGTCAAAAGCCAGCGTCGAGTGCGTTTCCGGAAGCTCCTCGATCAAAACTGACATTTCCCGTGACATGTTTGAAGACATGACACTGGATCTACTCGACCGAACTGATTTTACAGTGCGACAAACGCTCAAGGCGGCAAAACTGGCATGGACTGATATCGATAAAGTTATCCTTGTCGGAGGATCGACCAGAATGCCAGCCGTGCGAGAAATGCTAACCTCGCTCTCAGGGCAACAACCTGACACCACGCTCTCACCCGATGAAGCTGTCGCTCACGGAGCTGCTTTGCGGGCGGCAATGCTGTCGAATCGTCACTCCAATGCCTTTGCTCCCAGCGAGATAAAAAACGTCAACTCACATACCCTCGGAGTGGTTGCCAATGAAGTGGAAACTGGAATCGCCAAGGTCGTGCCACTCATTCCTCGAAATACTCCGTTACCCGTTGTTGCCCGCCGCGTTTTTAAAACGCATCGCAAAAACCAAGAGTCAATTTTGGTTCAAATCGTGGAAGGGGAAAACAACACACCGGAAGATTGCTCTCAGTTAGGCCGCTGTGCCATCTGGGATTTGCCAGATACTCTTGACGTTGGCACACTGATTGAAGTTCGATTCGCTTACGAAGAAAACGGACGGCTAAAAATCAAAGTCAAAGTTGGCGGCTCTACCCAAAAAGCATTCCGCTACGAAATCCAACGCCCCAACAGCCTGACAGATGAACAACTCGACAGCTGGCGGGAATACATCTGCGACAGCAACGAATGACCGAGAACGCGACGAATCAACGCCGCGATTCAAGGTTCGCATTCGATTAACTCTTAGCTCAGACTTAGTGGGTTGCCGAACCTGCTTTCCGCGGTAAGCGGATTTCTTCCACCATCTCGACGACCGAAGCCGGAGGAGGTGGGGTGACGCAAGAGACCAGCGTTGCCACGGAGAAATTGACCAGCATTCCGATGAACCCAATTCCTTCCGGCGAAATCCCGAACCAATAATCTTGGTGGTCGACGATAAACTGGAAATAGATGATATACCCCAACGTCAAACCGATTCCTGCGATCATGCCCGCAATCGCTCCCTCCCGATTTATTCGCTTGGAGAACACCCCCATCAAAATAGTCGGAAAGAACGAAGACGCAGCCAAACCAAACGCAAACGCAACCGTTTTGGCGACAAACTCAGCAGGCGGGTTGATTCCAAAATAGGCCGCGATCGCTAAGAACCCAAACGACGCCGAGCGCGCCCAAATCACTTCCTGAGAATCACTCATTCCCGGATTTACAATCTTTTTCATTAAGTCGTGCGAAATGGAGGTTGATAAAACCAACAGTAATCCCGCTGCTGTCGAGAGTGCTGCTGCAACACAACCCGCCATCACTAACGCGATCACCCACATTGGCAACTTCGCCATTTCCGGATTAGCCATTACGAGAATATCTCGGTCGTAATAAACCTCGTTTGCATTTTCACTCAATTTATTGGTCGTTAAGCGAGGCTCGTTTGCAGCTCGTTCGGCAGCCACCGCGTAAATCGGCTTTTCATTTTTGCCGGCAAATACTGAACCAGCTTTATGCTGCATTACGCCATCCCCGTTCTTATCCACCCACGCGATAAGGCCTCGATCTTCCCAACTCTTAAACCAGTCTGGAGCGGCAGCGTAAGAGGTTCCCTGGACTTCCAAAATTAAATTCGTTCTCGCAAACGCTCCAATCGCAGGTGCAGTCAGATAAATCACCGCAATGAACAACAGAGTCCAGCAAGCCGATTTCCGAACCGCCTTGACTGACTTCACAGTAAAAAATCTGACAATCACGTGCGGCAACCCAGCTGTCCCGCACATCAATGCCGCGGTGATACAGAACATGTCCAAGGTTCCTAATTTCCCAACGGTGTAATCAGGAAATCCAAGATCTGTGTTGAGCTGGTTTAGTTTAGTTAATAGCGGCACCGTGTCGCCGGTCGCCTCCGTAAAGTTACCGATCAACCCAAACTGTGGGATCACATTTCCAGTCAATGCCATCGAAATGAAGACTGCAGGAATCGTATAAGCAAACACCATCACGCAGTACTGAGCCACCTGCGTGTAAGTGATTCCCTTCATTCCACCGAGCCCGGCGTAAAAGAAAACAATCCCCGCACCGATGATCACTCCAGTCCATATTTCAATGTCAAACAGTCTTGAAAAGACGAGCCCGACTCCTCGCATTTGCCCCATGATATAGGTCATACAAATAAACACTGCACAAACAACGCCGACCGCCCTCGCAAAATTCGAATAGAACCGATCCCCTAAAAAATCGGTTACCGTAAATTTGTTAAACTTACGCAGGTAGGGCACAATCAGTGTCGTCAGGAGAACGAAGCCTCCAGTCCAACCCATCAGAAATCGAGAGGCATCGTAGCCGCTGGCTGCAATAATTCCCGCCATCGAAATAAAAGTCGCTGCCGACATCCAATCTGCCGCCGTGGCCATTCCATTCGCAAAAGGGGAGACACCACCACTGGCTACATAATATTCCTTAGTCGTAGCCGCCCGAGAGCGGACAGCGATCCCGATATACAGCGCAAAAGAACCACCAATGAAAATGTAATTCCATAAATCCTGGCTCATTCTTCATCCTCCTGATCAAAACCAGATTTGCGATCAAGAGAGTTCATCAAGATCATGTAGAGAAACAGCAGGAGCAAAAATCCAATAATTGCCCCTTGCTGAGCCATCCAAAACCCAAACGGGGCACCTCCCATCGGCGGCAACAAAGCATCCAACTTCTCTCGGAACAGCACACCGCAACCGAGAGAAATGACAAACCAGATGGTGAGGATAAACAACACAATCTGAAGGCTTTTGGTCCAGTAAACGTTTTGCCTGCCATTATCCGAATAGGAATTGCTGGGCTTGGAATTCATAGGGACGACTTCATTTCAAAACATTGGGAAACAGGAATTACAAATAAATTCATGCATGGTTAATCTGGAATAGCTTCACGTATAAGCAGAGCAGAGTCAAATCGTCACGACTGATTCAGCAAAACTTGTGAAGGTAAATCGAGAATCTTTGACAATTCCTCCATCGCTTCCCATGTCTCACCGACCAAACTTGGGTCTCGAAGATCTTCCTGTGATAGGCTTTCTCGATAATGGCGACCAACCCACTCGGTCAACTTGCCGTAAAGCGACTCAGTCAGCATCACTCCGGCGTGCATCGCCTCCTGCTGGCGAGCGTCAAGAACCACTCTCAAGCGGAGGCAAGCCGGGCCACCTCCATTATTCATTGATTGTCGCAAGTCTAGAAAAATAACATCGTCGATCCTATTCCTACCCTCCACGACTTTTGCAACACACTCCTTTGCCGCTCGATTCTCCTCGCACTCTACGGGGCAAATTAAACTGATGCCACCATCTTTTCGAGTGACCAACTGGCTGTTGAATAAATAACTCGAAACAGCATCTTGCAATGGCAACTCAGACTCGGAAAACTCAATCACCTGCAGTGAACTCCCACTTAAATTTTCAAATTTCAGGCTCAAGCGATCGAGTAATTCCGGTTGATTGAGAAACGCCTGGCTATGGCATAGTAAAACGTCTTCGTGTCCAACTGCAATCACATCATTGTGAAAAACCCCCGCATCGATGACTTCCGGATTTTGCTGTCCGAAACAAACTCGATCAGCCTGCAGTTGGTGCCGGCGAGCAACGGCTTCGCTCGCCAGCTGGGTTTGTCTGGCCGGAAACTTATTAGGCGTTTCTCCGGTACTGCCTGACGGCATACCGAACACAAAAAACTCGAGCCCGACACTCTGTCCTGCACCGACAAAACGAGTGTGATTTGCAGCCCCCTCATCGGCAAACAACCCTTGAGCCGGAAGAGGAGGATGCACGCAGAACAGTTCTTCGGAGTTGAAAATTGCCCTCAAATTATGCGTTGTCGACTCGGCTTCAATCGATCGATGAAGCGTACTCTGTAAGTTAGCAGGTGTGAAATGAAGTCTTCCGTCATCGCAATCGGCGGAGGGCGAAACTGTCGCGGCATTGGCTGTCCACATACTAGATGCTGAATAGCAAATCGCCAATAGTTCAGGACGGCATCGGTACGCTTGGTCAATTACCTCAGCATCCGAACCTTTAAAGCCAAGTGATTGGAGGAACTCTAGACGCGGGCGGCGAAGCGGTGGAAGGAGGCATTGCCGACCTGTCAAATCAGCAACGCGTTTCATTTTCGCGAGCCCCTGAAGCGCGGCCGCCCTTGGATTGGCTACCTCGTGACCGTGCAACTTAGACGCAATGTTGCCAAACGAGAGCCCAGCATAATTATGCGTGGGACCAATTAATCCATCGAAAAAATACTCCTGATTACTCATCCGATTTAATCCCATTAGACAGCGACGCTTGCTTCACTTCAGTCTGGTAGGTCACGGTTTCCGGAACAGTGATGCCTCCCGATACAATCGCTTGCAGCGTCTCCTCAAGATCCCAATTTAGTTCGACCACGTCTTCTTGCTCAACCATCAACATATAACCTGAAGTTGGCACTGGCGTGGTCGGCACATAGACACACAGGATAGTACGCCCCGTGTTAACATCGGTGCTTTCCCCGGTCACAAAGGCCGGCGCTTTCATCCCAGGATGGGGGAACTCGACCAAAACAACTCGCTTGAATTTCCCAGAACTACTTTGCGAACTTGAGATCGCCTGGAAAACATTATTTACCGCGGAGTAAACAGAACTGACTCCAGGAACATTGAGCAAAACCCAATCAATCGAACGGTGAATCCGAGACCGAAAGAAAATGCCCGCAACAAACAAGAAGGCAAGTATCAAGATGAATGCTGCTAAAGAGAATAGAGAGTCCAGCAGAAATGACGTCTCATTTTCGCCCGGTAACCAACGAGATTTTAAATGGCTTGAAATCGGCCCCAACGCAATGGAATAAAGCGTGTCGTAAAGCCATTTGATAATCGCAAACGTGATAAACAGTGGCATTAAAACAAATAATCCAGCGATAATCCGATTTCGTATTGTTCGAATGTCACCCAATTCGCAGACCCTCCGAAAATATCAAGTCAGTTAAGCTGCACTAAAACTGGACAGCACTAGTCAATCGAACTGATGCCAACCGACCGCATTAGACCCAAACACATCATTTGCGAGGATACTGATTTGCAGCTTTTTTTTCATCATTGCAACGGAACTTTCTGACTCCCACCGGCAGCACCCGTGTTCAGAAATCCAACCGAATCGCAGCACGCTCGAACGAAACACCTAAAAATTGCATCGGGGATTCCCTTCAACCCGACCTTCCGTAGAAAACTCAGCCTATTTTCTACAGTTCAGCATCATGCGCAAGATAAAGTACAACACTTTACTTTGAATCTGTAATTTTTGGGTCTACAATGGACGTCCTTACCAGGCCACCCAACCTTCACTGAACAAGCAGTTATGGAAAAACCTGAAGTATCCGTCGGCATCGACCTCGGGACAACTTTTTCAGCAGTAGCTCATATCGATAGTGAAGGCAGACCCCTAACGATAATCAACAGTGAAGGAGAGCTGACAACTCCAAGTGCTGTTTTTTTTGACCACGACGCTGTGATTGTTGGTACCGAAGCGACGATCGCTGGTGAAAGTGATACCGATCGTCTTGCCAGAAACGCTAAACGAGACATGGGTGGCGCTCGCTATCGCAAAAAAATCCGCGATTGCTTTCTTCCACCCGAAATCATCCAATCCCTCATTTTGAATCGTCTTAAAAGCGATGCCGAATTAAAACTAGGTGAATTTCAAAAAGCAGTAATTACTGTGCCCGCCTATTTTAATGAACCACGCCGCAAAGCCACACAGGATGCTGGTGAGCTTGCCGGGATTGACGTAATTGACATCATCAATGAGCCAACCGCTGCAGCATTGGCCTACGGTGTGCAACAAGGTTTCCTGAATGCCCAAGGGGCCGCGAAAGAGATCGAGCGAGTCTTGGTCTACGACCTTGGTGGAGGTACGTTTGATGTCACCTTAATGGAAATTAAAAATTCCCACTTTAAAACCATTGGCACAGCCGGCGATGTCTACCTCGGCGGAATTGACTGGGATCATCGAATTTTTGACTTTGCAATGAAGGAATTTGAAACGAAGCATCAAATATCCTTTGAAGATGATAACTCGCTTAAAGAAAAGTTGATGAACCAGTGCATTCGAGCCAAAGCCTCACTGTCGGCTCGCTCGCAAACAATCGTTCGGATTGAGCACAACGGTGAACGCTATAAAATCGAAATAACCAGAGCGGAATTTGAGGACGTAACCCGAGACCTGCTCGAACGCACCAAACTCACGACTGAACGTTTACTTCGCGATGCAAAAACAGATTGGTCGGCAGTGACCAAACTCTTACTCGTGGGGGGCTCTACTCGAATGCCCATGGTCGCGAAAATGCTTGAAAAAATTTCTGGCTTAAAAGTCGATCGCACTCTGTCTCCAGATGAATGTGTTGCCCATGGTGCGGCAATTTATGCAGACATCCTCCTTAAATACGGACAGGACGCCGGCACCGGCATTTCAATTAAAAATGTAAACTCCCACGATCTTGGTGTTTTGGGAATTGACTCAAAAACCCAAACGCAGAGAAGAAAAATAGTCATCCCGCGAAATCACAGCCTTCCCACAACAGCCTCCCGAAAATATCGAACTGCAAAAGATGGCCAGACGCAAATCATCGTAAGAGTTATCGAAGGGGGAACCGACACGGGGCAGGGGGCCACGATGATTGGCAAATGCATCGTTCAGGACTTGCCTCCCGACATTAAAAAAGGAACCGAAATCGTCGTTTCTTTTAATTACCTTAGCTCGGGAAGAATCGACGTCGTCGCTGAAATACCCGATCTCAACATCAGCGCTGACACGGCCATCAACCGTACCGATGGCATGACTCGTGCAGACGTTCTCTCATGGAAAGAAAAACTCGCCTCGGATGCTGACCTACTCGATTTCCAGAAATCTTCTGAGAGTGATAATTCAGCAACAGCACCTCCACCCCTTGCTGCTCCAACCGTCGCAACTCCAGTACAACTCAAAGATCAGAAACCACCACTAGCGAAAGCCGCAATTGTCCCCGCAATTCGCTTAACTAATCTCGAGACTGATCCCGAGAAACCAACTATCCCGGAAATAAAAGTCACAAAGAAAAATAATAATCGTAAAATCGACATTCCATCAGATGAAGAAATGTTTGTATTTGAAGAAAAACCACCGACCTCTGCCCCCGATGGATCGGCACTAGATTTCCTCAACGATACCAGTAAATCTTCCGCCGAAGGGTCCGAGCTAGACGACTTCCTTTCCGATTTAGACGTTGACTAGCAACTCTCCGCAAACTGTAAGAACTCAAGCCACTCCGCCACCTCTGACAAATAATCATATGCCCACTGAATTTGATCCTTACTTAACATGGCTGGGAATTCAGAGTACTGAGCGCCCCTTGGATCATTATGCACTGCTCGGATTAACACGCTTTGAAAGTTCAGAAGAACTTATCGATCAGCACTCCGTTCAACGCATCGAGTTACTTCAGGATATCGCGACCGGAAGCGATCAGGTGGAACTGTCCCAGAAGATTTTGAATGAAATCTCAGCGGCTAGAATTTGCTTACTCGATCGACGAAAACGAGCCAAATATGATCTCCAGCTGAAAAAACAGATCGCCGGCTTCGATTCTGCAGTCAGCCGAATAGAACGCCTGTCCGCATCAGAAGAATCCACAAAGAAAAATGAGCCTTCCGAGCCGCCAATTCACCTGGCAATTTCCACGGGCAGCGAATCAAAAAAACATAAGTCGGGTGAAAACCCAATCCCTCGAATTAGTAAACGAAAAAAGCAATGGGTCTTCCCATTGGTCGCAATGGTCATCCCGCTACTGATGGGGATCGGAGTCCTGATTGGTGTCTACATTTTTGTGACGCCACAACTGCGCGAAGACTTTGACAAACTTAACTACGGACGGACTAACGTAATTGAGACGAGCCACGAGGACGAATTACTTGGCGACCCCCTAAACCTCAACCAAACGCCACCGGAGAAATCGACCGAGGGTGAGTCCCTCAAAAACACTTCGTCTCAAAAACTCCCTCTCACCCCTTCAAGCGGTAGCCTAATCGCCAGCTATTACGCCGACCCAACCATGGTTGATGGCATTGACTCCAATCTCTCCACGGCAATCAGCCCGGAAAAACAGGACTGGGTTTATGATCGTCACGCTTCCGACTTCAGCGATCCGGTGCCTGCGGAAAACTCAAAGGTCATCGCCTGGAAGACCGGAGATAAAGAATTTGATGGAGTTGACTTTCGCAAAACCATATCAGCGAGTGAGTTTGACCGACTGTACGATAGCGGCTGGCAACTAACAGTCATCGCGAGATTAATCAGCGGTTCTTATCGCTTTCAAGTAAGCCCCTCTCGGGACTCAAACTACTGGAAAGGTGATCAAGCCGACAAACAATTGGGATATTATTCAATTCATTTAAAAAAAACAGGCAAGAGTACGAAATTCTCTGTTGCAGGAAATGAACAATCAATCATCGCCAGCAACAAAAACCTAGGATTCGTGAGAATTGAACTTAAGGGAGCCCCCAAGCAAGACAACTGCACCTTCAAAGTTTATCCATTCGAAGATGGCCAAAATTCTGCAAAACCAATCGGCACAATGAAAAATCTCAAACCCGGCTTTCAAAACTGGCGATCTTCACAGCTTTCAATGTCCACCACGGGACCACGAAAAGGCAATTCACAGAACAAAAAGCCCAGAGCATCGTTAAGTGAAATCTGGATTCACAAGGTCGAATTGAGAGCGTTAAAGTAATCCAACTTCTGGTAACGGTCTCCAATCGAACCTGCCGAGCCAACCAATTGAGCCCAATATTTAAGGACAAATCAAAGCTCAATCACTCCGGTCAACAGTTCTCTAATTCCGCCATCGATTGGAATTGAATCGCCGCTGTCACGATCGATCAGAACGAAATGGAATAGCGATTTAAGGGCTACTTTCGATTCACCGTTCTTGTACATCAACTGTTCGACCTCGCCACTGGCCGACCCAAGTGTTTTCAGACAGGTCGTCACCTTTACCTGCTCACCTTCGAAAACAGGAATTCGAAATCGGATCCGCAAATCAACGATGATAAACCCTAGATTCCGTTCGGCGAGTTTTGTGACCAAGCCAATTGATTCCGCGTATTGCCACCGGGCCTCTTCCAGAAGCTCTAAGTGCCGACTGTTATTGACGTGACCAAATCCGTCCGTATGAAAGGTGCGAATCGAATAATTTGTTTCATGGATCATACTGCGAGTTTAACAAAACCAGGCCACCCGCCCAATATCTGAAGGACTAAACCCTGAAAACTGAGACTCCAGAAAATCACCAACTCGCTGCCTCTTCGGTTTAATCTCAGTCCCTTCATGCAAATCTGAAAAACTAAAAATTTTTGGTGTTGACCACTGAGACTTTACCCGTAGACTGGCTCCGTCATGAACTTACACAGCCCCCACAAATCGAAACTTTCAAATGACTTGGAGAGTGGTCAAAACCGCTTCAAGGTGGAGACCTACTGTGCACACATGCTGCATGTAAGCCAATCGATTTGCGATATTTCGTGTATTAGACGAAATCAACAATTCATGAGCGCACTGCGTTAGAGATCGACACATTCAAACGATTCTAAAGCCCGTGCTCATCAGCACGGGCTTTTTTTATAGGCCGGCAAATCATTGCCATTTTGCGGATTTAATGATCATGTTCAAAGAAGTACTTTCGGTTTCACTCGTTTTATTTTCGGTAATTGACATCCTTGGATCCCTTCCGGTCGTCGTCGATATTAAAAACCGAGCAGGTAGTTTACAGGCCGTTAAAACAACACTCGCTGCCGGTCTATTGATGCTTTTATTTCTCGTGATCGGGGACTCTATCCTTCACTTACTTGGAACGGATGTGAACTCATTTGCAGTCGCAGGCGCTATCGTGATTTTGCTGATTGGACTCGAGATGGTGCTCGGCGTTCACTTATTCAAACAAAACCCCGATGAAACAGACACGACCTCTATCGTGCCCCTCGCGTTCCCTTTAATCGCCGGCGCGGGCACCCTCACAACCATCCTCTCGCTCAAGTCCGAATTCAGCCAGTGGAGCATTACGGCCGGCATCGTCATCAACCTTGCGATTGTTTACGGCGTCTTAAAATCCTGCGGCTGGATCGAGCGTCGATTAGGCCACGGAGGCCTCTCGGTGTTAAGAAAAGTCTTTGGAATCGTTTTACTCTCGATTGCCGTCAGGCTGCTGAGAACCAACCTATTAGAGCAAATTTAGCCTGCTCCAGTTTGACTGATCTTTCCCCGTTGTCTCTCACTTTTGAGGCGTCGGAGGATTGACTTTCAATAAATCACCAATCGCACTTGCCGGATTCGATGGTCTTAATGAGGAAAAATCAAGATCTGGGCGAACGCCATTGATCACAGATTCAGGAACGACATAAACCCATTCCGCTCTTAAACGGTTGAACGCGGCGGCACGTAGATTAGCCGCCTTGAGAGCACTCGTACGATCCGCAACCTTTTTCAGGTAGTCCTTATTGGCTTGTTCATCCACTTCAGAGTCGTTGTCACCCTTGGGATTCTGAGGCACTGGAAAGACTGATGCATCAACTTCGGCATTAAACAAAACGTAGTAGCTTAGCTCCAAATCTTCCTCAGATGATCGATTGGCTAGTCCTCCAATGTACATCGTCACCTTGAGTCCATCCGTTGTCGTTACGGAAACCTCTCCACCTGACGACTTAAATTGAAAAACGCCATTGGCAAAGCCGACTTTGTAAAACCCAAATTTTTCCAATGATTTAAGGACGGTCGCGTCCGAATCCGCAGTTGGCGACTCAAACAACTTCTGCATCTCATTATTTTTCCGAAGGACACCAGAAAAACTAATTACCGGCAGTTGTCGAAAAATGGACTGAGCTTGCCCCTGCATTTTCGTAGAAATCTGACTTGGCTTCCACTCTTTTCCATTCGCAAGGTCAAGCTTCGACAAAGTCACCCCATTCTGGCCAACATTTAAGGTTGCCCGGTAATTCAACGCCTCGGACTCGACACCTTGATTGGGCGATAGTCGATAGTCTGTAACCTGAATATCTTCAACTGAAACATTCGCGAGTTGGAACAAGTTAGGGTCGACCCATCTTTCAAAATCAGTGGCCAACGCATTCGGATCAAAATCAACAACATAAACACTTGGCTGCCCCGGCACTCTCACGAACCGCTTTTTCCCACTTGGATCATCTTTGAGGTTCGCACCAACAATCAACTTGCCCAAAGGCTTTCCGTTGCGATCTTCTAAGATAATTTTAGTCCCTAACCCGGACCGGTTGGGCTGCGTCAGATGATCCTCCGGATCGACGACTCCGTATTCGAAATGGTCCTGTTGGTCTTCGGTCTTCTCCTCAAGAACAAGAATTTCGGTAAGTGAGTTTGCAGCGGCCGAGACCTGGCGTGCATTGGACGCGACATACTTTCGATTTTGGAGCAGGACCCATTTCTCACCATCTCTTTCGAGCTGGATTTTCTCAATCTCATTTTTATCAGCATTGAATTTTTCAATTTCGATCGCCCGAACCGCAGTTGTATCGTACGAATCAAACAATGGCTTACCCACCATTTCACTCTCGACCACTCGTTCAGGCCAAGGGTAAAACGAAGCCGCGATGCCAGACGAGACAACCGCGAGAATAACCATAACTAGCGTTTTAATACTGGGATTGTTCATAGGAAAAATTCAGATTGAAGCTGTATACAAAAAATCAAAAAACAATTCGCTCGACGACTACGGAACTACTTAAGGCGACGAGCCTTGGAAATCCCCTCCCGCTCCCGCAGTCGGCGGCGAGTGAACACAATCAGACCGACCAACATGGGCGGGATCGGTGGAAGAATCACAGCTGCTAACTTAAATTGACGCTGAATCTCTTGAATCTCAAGTTCGGCATCGAGATCGATTCGACGCTTTTTGTCACTTCGTTCATTCTCGAATTCTAACTGCTTATTCTTGTACTTCTCTTGCAAATCACGAACCTGCTGTTCGAGCAAACGCTGCTTGGCGGCCAATTTTGCGGCGTCGTAATACTGATTACTGTTCTTTTTACGAAGCTCTTTTTGAATTTCGTCCTCCGTTGGCTTCAACTTTGCCTTGATATCGCTCTCTGCTTTATTCATGTTCGTTGTGTATTCAATTTGCAATTGTTGGTCCAAATCAAACACACGTTGCATCGCAGATTCGTAGGTTTTTTCGACCACCGCAAGCGTCACATGATCAACCTTTCGATTCCGCAGCCCAAGATAAATCTGCTCGTCAGCCAGGGCATCAATTACATTCAAAACGAAACTCATATTTTGGTACCGATACTCAACACCATCTACAATTGGCGTCTCTCTCATCGAAACGTAAAAATCACTCAGAGTATCGATATCAGCGACGTAGATCACATCCGTTTTCTGCTTTGACGCCACACCAGCGGCCTCTTTCGTTGGCACACCTTTATCCACTTCGTTTCCATGTATGTAAGCCGCCAACGTGAACTGACGATTCGCAGAACCAAATTGATCACCCTGTCGATTCATGATATTCGAAACCTTTACTCTTCCAGCCAAGCTGGTCTCAACCAACTTTTCAAATTCCAAGCTGGCGGAAGGAGTCGGCTGGAGGTAACCAGAATACTGAAAATACAATTCATTCACGCCGCTGGTTGCAGGGTGCTCTGGAGAAAAATAACCTTGTCCATCCGAAACGATAAGTCGTTCTCTCTGATTGAGAATGCTATTTCGCGGATAAGGATTATTAGAAGACATCTGCCACACGATGAACCCATCTTTTTCTGCGACTCTTTGATTGGGATTTACGGTCGTCGGTCTCGCAATGGGCTTATGGTCAACATCGAGATCAATCGCGTCCCACAAATCCTGGATCACGGCCTTTCCCCCGCCATTGCGTGCGAAAAGTCGCGGCATGTAGGTCGGAGGGATATAATTGAAGTTCTCGGGGGAGGGCAGGGGGTCTTCAAAAATCGCAGTGGGCTGACCAAGCTGGATTGCCTTAATTATGTTATCCATTTCTGCCGGCGTAGTAAGAGACGGCTGGACTAAGAGCAAAACGTCATACCGCCGTTTGATTGGATTCCCATCTCCATCCTCAATCCACATCGAAATTGGCGTGGATGCGTCCACTTGTTCAACGTTGTATTGTTTCTCAATTTCAGTCAGCAATCGCAGGCGAGGAATACGTGCCAACTCTTGCCCAGTGTTGACCGTCGCCCCCATAATCATCGCGTCCGTCTGAACAACTCCAATCGTCTTTCGCTCGGGCTGCGAAACAGTATTGATTGAACGCATCAATTCATACTCAACCGGAATTCCGTACGGCATAAAGGGAAGCACGATTCGCTCAAGCCCACTTGAAAAAGCCACGCCAAGAATTACGTCTTCTTCCCGCAATGCTCCCCTCGACTGACTCATGACTTTGACCGGGCGAATGCCATATTTCTTTTCAGCCAGAATCGCTTCTTCACTGAACGGCTCGACACCTTGATGCAAATTCACCTGGATGCGACTTCCACCAAGAACATCAAATTCCCGCAGTAAATTTACGAGGTCGTATTTGATTTTCACATATTCACTCGGCACACTCGCCCCGACATAAGCCTCAATTTTTATCGGGGGCTTATCCTCATTTCCCTCGGCCGATAACGCCTCTAACAGTTCGGTGGTAACCGGCGCAAGCGTACTTACCTTGGCATCGGAAATATCGACACGAAGTCGATTAAGCGGGCTGTACTGGACAATCAAAACCGCTGCGACCATCGTTACTGCCAAGCACCCCGCTCTCACAAGGTAGTGCCATAAATAGGATGTGCCGTCACGCCCACCAAGCCAGTGCCGCCGGCCAATTAAAATCAAACTTAGATAAACACCCACGACAATAATGCCAATAAAATAGCAAATGGATGGAGCGCTAATTAGGCCGCGACCAAAGGGCTCAAACCGCTGTAATAATGACCACTCAAACAACCGCTGAATCCACGCAGAATTTGAAAAAATCACATCCGCATTAGAGAAGAAAGCCAATGGAGCATTCAGGGCTGCTCCAAAAATAAAACCGACGGTCAAGTTGCTGGTCAAAAACGATGCCACCATCCCAAGGGCGATCATCGAGACGCCCATAAACCAGTATCCAAGATACGTTGAGAACAGTAACAGGTTATCCAATTGACCACCCGTCATGGCCAACAAAACGGCGTAATTTGACAACTGGGAAAACAATAAAGAAACGGTAAAAACGAGCACCGCCGCAAAGTATTTCCCGATCACAATATCGAAGTCTTTTGCAGGCAACGTCAACAGAAGCTCATCGGTTCCATGACGTTTTTCTTCAGCCCAAATACTCATTGTGATTGCCGGAATAAAGATCAGCATGATGTAGGGCAAATAGGTGTTCAGCTGATCAAAATTTGCCAGGTTGGTTGTAAAGAACTCATGGGGCCAGAAGGCCGCAAATGAAGTCAGCAGCACAAAAAGGCACAAGAATACATATCCAGTGGGATTACTAAAATAACCAATGAAATTCCGTTTCATGACGGCAAAGGCAGCCTGACGCCAAATCCCGAGAGGCAGCATCATCAGTACCAGAACTACTAGGAACATCATGTCGACGATTAACATGAATACAAACTCAGTGACTTGAGTTAGCTGAAGGCTCGCCTGTGCGATTTGAAGGCTCGTGTCCATAAAAAATCCGCTATTTATATTTCTTCAATAGTTTGTAATCAAAAACCCAACGCCTACACGTCTCACTCTTCATCAATCTCGTTGTCAAGCTTTACACCCGTCTCAGCATCGTGCCCCGTAAGATTTGCAAACACGGCATCCAACCCCTGGTGTGTTGGATCAATATCTTCTAATTTCCCGTCGTAGACTTTTCGCCCCTCATTAATCATGACAACGCGATCCGCCATCGCCTCGACCTCTTGAAGAATGTGCGTCGACAATAAGATCGTTTTTTCCTGGCCCAAACGCTTCATGGTCTGCCGCACACCGCGAATCTGATTCGGATCCAATCCAGACGTAGGTTCGTCAAGAATTAAAACATCTGGTTCATGAATCAAAGCCTGAGCCATCCCGACTCGTTGTCGATAGCCTTTGGACAGCTTGTTAATCGGTTTATAAATCACGCTACTGAGTGCACAAAGATCGACCGCTTTTTCGATCCGGTAACGCTTCGTCGCTTTATTCATGCCGCGAGCTTCGGCAAAGAAATCAAGGAGGCTGTAGGGCGTCATTTCTGGATACAAAGGCCCCGTCTCCGGTAGGTAACCTAGTTTTCGGGAACCTGCGAGACGATCGGTGTTCATGTCGAAACCGGCAATTCTAGCCACCCCCTGAGACGGTGACAGATAACCGGTCAAGATTTTCATCGTGGTGCTTTTCCCCGCACCATTAGGTCCCAAAAACGCCACCACCTCTCCTTTGTAGACTTTAAAGGAGACCTCGCGGGTCGCAGCAAAAATCCCATAAAACTTAGACAGGCCGTCTGCTTCAATCATGGGTGTCTGCTCAACGGATTCTTCAGATCCTTGAACCACCGTCTCGGTTTCAGTTGCCATCGTTTTGCTCTATTGTTTGATTCGCATAGTCTTGAAGATTGGGCTGTCGAGTGGGACAACCTTAGGGCGATTAACCAACGCCCATATCGGCAGAGGTGAACCTCATACCGGATCACCGGTCTCTGTTTACAATCGGCTATTTTGGTTCGAACAATCGGGCTTGTCGAGCGTCTCAAGATACCTTTGAAAAACCGTTCAATTCCAACCACGTTTCGGTGGATTGTAGCGAACGTAACGCCCCCGACGCCTGTCTAAAAACACAGAAAACCGCCAAGTTTGCTACGCTTTCCGCTAATAAACGGTTCAAAGTGGCCGCTCACGTAAAATAGAAACGGTCGAGGATCGAGCCATCTGATTCAAAAAATCAGAGCTCATCCAACCATTGCCGTGTTAAACGCCCCATTTCCTCAAAAACATCTTCTTTAGATTCACGGGATCGCTTCGACACCCGATACCCATGATCGACAGAATCCAAAATGTGAACTGTTGCCGATTTGCAAATTTGCTGATGAATGGGCTTAAATAGCTTCGCGGTAAACAATGGATCCTTAGAGCCCGTAAAGAAAAGAAGTGGCTCGCGAATATCAGGTAGGTGCTGAGCCCGCTCATTGTTCGGCTTCCCGCGAGGATGCAGAGGAAATGCAAAAAAAACAAATCCCCTGACTTTACACAACTGGCGGTTTGCCGCCGCGATCGAAGTCATCCTGCCACCAAAAGAATGGCCTCCAGCGAGGAGGGGAAGTTCAGGCTCAAGCTTCCTAGCCAATTCTACGGCACGTTCAACGGTTGACAACGAGACTTCAAGTGAATCGCGGCCGCCTCCGCGCTCCCTAAATGGGAATTGATAACGAAACGTCGCAATCCGCTGACCGTGCATCGCTTCCGCAATTCGCTGCATATTTTGATGGTGCATTCCCGCACCCGCTCCGTGAGCCAAAACGAGCAGTTCAGTCGCCCCTTGAGGAACCTCCAAGAGAGACGAAACATCTGCCTTGTCGCAATGAGCGGAAAACAACTGCTCTATCGTTTTCATTAAGCCTCATCCCAAACGACAGTTAAGCGATCGATATTTAAAACGAAACATCGCCCCTCAAATTCAAGATCACTCGAAGTTGAAGCGAAACTAATTATCGTTAGCCCGATTAAGGTCTCGCATGAACGAATTGAAATCGGGCACTCGCTCCGCCGGTGGACGGTTCACAGCACTGTCTTGCCCGAGACCCTCGGCAGACTCATCCACTGTCTTCGTTTTTCTACTCCCGCTTTTGGGACGAAGTCCAAGACTTCGAAGCGACTTTTCATACTTCTTCTTCGACTCAAGCGTTCCTGTATCGGCTGCATCTTTCATTTCTTCCCAACGTCGAAGAAAATTTTCTAAATCTGCTTTTGTCCAATTCATCTTTTCGAGTAATTCGGGATCTGGGTCGTACCGCTGGTCAGACAGTTTCTTAAGCACCATGTCGGTCGCCTTTTTAGCGTGGTCAAAGTTTGTTTTATCACGCTCAAGCAACTCGCCCTGAGGGCTTCCGCCACCAGCTCCACTCCCCATCTGACTCGAATTCTTCCCACCGCCACCGGGGCTTGATGGGCTAGACTCACCCGAAGGAGACCCTTCCGCCTCACCTCCAGAAGATTCACTTCCACCAGAACTCGGCTGACCACCTTCGCCGTTTTGACTTTCGCCATTCTGGCCCTCGCCGTTCTGACCTTCGCCGTTCTGACCTTCGCCGTTCTGACCCTCGCCATTCTGACCTTCGCCATTCTGACCTTCGCCGTTCTGACCCTCGCCATTCTGACCTTCGCCATTCTGACCTTCGCCATTCTGACCTTCGCCATTCTGACCTTCGCCATTCTGACCTTCGCCGTTCT
>JAAEMV010000152.1 GCA_024225195.1 Planctomycetaceae bacterium | reverse complement strand
CTCGAACGAAGACCGAATCGTGACGATTGAAGACGCTGCAGAAATTCAGCTTCAACAGGATCACGTCGTACGTCTCGAAACCCGTCCGCCAAATATTGAGGGCAAGGGCTCAGTTTCCGCAACAGACCTGGTTAAAAACTGTTTGAGAATGCGTCCGGAAAGAATCATTATTGGAGAATGTCGTGGCCCGGAAACCCTGGATATGCTTCAGGCCATGAACACCGGTCACGAAGGCTCACTTACTACGACCCACGCCAACTCACCTCGAGATTGCATCTCCCGACTGGAAACCATGATCATGATGTCTGGTTTTGAGTTGCCGGTCAAAGCCATGCGGAATCAAATCTCCAGCGCCGTCGATCTAATTATTCAAGCAAATCGCCTTCAAGGTGGAGCGAGAAAAGTAACTCAAATCACAGAAATCTGTGGAATGGAAAATGACACCATCGTGATGCAGGATGTATTCAAATACGAAAAGACCGGGGTCGACGAAAACGGACGAACCCGCGGTCGCTTCCTTTGCACCGGCGTCCGTCCGAAATGCATGGACAAACTTGAATCGATGGGAATTAAACTACCAGCCAGTATTTTCCGTGAACGCATCATGATGGAAGACTAAACCAAGTACGATTCTGCGATTTACTAAAATTTACAAATCAACCCACTAGCCTCCGGCAGACACCAGAGCAATTAAGCGTCAAGAGTTTAATCATGTTTACTTACATTCTATTTGGATTGATTGCGGTCGGAATCGGCGGAATGGTTTTCGCTGCTTCGATGCTATTCCAGAATGATCAACAGGATCATATTGAAGATCGCCTGGCGAGCTTAACGCAAAACAAAGGACGTGGCTCAAACACAAAAGCCGCGACCCCTGCCAGTCTACTTAACTCACCCCTCGACGACGCTCCGGATAAGATCGAGGAGTTTTTAAACAGATTCTTAAACCTCAGGAAATTTCTAAGTCAAACAGGCACCGATCTAACCATCGGAAATTTCATTGGAATCACCGTTGCTGCAACTATTGGAACGGGTGTCGTTACCGCATTCTTTTTACCCATCGGATTCGCGCCCGTCACGAGTCTTATCGCGGCAATCTTGCCATTTTGGTGGCTCTCATTTCTTAGAAAACGACGACTTAACAAATTTGGTGAACAGCTACCGGCCGCATTAGATCTCATGTCACAAGCGTTGCGAGCCGGACAAAGTCTCCCGTCAGGAATTCAACTCGTTGGAGCTCAAGTCGATCAGCCTCTCGGCCCAGAATTCAACCTCGCTTTCGAACAGCAGAACTTGGGCATGACTCTCAACGATTCACTGCGAGCGATGTCGGAACGAGTTCCCAACCTAGACCTCAGGTTCTTTGTAACCGCCGTCGTACTTCAACGGCAAACAGGTGGTGATCTCGCTGAGGTGCTCGACAAAATCTCAAGTTTGACTCGGGAACGTTTTAAAATTCGCGGTCAAATCCAAGCGTTGACTGGTGAAGGACGAATCTCCGGCGTTGTCTTATTGGCAATGCCGCCCGTTCTCTTTGTCGTCATGATGAAGCTCAACTACGAATACGTGATGATGTTATTCGAAGAACCATTAGGTCAAAAAATGCTTCTGGGAGGACTGATCCTCCAATTCATCGGAGCATTTTCAATCAAAAAAATCATCGACATTAAAGTATAACCCATGAATATTTTGTTTCTCATTTCAGCAATTGACTTTGTCGCGATCCTCCCGTTCGCAGCGTTCGCCGCTATCGCGATTGGTTTTTGGGTTGTCTCCGATATTTTCTTGAATGGAAAAACAAAAACTGAGTCTCGACTCGAACAGATGAAAAACAGGAGCCTCGGCAAACCTGAAATTGTTAAGAGCAGCGGAGGCGCTAAAGAGGGCATCACTAAATTACTCGAGCAGGCCAGTCCAAAAATCGCAGAAGCGCTTCAACCGAAAAATGAAAAAGAAGCGGGTAAGCTAAAGCAGAAATTGGACGAAGCGGGCTGGCGAACTGAAAATGCAACCCAAATCCTCTCCACCCTGAAAGTCGTTTCAGCTGGGTTCGGATTTTTCCTTGGTGGAGGAGTCGCACTTTTCACGAACGGATTCAACACCTACAGCTTGATCTACGCACTGGTTGCGCTTGTCGGATTTATGCTAATACCAGAGTTGATTCTTCGGTTTATCGGCGCTCAGAGGAAACAAAAACTTTTCCTTGGCCTTCCAGATGCTTTGGACTTGATGGTCGTTTGCGTCGAAGCAGGACTTGGCATGGATCAAGCATTGCGCAAAGTTGCCGACGAGATGTTTTTCACACACCCAACCGTAGCCAATGAATTTAAGTTATGTAATCACCAACTGCAGATGGGATCGACACGCGAAATCGTCTTAATGGAACTCGGACGAAGAAATGGCGTCGATGATTTGAAAACCCTCGCATCGGTCATGATCCAAGTCGATAAATTCGGTACCAGCGTGGGAAAAGCCCTACGAATCCAAAGTGATGCCATGCGAACCCGCCGACGCCAAATTGCCGAAGAAAAAGCTGCCAAAACCGCAGTTAAACTAATCTTCCCTTTGGTGCTGTTTATCTTCCCGGGTATCTTCGTGATCCTCGTCGGCCCAGCGGCCCTCACGATGATCAATGAGATGTTGCCAATTATGTCAGGCCAGTAAATACACGCCGCAGACGCCTCTCTTCGCCCTTCAAAAACCGGCACAGGAACCAGACCGCAATCGTCAAGCTTTCCCTGTTCGGACTATTCTTAAAATTCCGCTTTCGCGGAAAAACCAAAGACCTTTCGCAAAATCCGCTCTTGAGGTCTTAATTTTTTCCTGCAAGTTCGTTTCAAAACGCAGCCTTGTGCCGGCAATACCGATATTAGAGTTGTGCGGAAGCCCTCATTGCCTCTCGCACTGCAGGGTAAAGAACTGATCAGTCGCCAAGAAATCAAAGACCGGGCAATCTTTATCAAAACTCAATCTTCCGCTGCCAGCCGAACGTGCCTTGGCACACAGCGAAGGTGAAACCGGCCCCATAATTTGGAGTAAAGTGATGCGAAATCTTAAGACCCTAATCACGTTTGCCACTCTCTCATTGGTGTTGATTGGACTTTCTCAAGCACAAGAAAATTCAGCCTACACCTCGGTCATCAGCTTCGCCAAAGCACCCACTGCTCAAGACTTAATTGTAATTGAGGAGGAGGCCGAACTCACTGAAATCCCCTGCGATGCATGCGAATTAACAACCACCAACGCAAGAATGAGTTTTGGAAATGGCAAGCATATGCAACGTTGGAAGAAAGTTCACGCCAAGGCAAAGGAACATGCAGCGACAGTCACCGCTCGAAACAATGCTTGGCCAAAACCTTTCGACTGTGCAGATCGACAATTATACACGTCAATGTGGACTCCAATGATCGACAAAGGATTCGAAGAGCAATGTGTTCTAACTTCCAATCACTTCGATCCAATCACTGGCAAGCTGAACACGTTTGGTAACCATACAGTCGCAGGCATCATGAACAACATGCCCCAGGCTCGGCGGACTGTTTTCATCCACCGGGATACAGACAACCAACTCAATCAAAAGCGAATGAACATGGTCAAGGAAACAATCAACACCTTCTATGGAACCAACAAACTGGCCAGAATCGAATTTTCAAACGAACTCCCTGTAAAGCTCCGTGGAGCAGAAGCAGAGAAGATTACCGAACTCTGGTACGCCGGCAAACCAGCGCCGATCATTCCGATAGCCTCGGGCACCGAATCGCTTGACGCGACCGTCACCAACAACTGATCGACTGGCTTTTCCCTAATTGACGCAGCAGCCGTCTTTCCCGTATAAAATTGAGTCTGGCGACACATCGCCGGACTCATTTTTTTTTGAGCGAACCCAATCGTTTGCTCTCTCTGCAAGCCCCATGAAAGGCGACGGTTTCACCTGATGGATAAAAAAACAAAAAAGAAGCTCGAAATTCTTCGTCAGCGGCTCGAGAAAACCCAAAAATTACTTGCCGCTGCCCGCCAACAAACGGACGAAGCTGACGAAGTCCAAAAAATTGAGCAGCAAATCACTGATATAAAATCGGAAATCTCAAAATTAAAAAGTTCGAAATAGTGAGAGATTTAGTTCTCGTCTTTCGTTTTTGTTCATCAATCAGTCTCCAACAAATTAACTTCAAGTGTTTGGCTTTCTCAATATAAACAAACCGCCCCACGTCACCTCACGAGGTGCTGTTAATACGATTCAAAAATTAATCAAACCGACTCGGGTCGGACATGCAGGGACGCTTGATCCGCTCGCCACTGGGGTCCTTGTACTTTGCGTTGGCCCCGCCACAAGACTGACTCGGTTCATTCAAGACCAACCCAAAGTCTATCTGGCTGACTTTGAATTGGGAGTTATCTCAGACACCGAGGATCGATACGGCGAAAAACAGGTCGTTCCGTTTGCTCCGGAGATTTCAGCCGAAGACTTGGCGGCGGTTCTCCCTTCTTTTACCGGCGAAATCCTGCAAAGACCGCCAGCGTTTTCTGCCCTTAAAATCCAGGGGAAGCGTGCGTACTCGCTCGCGAGGCAAGGCAAAGATGTTCAGCTAACGCCAAGGAAGATCCAAATCCACGACCTCCAGTTGGTTGATTTTGCGTATCCCAAATTTCAACTACGAATCCACTGCGGAAGTGGAACCTATGTTCGATCTCTTGGCCGCGACATTGGGGAGAAACTTGGTTCGGGAGCGATCATGACAGGCCTCAGCCGAGTGTCCATCGGCGACTTTGATTTGGCCAACGCGTTTAACTTGGATGACCTTACCAAAACCAATTTAGAAGAACATTTAGTAAGTCCTGCCGCCCCCTTGGAGCAACTTGAATCCGTCCAGATTCCCGAGGAACAAATCCAGCGATTTGCAAACGGTCACACCTGGTCTTTCGACACACCTCGCCCGTGGGAGATGGTGAAAGCAGTTGACCCAGCAGGCCGCCTGGTCGCTATTCTCCAGCGTAAGACCGATACGCTATTTACGCCCTCCATTAATTTTGCGCATTATTGGGTAGAACAGGGATTGAACTAATCCCTTTTCAGTGGTCGGTCGACAGAAGCAGATATTGATGGCGGAGTTTTCTTACTTCCAAGCCACCTGCGAAACGTTCGTTATTCAAGAGCATTTCAGCTAAGTCCAAAAATCTTGAAATCAAATCCACTCTGAAGTGATCTTTCCCTGCCTTCTCATCGTCTCGGCGGTTGACAGTAAATTCAGGAATCTTCACAATATTGTGCAGTAAAACATCATCTAACAGGCCAAAAAATGAGCTCAAAATTTAACGCGTTCGGTGCCCGAGACACATTCCAAACTGACGGCCAAGACATCGGGATTTTTCGCCTATCAACACTTCAGGATCAAGGCATCGGTCAAATTGATCGCCTTCCCTACTCTATTCGCGTTCTCCTTGAATCGGTGTTGCGAAATTGTGACGGCGTCACCGTCCACGAACAGGATGTACACAGTCTAGCCACTTGGAACGCGGAATCGCCTGCCAAGGTGGAAATCCCTTACAAACCCGCCCGAGTGGTGCTTCAGGATTTTACGGGTGTGCCTGCGGTTGTCGATCTAGCCGCCATGAGATCGGCCATGGCCCGCCTAGGTGGTGACCCAAAGAAAATCAATCCATTAATTCCAGTTGACCTAGTGATTGACCACAGTGTTCAAGTTGATCAGTTTGGAAGTAACGCCGCACTTGACTTAAATGTTGAACTCGAATTTAAGCGTAATCGTGAACGCTATGAGTTTTTGCGTTGGGGACAAAAAGCTTTTGACAATTTCCGCGTTGTACCTCCAAACGTAGGAATTGTTCACCAAGTCAATCTTGAATTTTTAGCCAAAGGTGTTTTCACCCGAGAGGATGAGGCTGGGATGGTTGCTGTTCCAGATACACTGGTTGGAACCGACAGTCACACAACCATGATCAATGGACTGGGTGTACTTGGATGGGGAGTTGGGGGCATCGAAGCCGAGGCCGCCATGCTTGGGCAGCCTATCTACATGCTGCTACCTGAGGTGATTGGATTTGAATTAGTTGGACAAATCCCACCGGGAACCACTGCGACCGATCTCGTCTTAACCGCCACCGAACAACTAAGAGCTGCCGGAGTGGTCGGCAAGTTCGTTGAGTTCTTTGGAGAAGGCGTTGCGACAATGTCGCTCGCCGACCGAGCTACGCTGGCCAACATGGCACCGGAGTACGGTGCAACGATGGGCTTTTTCCCAATGGACCACGTAACCCTTGATTACATGCGACGGACCGGACGAAGCGAATCTGAAGTTGAGCTCGTTGAACGTTACACGAAAGAGCAAGGACTATTCAAAACAGACCAGTCTCCTCAGCCAAACTTCACGCGAACCCTTAAATTGGATATGGCTTCAGTTGAGCCTTCGCTGGCAGGCCCCAAGCGTCCGCAGGATCGAATTACACTTTCTGGAATGAAGCAGTCATTCAACGATTCTCTTCAGGCACCTGTAGGTCACTCAGGATTTGGGCTCGACGAGTCTGCATTAGATAGAAGTGCAACAGTAGAAAACGGGGAAGATTCAAGCGAGATTTCTCACGGTGCCGTCGTCATTGCTGCGATCACCAGTTGCACCAATACCAGCAATCCGTCCGTCATGATTGCGGCAGGGCTCCTCGCGAAGAAAGCCGCTGCATTGGGAATGACCGTTCCACAGCATGTAAAAACAAGCTTGGCTCCGGGTTCACGTGTGGTCACCGAATATCTCGATCAAGCCGGCCTGACTGAGTCGCTGGAGTCACTTGGGTTCCATACCGTCGGTTACGGTTGCACATCGTGCATCGGTAACAGCGGTCCACTACCGGCACCAGTCTCCACTGCCATCACTACGGGCGAACTTGTGGCCTCAAGTGTCCTCAGTGGCAATCGAAACTTTGAGGGGCGGGTTAACCCGATGACCAAAGCGAACTACCTTGCAAGCCCACCACTTGTCGTAGCCTACGCACTTGCCGGAACCACTGACATCGATCTCATTAACGAACCGCTTGGCTCAGGATCCGATGGCGACGTTTACTTGAAAGACGTCTGGCCTTCTCAGGATGAAGTCAGCAGTGTGATGGAAGCCAATGTCACAGCGGAAATGTTCCAGAAACAATACTCCAATGCGTTCGATTCAAATGAAATGTGGAATCGAATCGAAACGGGCGAAGGGGATCTGTACGAATGGTCGCCGAAGAGCACCTACATTCAGGAACCACCGTTCCTCGCTCAAATGACTCCTGAGGTTTCCAACATCGCTCCCATCATGGGTGCTCGATGTTTAGCACTGCTCGGTGACTCCGTGACCACGGATCATATTTCCCCAGCGGGCGCGATTGCTAAAGACGGACCGGCCGGACGCTATCTTCAAGATAACAATGTCGAACAACGTGATTTCAATAGCTATGGCTCACGCCGCGGGAACGACCGCGTTATGGTACGCGGAACGTTTGCCAATATTCGAATCCGAAATCACCTTGCACCGGGAACCGAAGGCGGTGTCACGACCTACGTTCCAACGGGTGAGGAAATGTCTATTTACGACGCCTCAATTAAGTACCAAGAAAGCGGAACTCCTTTGGTTGTCCTTGCGGGGACCGAATACGGAACCGGCAGTAGCCGCGACTGGGCTGCCAAAGGAACGATGATGCTCGGAGTCCATGCTGTGATTGCCGCGTCTTACGAGCGAATTCATCGTAGCAACCTGGTCGGCATGGGAATTCTTCCACTTGAGTTCGCCGACGGGAACAACTGGAAAGCTCTAGGCCTGAACGGGAAAGAAACGTTCGACATCCCTTCCCTCAGCGATTCACTTGAACCTCGCTCGACTATCAAAGTCGTCGCGACAAAAGATGATGGATGCAAAGTAGAATTCGATGCAATCGTTAGAATCGATACACCTGTTGAGATGGATTACTACCGAAATGGTGGAATCCTCCAAACGGTGCTACGAAACCTCTTATAATCGGGATCAGGCAGGCACACGACGCTCTCACGCGGCGACAGTTGAGAGCGACCATCGATTAGTTAGCACTCCAGAATCAAGAGTTAAGCAATGCTCAACTCTTGATGTCTGGTGAGTTGCTTTCTAACGTGGGACGAGCCTACGCCCAAGGTTTCATTTCTTGGCGAATCCCAAATCTTGGGACGAGCAGACCTTTCCGTCGCTCTTATCATCTCATTAAAAACGACACTTACTCGTGAGCACGTGTTACCGGCACGGTTCGCAAGAGATCTATGAATACCCCGACCAACCCAACTCCGAGCCCAACTCCAAGTCCAACTCCAAGTCCAACTCCTAAACGTTCGGAATCACGTCCACGCAAGCGACTTCATTGCTTTAACTGCAATCGCTCCGAAGGACACTTCCTGGCTCACAAAAACCGGTGGTTCTATTCCTATTTACTAGGACTCACGTTTGGAATGATCTCTTTTATCGGCCCCTTTCGCTGCCAATGCTGCGGTGAACAGCGACTGCTGTCAACCAACCGTTTCCACCCACGGACCTGGCTCCAGTCCAATGCCATTCGAAAAATCTTCAATAGGTAGCAACCGACTCGCGGCATCGACTTGCCGATTCGAATAAAACCGAACCTTACGGTTCACGCCGATCTCTGCACCGCACAGAGTCGGACATTAAAAAGCAATCAGTCAAAAAAGCAACCAGTCAAAACGCAGGCCAGCATCAACAAGTGCAATCGCCGCACCAGTTCCTTCTCAAAGTTTAGCTGTCATCTTTTGCAACGAATCAGCAATCGTTCCCAACTGGTTCTCAGCCTGCGAAAGACTCGTACGGATTTCATTCGCTAAATCCGGCTTAGCTGCCACAAACTTTTCATTGGACAACTGTCGCTGTTTACTGGAAATACTCTTTTCAAGGTTAGCCTTTTCCTTTTCGAGACGTTTCACTTCGGCTTCAATATCAATCAAACCATCGAGATCAACATAGATTTCCATCTCAGCCGTCGTTCGCGTCGCACTCGTTTCGGGTGCCACTGCCTCGGGTCCCAATTCGACTAACTCAGCATTCGCCATTCGGCTGAAATAAATACCAAGTGGCTGTAGGAGCTCGCCAATACCAGCCGCACATTTGATAGAGAATTTGACCTTCTTTTTATTTCCAATATTCTGTGAATTTCGAATCTCTCTCAAATCACTCAGTGCCGACTGATAGAGCGCGAACTGATTCTCGATCGCCTCATCTCTCCAAGCCGGATTCAGTTCAGGCCAGGCTGCATCGATGATACAGCGATTTGCGGTTTCGACTTTCGCCCAGCCTCTTTCTGGACAAATGTGTGCCAAATTTTGCCAAATTTCCTCTGTGATAAACGGCATTACGGGATGCAAAAGCTTCAAAAGACAATCCAGTGAATAGGCTAACATCCTCTGGGCGTGCGGTCGTTTTGCTTCATCAGCAAACCGGTCTTTTAACATCTCGACATAAAAACTGCAAAACTGATGCCAGGCAAATTCATAAAGCTCGCGTGTGGCGTCAGCGTATTTAAAATCTTCAAGGTAGGCAGTTACGTTCCCTGAAACAGTCGTCAAACGACTTAACATCCAGCGGTCTTCTACCGTCAGATCGTCCTCGGAAATTGGCGATGCCTCATACCCTTCCAGGTTCAACATTGCAAATCGAGAAGCATTCCATAGCTTATTTACAAAATTTCGTGCCGTTTCAAAACGCTCGCTTATGACGGCTCCCTTGTCGAGGCTTTTATCCTCTTCAGACTCGGCCCATTGCGTGGAAAATTCCTTCTTGCAACTGGGGCACGAAACTTTCGGAAGTATTCGGTTCTTCTTGGTTTGATCAAATGTATGCTGGCAATGAGGGCACTCAAACTGCACTGGCAATCGCACGTCCTGAGTTTCGGTGCAAAGATGTGCCATCCCAAACCTTAAAGCATCGGCACCGAATTTCGCGATCACATCCAGGGGATCAATTCCGTTCCCTTTTGACTTGGACATTGTTTCGCCGAACCCATCCTGAATTTTGGGATGGATATAGACCTTTTCGAAGGGAACCTCACCGCAATTATTCAATCCCATCAACACCATTCGCGCGACCCACAGAGAAATAATGTCACGACTGGTGATCAAAGTACTGGTTGGATAGAAGCATGCCAGTTCGGGAGTCTGTTCCGGCCATCCGAGCGTGGAGTGCGGCCACAGTGCAGAACTAAACCAAGTATCTAAAACATCTTCCTCACGTATTAGTTCCATTCCTTCCAAAGCATTTTCAAATTCCTCACAACCGGACTGAACGCACACGTGAACCGAGGCGAAGGGCAATTCCAGTTTGGCTCTTTTATCCGCATCGGGCTCTTCACAAGGCTCTAATTGAATTGCCGCGACCGTCTTATCAAAACCGGGAAGCGATTGAATCGCTTCGATCAATGGTTGGACTTCCGCTTCGGAATCACAAGCTTTCGTCCACACTGGGATTTGATGCCCCCACCATAGCTGACGGGACACAGGCCAATCGCGTTTCTCTCCGAGCCAATCAAGATACCCGCGTTCGTAGCGTTTGGGTGTAATCGATACCTGACCATCGACCACTGCATCGATCGCTGACTGAGAAAGCTCACTCATCGCGACAAACCACTGATCGGCCAAGTACGGCTCAATTGGAGTTTTACTTCGATCAGACTGAGGCAACTCAATCTCACGATCCTCAACCGTTTCTAGAAGTTGCATCGCATCAAGATCTTCCACAACTTTTTTCCGCGCCTGCTTCATCGTAAGTCCGGAAT
>JAAEMV010000151.1 GCA_024225195.1 Planctomycetaceae bacterium | reverse complement strand
GGGGGCCGCTCTGCTTTTTTATAACGCAGCTTTGGAACCGCTTACCGAGGTCGGATCGTGAATTTCTGCTAGTGGTCGTTGCTCTAGGTCAAACTGAAATTCAAGGTTCAATTTGATTGGAGCACACTTGCGACGTGTGCGTTTAAAAACAGGTGCTGAGAATTGAAGTGGTTTCCCGTTTTCAGGGAGCTCTGCGTAAAAAACTAGTGATCTAGCCGCAAACGCTTATCGAACGGCCATGCTATGGAAAAAGAAAGAGCGGGCAACGACCAACATGGGGGCTGCGTGGGTCAGTCTCGCGGCACGGTTGATAACGGGGCTGCAGAAAAGTATCACCAGAGCAACCGGTATTAAAACGCAACCGTCCGCGATTGCCCAATTAGCAGGTGCGGTGAAACTTGGTCCAACGTGCGGGCCTCGCTGTTTGCCTGGGATACCGTTTTGATAAACGATCGCATGTAGTCCCAGCATCACTCCGCCTACGACCAGGCAAAACAAGTTGGAGGACGAGTTATCTCGCTCGCCTTAATTTCCGCTTGTGAGAATGATTAGGCCCGATCGGGATCGAACCGGTGACCCTTTGAAAGCGATCGATAATGCGGCTAGGGATAAAATATATTTTGGGACAGTTTTTTTTCTTGAAGTTGGCATGCCACAAATTTAGAGGCTTAGCGTTAAGAAAACGTTGGTCTTGAGCACACTATTAACAGATTTGGAAAACTGTTTGTTAAACCGGTCGACACTGGTTACGCACGCTACTCGC
>JAAEMV010000150.1 GCA_024225195.1 Planctomycetaceae bacterium | reverse complement strand
GCGAGTAGCGTGCGTAACCAGTGTCGACCGGTTTAACAAACAGTTTTCCAAATCTGTTAATAGTGTGCTCAAGACCAACGTTTTCTTAACGCTAAGCCTCTAAATTTGTGGCATGCCAACTTCAAGAAAAAAAACTGTCCCCAAATATATTTTATCCCTAGCCGCATTATCGATCGCTTTCAAAGGGTCGCCGGTTCGATCCCGATCGGGCCTAATCATTCTCACAAGCGGAAATTAAGGCGAGCGAGATAACTCGTCCTCCAACTTGTTTTGCCTGGTCGTAGGCGGAGTGATGCTGGGACTACATGAGATCGTTTATCAAAACGGTATCCCAGGCAAACAGCGAGGCCCGCACGTTGGACCAAGTTTCACCGCACCTGCTAATTGGGCAATCGCGGACGGTTGCGATTTAATACCGGTTGCTCTGGTGATACTTTTCTGCAGCCCCGTAATCAACCGTGCCGCGAGACTGACCCACGCAGCCCCCATGTTGGTCGTTGCCCGCTCTTTCTTTTTCCATAGCATGGCCGTTCGATAAGCGTCTGCGGCAAGATCACTAGTTTCTTACGCAGAGCTCCCTGAAAACGGGAAACCACTTCAATTCTCAGTACCCGTTTTTAAACGCACACGTCGCAAGTGTGCTCCAATAAAATTGAACCTTGAATTTCAGTTTGACCTAGAGCAACGACCACTAGCAGAAATTCACGATCCGACCTCGGTAAGCGGTTCCAAAGCTGCGTTATAAAAAAGCAGAGCGGCCCCCGCGTCAGGCAACCGCTCTGGTGATTGATGCTTGACAGCTAACTTAGCGTTTTCCGTCTTTTGCGTGGTCGTGGTCGTGATCGTGATCGTGGTCGTGGTCGTGGTCGTGGTCGTGGTCGGACGAATCTTCATGGGTTTCCCCTGAGTCGTCATGAGCATGAAACGCTTTTGCGTGCTCACGGGTCAATTTCAAAATGCTGGATATTAACTCGTTGTGATGTTTGGATTCGGCCTCAATTCGCTTTCCCAAAGCTTGGTGACGCTTCATGATTTCGGCGTGCGATGATTTCATATCATCATGCTGGTGGCCTGCCCCTCCGTCTTCGTGCTTGTGCATCGCACCGTCGTGATTTTTCATTTCCATTTCGTGCTGAAGGATATGGTTAGAGATTTCTTCCATGTCCGCAACATGGGCGAGAATCTCAGCTCGCAAACTTGCCAACGCTGCTAAAGCCTTACTGTGATCGGCTTGTAGCTTTCCAATTTTGACGGCCCACTGCTGGTGTTCCGTTAACGCGGTATCGTGTTCGCTTCGCATCTGGTCGTGATCTTGCTTCGCTCGGTCTTGGGCCAAACCGAAATTCTGTAGGAGCAAAGCGGCAGATAAAAACAGCGTAGTGATCACTGATAACTTCATAATTATTCCATTCCTTTATAGAGCTGATGAGTTTAGAAACCTGTGCCAATTCGAATCCACGCAAATCTAACGAACCTTTCAAAACCGACCCACAAAACGCATAAATTTTGCGTCGGCTTGCTCGCAATTTCCACGCAAGTCAGAGGCTTCTCCAATATTATCTTTAAGGAGATCAACCACTGCTGCAACTCCCTGAACTGCCAAATGAAACCAACGTTTAACTTGTTGTCGATACACCCCAGCGAAATAATGCTTTATTGGGAAAACCCCAGCCGTTGGCAAGTTTTCGTCCCCCAGACTGGTGCAGATGAATGCGAGGAAAAAACGTTGCCAGCCCAAGACTGAAAACCCTAAGCTCCATTTCAAATATTAAAAATGCGTTGAAAAAAACCAAGCTTTTATAAGTCACGCTTACCTAAATCCCTTTCAGTCGGGTGCCCTATTAAATCCAGTCCCGAATCAACCAATGCCTGGTCGAGCGGTTTGTGCAATTCGAATTCACACCGAAGTTCGCCTCGTTCAATTTCAAAGGCGATGAAAGG
>JAAEMV010000149.1 GCA_024225195.1 Planctomycetaceae bacterium | reverse complement strand
TGGCGGTGCGGGTGACCGGTTCAAGAAGGTTTGCCGAAGTCATTGCCAACCGCATATGGAAACGATTGATGGGTTCCGGTCTCGTTGAACCTGTCGATGACTGGGAGGGGAACCCACCAAGCGATCCGCAGTTATTAGCAATGCTTGCCGACCACTTGATTCAGCATGATTACGATTTAAAGAAGTTAACGCGGTTCATTCTCGTTAGCCAAACGTATCAACGAACCGCGATTGACGGCCTTGCAGATTCTGGCCGCCATTTTAGCGGACCACATCGGCGCCGGATGACGGCAGAGCAAATCGTAGACAGCGCGCTGCATGTTGTTGGCCAAGACATGGATACCGAACCACTAACAATGGATATCGAAGGGGCATTGGCAGCCGACAAATTTCTAAATTTCGGCAGGCCAACAAGGGCCTGGGAGTTGACGACGTTAGCAAATGAACGCGATCGCCCCAGTCTTGCGTTGCCGCGAGTCCAGGCAGTAGCGGATGTTCTCAAAGCATTTGGCTGGCGGAATTCCCGTCCCGAACCGGAAACAACTCGCGAGACAGCTCCCAATTTGATTCAACCGGGTGTGCTTGCCAACGGAACCTTCGGAAATTCGTTAACTCGTTTGAGCGACGAAAGTGATTTGACAACGATGGCTCTGCAGCAACAACCGATTGAAAAACTGGTCGATGATTTGTTTTTACGATTGCTGACTCGACCGCCTACGCTGACCGAACGAGCGTTGCATATCAAAATGCTCTCACCCGGATTTCAGCAACGAATGGTTCCTGAAGCAGAAATTGGTCCTGCTCCACAGGTCAAGCGGTTTCGTTATGTCTCGTGGTCAAATCATCTCAACACAGAGGCGAACAAAATCAAAATTGAGCAGGAAAGGGTTGCTCGCATTGGTGCACCGCCTACGCGATTCTTGCGAGATCACTGGCGTCAACGAGTTGAGGATACGGTGTGGGCTTTGGTAAACAGTCCTGAGATGGTCATCGTTCCTTAAAAGTCTTGGCTGGAATTAATTTACAACAGATGGATTCATGATGAGACGAAGAACGTTTTTAAAAACATCAGTTGCCACTGCAACCGTAGCAGCAGCAGGTCGACTGCCCGCGTTCGATTTGCACACCCAACAGCCCAAACTTGGCAAGGCGGAGCATTGCGTCATGATTTGGCTCGGCGGAGGCATGGCCCAAATTGATACGTTCGACCCGAAGGAATTGGGCGACGCGAAAGCACAAAAAGCGGGTTCGTACTATCAGGCAATTGAGACGACAGTTCCCGGCGTGCAAGTTTGCGAGCACCTGAAAGAGACTGCCAGAATGATGGATCAAGTTACCGCACTTCGCACGGTTCATCACGATGTGGTCGATGAACATGCGGCGGCAACCAATCGGATGCACACCGGCCGGCCAATAACAGGAACCGTCCAGTACCCCTCCCTTGGGTCGATGGTTGCTCATGAACGCGGCGCGGTTAACGAAGGAGTTCCAGCCTACATGGTGATCGGTTATCCAAATTTAACGCGTGGCCCTGGATTCCTTGGGCAGTCCGCCGGTTTTGTTTATCTTACCGATGTCAAATCGGGCCCCGCCGGGTTGGCTCGACCAACTGAAATTGATGCCCGTCGGCAAGCCCGCCGAAAAAATTTACTCAACTCCGTCCGCTCAGCAGGCAAAGAAAGATTTGGCAATGATCAATTGTTTTCCGAGTACGACGGAGCGATTGGGGAAAGTCTGCGCCTGGCGAGTCCGGATTTTATGAAAGTTTTTGACTTAGCAAAAGAAAAGGACACACTCCGAAATAAATATGGAGAAGGTCTTGGACAGCGATTGTTGTTAACTCGAAGGCTGTTTGAATCAGGAGTGCGGTTTGTCGAGGTTTCACACAACATGAACTTTCGTAACGGTACGGGCTGGGACACCCACAACGATGGCCAACTGAATCAGCACCTCCTAATCCAGGAACTGGACGTTGCCTTAACGACCTTAATGCGGGATCTCGAATCGAAAAAGATGCTGGATAAAACATTGATCGTGATCAACAGCGAGTTCGGTCGACCTGCTCAATTCGATTCGGGAGGTGGTCGCGGGCATCATTCCAAGTGTTTCAGTATGGTTTTGGCCGGCGGCGGATTGAATCATGTTGGAGCCTACGGGACGAGTGATGAACTGGCGATGAAACCCGTCGACAAGCCGGTTTCGGTCCCCGACGCCTTCGCAACCATCCTGGCAGGTCTTCAAATCGATCCCACAAAGAATCTTTACGATGGAGATCGTCCCGTTCCCATCACCGATCAAGGTCAGGCGATCGACGCCTTGTTTTAAACCATGCGAGCAAG
>JAAEMV010000148.1 GCA_024225195.1 Planctomycetaceae bacterium | reverse complement strand
CGGATTCAGACTTTTTAATAAATTGCAGGGCAGACTGAGTGAACGATTGCGTTACCAACGAACGGTCGACATAGGTGATTTCAGATGGGTCACCCAGTTTGTCAGAACCGAGAGTGTGAGCAGTTACTTTCTTGCCGTTGTGGGCGTCTTTTAAAGCGAGAACTCTGGGGCCAAGCCCTTCGAAATTGGTGAGTGATTGATCGAATCCGTATTTGGAAATAAGTGGTGCCTCACCCACATCGCGTTGTCCGCCCATGTGCCACTTTCCAAAATGCCCGGTCGAATAACCAGAGTCCTGCAAAAATCTTGCAAGCATTGGCGCTTCGGGATTTAGCCATTGATCCATCCCCCTCCGTTGATTGAGTTGGCGGTGAGCGAGGTAAGACGTGATTTTCCAGCGGGCAGGATATTGACCAGTCGAAATTGCAACTCGTGATGGAGAGCAAATGGGCGAGTTAACATAAAACTGTTCGAATCGAATCCCTTCTTTTGCGAGTCGATCGATGTTTTGGGTTTCGACTGCTTGATTGCCAAAGCATGAAAAATCCCCCCAGCCCATGTCGTCAATAAAAACGAGAATGATATTTGGTGATTGAGCGATTTCTTGAGCCTTGAGCTGACTTGTCGATCCGCAGTAGACGCTCAAAGCGAATAAGAGGGGCACCAGAGAAATTAAAGTTTTTGAGAATTTCATAAGCTCGAATCCGCTAAAAGAAAAAGGTGGGTGTGAAAACCTAATTCACACCCACCTTTATTTATACCCTGACCGTTGTTTGAAATCGTCCTCGAAAGTGGATTTCAAGGGATCAAATTTGGTTTAGGCTTGATCGAGATACCGATTCACAATGTTCTCAAGTAGCTCTTGGCGTCCGCTTTGATTGCCACTGGCTTCGCCTTTTTCGAGCATTAAGGCCTCTAGGTCGGCTAGACCCACTTGGCCACTTTCAATTTTTTGGCCGAGTTCGGAATCCCAGCTTTGATAGCGATCGGTCACAATGGAGTCGATTGCTTTATCTGCACGAATCGCTGCCGCAATTTTTAGACCGCGAGCGAATGCATCCATCCCTCCGATGTGTGCGTAAAATAGATCGACTGGTTCAAAGCTCTCGCGACGTACCTTGGCATCAAAGTTAACACCGCCCGGAGCGAGGCCATATTTAAGCAGGACCAGCATGGTTTGTGTGGTCAAGTAGTAATCAGTTGGGAATTGATCGGTATCCCAGCCAAGCAGCAAGTCACCGGTGTTGGCGTCAATTGAACCAAGAGCTCCCTGCATTCCCGCATACTCGAGTTCGTGCATCATGGAATGCCCCGCGAGTGTTGCGTGATTGGTTTCAATATTAAGTTTAAAGTGATCCATCAAATCGTAGTTCCGCAGGAAATTGAGGCAGGCTGCGGCGTCAGAATCGTACTGATGCTTGGTTGGCTCTTTTGGTTTGGGTTCGATTAAAAATTGGCCTGTGAATCCAATTTCTTTTGCATAGTCGACGGCCATATGAAAGAACTGGCCAAGGTGATCAAGTTCCCGTTTCATATCAGTGTTGTAGATACTTTGATAGCCTTCTCGACCGCCCCAGAAAACATAGTTCTCTCCACCGAGTCGATGGGTGACTTCCATTGCTTTTTTGACTTGGGCGGCGGCATAGGTGTAAACATCTAGATTGCAGGTCGTTGCTGCACCATGCATAAATCGCGGGTGAGAAAACATGTTGGCGGTGCCCCACAATAATTTGACACCACTACGGTTTTGTTCTGCTTCGAGAACATCAGCAACTGCGTCGAAATGAGCGTTAGATTCACGCAATGTTTCGCCTTCGGGAGCAACATCGCGATCGTGGAACGCATAGTAGGGGACATCGAGTTTTTCGAAAAACTCAAAAGCAACGCGAGCGCGATTGCAGGCATTTTCGACAGAGTTGGAACCGTCATCCCAAGGGCGAACCATCGTTCCGCTACCAAACGGATCAGCTCCAGTGCCGCGAAAGGTGTGCCAGTAGCAGACGGTGAAACGAAGGTGTTCCTTCATTGTCTTGCCTTCGACGATCTCCTCCGGGTTGTACCACCGGAAGGCCAGTGGGTTATCGGAGCCCGGGCCCTCGTATTGAATCTTGTTAATTTCAGGAAATGCGTTGGTAGTGCTCATGATAGCCTCTGGTTTGGTAGGTTTTGCGTTCATTATTTATCAATAAAAACCATTTGCCAGTAGATGATGCGTAAAATATCATAGATATTTCACCAGTCGGGTGAGGGGGCGTTTGAGCTGAGGCAACGGAAGCTGGTTTTTACTTCTCGCGTATTTCTCGTGGTTCGCGTTGGAATCGATTTTGATATGAAGCATCGACGATCAGTTGCCCTCTTAGTAGAAACTTCGAATGCCTATTCGCGCGGCCTGTTAGAGGGAGTCATTGCGTACAATAAGCAGCATGCGAATTGGTCAATGTTCATTGCTGAGCAGGAGCGTGGTGCAGACCCTCCCGGTTGGTTACGTCATTGGAGTGGTGACGGCATCATTGCACGAATTGAAACGGATAATATTGCAAAGGCAATAAAAAAAATTGGCCTGCCCGTTGTGGACTTAAGTGCGGCTCGCCATGTGACTGAGATTCCCTGGGCTGATACTGACGATCAGGCGATTGCGAGCTTAGCGGTCGAACATTTCATAGAACGGGGTTTTAAGCATCTAGCGTATTGTGGCGACCCGGCATTTCGTTGGTCCGATTCCCGTTGCGAACGATTTTCTGAGATCGTTAATCGGAAGGGATTAAAGCTTTACACTTATCAGGCGATTTCGCGGTACGATCCAAAATTCACCCTCGATCGGGAGAAGCGCAGAATTGCGAACTGGTTAGGGGAGCTACCTCGGCCAGTCGCAATCATGGGTTGTTATGACTACAAAGCGCAGCAAGTGCTCGATGTTTGCCGGGAATTAGATTTCGCGGTGCCGGAGGAGATTGCGGTGTTAGGCGTT
>JAAEMV010000147.1 GCA_024225195.1 Planctomycetaceae bacterium | reverse complement strand
GACCAAGATCCGGTCACAGGATCTTCCGTATCTTGTACCGCGGATGCGCGATAACCGGCTAACCGGAAAACCGGTGTGGAGATGCTCTGAAGTGCTCCCTCATCAATTTTTTCGACGGTGAAATCTACCTGCAGACGACCCATATCAATTTGACCGGTAATCGCGTCCCCTTTTTCACCCACCTCTGATTCAAATTTGACGTTACCAAAGTTGTCATTGGCACCCGTGAAAATTAGCGAACGGTTTTTCGCATCAAACTTAAAGTCGCTTAAGGTGGAGACGCCTCGTGGTGTCTCGAATTCACCGGATAAAACCCCGTCCGCATCACGTGCAATGGTCATTTCGACCCATCGCTGATCTTCAGGGATTTGGTCCAATTCGAGTTCACCTTTCCAAGTTCCCACCAATTTGGCGACCGCCGCATCGGCGTCGCCGCTTTCCTTGGCTTTCGCTTTCTTGGCTTTTCTGGCTTTTGCCTTCTCAGCTTTTGCCTTCTCAGCTTTTGCCTTCTCAGCTTTGGCCTTCTCAGCTTTGGCCTTCTCAGCTTTGGCCTTCTCAGCTTTGGCCTCCTCAGCTTTGGCCTTGGCCTTCATCGCCTTGGCTTTGGCTTTGGCTTTGGCTTTTTCCGCGTTACCCGTCTTGTCGACCGGTTTATCTGCGGGGGCTTTTGCTGCGGGAGTCGCTTCTGTCGTCTCAGAATTTCCACTCACGCGGCGTTGCCCTCGACGTCCACGCTTGCCACGTGGTCGACGATCTGTCGTCGCTTCTGCCTTAGCATCATCGCTCGTTTTGGCAGTCGCTTCGGCAGGTTTAGCCGATTTCTCAGTATCCTCGGATGTCGATTCTTCACTGGCGCTTTTGCTTTCCTCGTTATCCTCATCAGTGCATTAGCGTTGCCTGAAGACTTCCTCCCATTTTTTGCCGCCATCACGTGTCATCCAG
>JAAEMV010000146.1 GCA_024225195.1 Planctomycetaceae bacterium | reverse complement strand
TTCCCCCCAGTGTGGCTGGTGATCTGGCAGATGTTCAGGCGTTTGGAAAACGGCTTGCCCGTGAGGTTTACGATCCTTCCGGCGAAAAGAACTTTGCGACACGTGGGGGAGATCATGCCAATGTCGTTTCGAACGGGCAGTGGCCCACTGCTGTCCAGGCGTATTTAGCGACGATTAGCTTTGTTGATGCCCAGATTGGGCGCGTCCTGGATGCCTTGAATGACAGTCCGCATGCGAACAACACCATCGTTGTACTGTGGGGAGATCACGGATGGCATCTGGGTGAGAAGGAGCATTGGAGAAAACATGCGCTATGGAATGTTTCAACGCGAACTCCGCTCATTTTTGCAGGGCCATTTGGGTCCGAAACAACCGCTGGCGTAGCGGAAAATCAAGTTTGTGAAAGCCCCGTCAGCCTGATCGATATTTACCCCACGCTGATCGATCTCTGTGGCTTACCTCCGCGTGATGGACTGGATGGTCGCAGTCTGCAAAGCCTTTTGAAAAATCCTGGGCAAACATGGGATCATCCCGTCGTGACGACCTTTGGATTCAATAATCATGCGATTCAGACCGCCCGTTGGCGATACATCCGGTATGCAGATGGCGGAGAAGAATTGTATGACCACGCCCGTGATCCTAACGAGTGGAAAAATCTGGCATCAAACCGACAATACCAAGCTACAATCCTTGATTTGAAGACCCACCTGCCCAAGAGAAATAAGCGATGAAAAACAGGCGACACTGGAAGATGCTTTTACTGATAGCGATTTCGATCCACAGTGAACCTGCTTTTTGGCCGCACTTTGAGCGATTGTCAAACATTCAGCCTCAATTTTATCCGACTGATTTGGCCCTAAACGCTCGTGCGGACAGTTTTGGAAATAGCAGCGCGGAGCCTGGGGTGTTTTTTTTGGATGCCTCGCCCCCATCTTGGCCAAGCTTCAAGTATTTAAAAGGGGAGATCGTAGGAGATCTGACGAAGACCCGAACAATGGCGTTAGATAATAAAGGAGTCATCCACTCCTTGGGTTATAAGTCGGACATGCATATTAAGACAGATGTTCGTGAAGACTCAATAGAAAGGAGCGCTCAAGGGTATAAAGGCTTTATTGGGAATGTAGAGTCTTCTGATGGATACACTTATTTTCTACCAGCTTACTCAACCTCTATGGCTAAATTAAAAAGGTCTACGGGAGAAATTACCTTGGGTAAAAAATTTCCGAGTTGCCCACAAGTTAGGTCTGGAGCAGAGGGCGCAAACGGCATCATTTATATGCCAACGTATACTAAGACTTTAAAAATTTATACTTTAAATACTAAGACAGGGCAGACTGGATCATTCACTCCTCCTCAACCGGGCTCCTTCGGTCATGTATGGGGGGCAGCAGCAGATCCAGATGGGAATGTTTACATGCCTCCAGCTTTAGGGAATAAAATTCTTAAGATAGATAAGAACGGGACTAGCTTTTTATTAAAGGGAAAGCCTGTAACATCAGGTACCTCTGGTCTTAATGTAAAGTACGTTGGAGCTACCTATGTCGGAAGTGTTAATAAAGTATTTTGTTTACCTAGGACTGGTAAAAAGATTTTAATTATTAATTGTGCTGACGATAGCTACGAGGAGATTGACCTACCGGCTGATTACTTAAAGGTAGCTAATAAAAACAAAAACTTTCATGGGTTCTTAGCTCCTGATGGTTGGCTTTACAGCGCGTTTTGGGGCGATACTAAATGCTTTAGAGTTAACCCGTTTACTCAAGAGATCCAATGGAAGGATTATGAGCATGAGTTCATGGACGGTCATCCAACAGTGAAAGAAGGTTCGGGTATTATGAGTCTTGGTACAGGCTATTCTACTTGTGCTTTAACAAATGGTAATGATGTTTACCTTGGTCTAGCAGGGACTTCTAGAGCTATCAAGCTTGAGTTTGAAAAGTGAAATGTGATAAGCAGGTTCACTTAATTGTAAAAAATAGAGGGTTTGTTTATGAGCCTATAGCGAACTACCAGAGGAAAGCTTCAACACGACGAGCGCAACCCGCAACAGAGCAATTAATTACTGGTAGGGATTTTGATCCACTGCGGACCTGCCGTTTGGCCGTACTTTGAGCGGTTGTCAAACATTAAGCCTCAATTTTCGCCGACTGATTTGGCCCGAGACGCTCGTGCGGATCCATTTGTTGAAGCGGGGTTCCAATGGCCTCCAAAAAAGCTCGCCAAACCGGTTACAGAAACTCGGAGTCGAGGACCAACTGGAACTCGCGAAAGTCCTCCACCTGCGTCTCGCCAGACTGGGCTTCGAGAAGCTCACCATCAGCAACCAACATGAATTCGCGCAACGCTGTTCGCTTCGGTTACCCGGCACGAGGCGGTGCTCGCGGCGAGGCATGGGTGCGGAGGAAGCGTTGCAGCTACTAAGCCAAAATCTCGTGGACGACCTTGCCGTGGACATCGGTTAAACGGAAATCGCGGCCCTGAAACGGAAACGTGAGCCTTTCATGATCAATTCCAAGGCAATTCAGGATCGTGGCATTCAGGTCGTGAATGTGG
>JAAEMV010000145.1 GCA_024225195.1 Planctomycetaceae bacterium | reverse complement strand
CGTTTTCAGAAACCATCACCTCTGCTGGCGTCGGATGGCTGAGGAACCCAAGTGGACTCGCTGCCCGGGCGTAGGCTCCCGACTGAAAGACACCCACCAAGTCCCCTGCTTCGATAGGCGGCAATGTAATCGAACGGCCGAGGGTGTCGAGTGGTGTGCACAGGGGGCCGACAATTTCGGTCGCTTCCTCGGTAGCCGCATCGTCGATTTTGTTGAGCACTGCTAAAGGATAGTTCCGCTTGATGGTTTGTCCAAGATTTCCCGATGCTGCGAGGTGGTGATGCATGCCACCGTCGATGACCGCATAGGTTTTTCCCCGCGAGTGTTTAACGCGGGTGACGCGGGAAACATAGATACCGGCTTCATTTACCAGGAACCGGCCGGGTTCGATGATGGCTTTGGTGTTGGTGAGCCACGGGGAGGAGGCCATGGCTTCGTCGATCTCAATCAGACCTCGCTGAAAGGCGTCGAGATCGAGTTCAGTTTCGTGGGCAAAGTAGGGAGTTCCCAGTCCGCCGCCAAAATCGAGAGTCGTTAATGGAGCAGCTATTTGTTGGGCAACGGCGTTCGCAATGGAAATACCGCGGTGGTACTGCGCCAGCAAAATTTCAGCGTCGAGAATTTGGGTGCCCATGTACAAATGGACGCCGGTGATTTTTGTGTTTTCTTGTTGTTGGATTTCAGCGACGACTGCTTCCAGAATTTCCTCATCAATTCCAAACGGAGATGGTTTACCGCCCATCTGCATTGCTCCGCCCGCGGTGTCGACAGGATTGACCCGCAGTGAAATGGATTCGACTGATTTCTTTCGGCCAGCGAGCTGATTGATCCATCTCGCTTCCTCGATCGACTCGACATGGATTTCACCGATTTCGGCATCGAGGGCAGCGGATAGTTCCGTTTTGGTTTTTCCCGGTCCGGCAAACAGAATTTGTTCGGGTTTGCAACCAGCGGAAAGCGCCTGTTGCAATTCACCGTTGGAGGCTATCTCGAGGCCGCATCCCTCCGCAAGAATGGTTCGCAGAATAGCCGCATTCGGATTGGCTTTGATCGAATAGTAAAGTTGGAACCGATCGGGAAGGCGAGATTGCAAATCTCTGATGGTGTTGGTGATCGTATCCTGGTGGTAAATAAATAGCGGCGTGCCAAACTGATTCGTCAACTCTTCTATTGAGATGTCACCAATGCACAGTTGGTGTTCACAGATTTCAAAATGTTTCTCTGTGAGTCGTGCTGCGTGATTCAATTGAGGTCGTTTGGATTTCATCAGTTATCAATTGGGTAAAACCAAAAGAGGTCAATTCACCTGAGAAGCAACTCACTTAGAATGCCGTTGCCTAAACCGAGTTTTAATTTTCAATGAAATCAAAGCGTCTGTCGACGGGGGTGTTCGACTGCGGCTAGTTTGAGGAAGCTTCGTCCCGAAGCGCTGGATAATTAACTTTCCCACTGGAAGTCATAGGAAGTTCAGTGACGAAGTGGATTTCTTTCGGAACCATGTGACGGGGCATTTTTGCAGTGCAATCGGCCAGGACCGTAGCGGAGTTCAGTTCCCCTGCATTTTCCTGCGGAATCGCGAAGGCGACCAGATGTTGTCCGAGTACTGTGTCGGGCACGCCTATCACGGCAACCTGTCGCAGGGGTGCGACCTGACACAGAACGTCTTCCACTTCGTTGGGACTAATTCGGAATCCAGCAGATTTAATTTGATTATCTCGGCGGCCAACGAAATATAAAAATCCGTCCTCATCTTGTCGAACGAGGTCACCTGAATAGCAAACCAAAGCATCTTTGGGATGACCAGGTAAGGGATCGGGATGGGGCCGAAGGACATTGGCGGTCAGGTCAGGATGCCCCCAATAGCCCATAGAAACGGTGGGACCATGGTGAACCAATTCCCCTGTTTCGCCCGGTCTGCATCGTTTGCCGGTATCGTCGATTACGAGAATCTCTGTGTTGGGAATCGATTTTCCCATCGACGTCGGACGCAATTCAAGTTGTTCCGGTGGTAGATAGGTCGATCGAAATGCTTCGGTCAAACCGTACATCAGAACGATATCAGTCGATGGAATTTGCTCTTGGAGTTGACGCAACAAAGTTTGCGGCATGGCGCCGCCGGTATTGGTGATATACCGTAAATGCGGAAGTGATTGTTTTCCAAGGCCTGAACTTGGTTGGGCGAGTAAACTCCACAACGATGGGACTCCCGCCAATCCGGTTATTTTTTCCTCGATTACCTGGCTAACAATCTCGCGTCCAAACCGGAATGAAATCATGACCGTCGTTGCCCCTTGCAGAACAGCGGTCGTAAGTTGGTTAAGGCCTGCGTCAAAGCTAAGGGGGAGTGCCGCTAATAAACGGTCGGTATTCGAAAGTTTGAGATAATCCGAGACGATCTCTGCGCCGGCTAAGACATTAGCATGACTCAACATTACACCTTTCGGTCGACCCGTGGATCCTGAGGTGTAGAGAATTGCTGCGAGATCTTTTTCAATACACTGGTCGGTTGGCGATGATGGATGATTGCCAAGCGAATCCCACGAATAAGTTTCCGGGGCATTCTGTGCATCGTCTGGAGAGTCAACAAGGGTGAGTTTGAGAGTTGGGACGTTCGGAAGGACACTTTGAATTCGTTCCAATCGCACGGCATCAGTAATGAGAGCGACGGCTCCACAGTCGTTGAGAATGTGTAAAACCTGATCTGGGAACAGACCGTGGTGAATGGGGACAAAGACTGCCGATGCTTGTGCAGTCGCAAAAATGGCGAGCGGCAGCGTTGCACTTGGAGGAAGAAAGATTGCGATGCGATCGCCGCGGTTGACCCCCAGCTCTCTTAAGTTCCCAGCTGCATTGGCGACTTGAGTGGCCATGTCCTCGTAGTTGAGGCGTTGGCTTTTCGCCACCAAGGCTTCACTGGAAGGATACTTCGCAGCGCTCTCAGAGAGCATGTGATGAATGAGGTACTGCATGCTCAGTTGGATTCAGACTGCGGGTGAATCGGATCTGATTTGAGAGCTACGAGTTTCGCAATCGACCGCGCAGTCTCGAAAAACTCAGGGGTCATTTCTTCGTCGGTAACAATCAATTCAAATTCCGATTCAAGAAAGTGAACGACTTCCAGAGTTCCCAGCGAATCGACGATACCGCTTTCTAACAGAGAATCATCGACACCGATTTCTCGTTGTTGTGCTAATGGGAAGGTCTCAATTAACCACTCAAGGATTCGAGTTGTCGTTTCGTCTGCAGGTCTCATGGGGAGGTTCTTCAACTGGCGGTCCAAATTTCGAACCTGATTGTATCTTAAGAATCGGTTTTTACCGAGGTGCCAAACAGCCCTCCCCCCGTTGTTGAGGGGATTCAATACAAGAGGGGGACTGAAATCAATAAAGGCTTATTTGATTCGTCCAAATAATGAGACAATCCAGAGTTACCACTCGTCTTTTCAGAGGTTCCGCAGGTGCGTGAGGGGCCGTGGCTCGGCGACGAGAGTGTTTTGGGGCTAAGTGTGACTAACTGGCATTCGAATCAAGTGAATTTGAATCTTCCCTTAGCGGGCCACACGTCTGCCATCAACGATTTTGTGGCAGGTGCACTCTTTTCCATAAAGGCCGATCCGGTGCAAATATCGTTTTGCATATTCTCGTGGTTTGTCACGAAGGAAACTCATCCACCCGGTCCCAAAATTATTCACGCTAATCGATGGAGAAAGTGAGCGGACGTAATGCCAGCAACCCCGCGGGATAAACATCATATCGCCAGGGTTAAGGAAGGCGTATTGAGCTTGAACTTTTGAGAAATTGGGATGGCGATTGCTATCGAAATCATCCGCGTTGACTGAGCTCATGAGTGTGTTGGAGTCATATTTTCGACTTGGGTACATGTTTGAACGTTGATCCCACGAAACCAGTTTGACAAATTTCTGGCCGACGACCTGTGCAAATATGTTATCGGCCCAATCGATGTGGTATCCCGTTACAGTCCCCCCTGGACCGATCCAGCCTGTCAGGTGATTTCGAACCTTATGTTTGGACATAATGCTAAAGTCGACGTCATGGATGAGTTGTGGGAATTGTTTAAACATCTCAAACACAGACAGGTATGGTATTTTTCCATCTGTAGATTTAGGAGACTGAATTTCGTCGAGGTATTCCTGGAAACTGACGGTGCGAAAAGAGGTCGTCTCCTGCATGACGTTGCCCTCTTCGAGAGTGATCGAACAATCGCTTTCGAAACTACGGAAGTAGTCGAAGGACCATGTCTGCAGAGCTTTCCAGTTTCGAGCACCTTGATGGATAATGACTGGTTGAGATGTTTTTAAGAAGTCATTGAGGAATTGTTTTTCTGTGATTGAGTCAACTCGTTGAACTTCGGTTAGCGATCCTTCGGGATGTTCACCGCTGAGGATGTTTGCTTTGTTTTGGTCAAATTGAATCATTGAAAGCTCGCTGTTTGAAAGAATGCAAAATTGCGTTTTAAATAGATCAAGCTCAGTTTGCCAGAATGGTTTTTTTGGAACTGAGTTGGTCTCGATGCCGCCACCATTGCGAGACAGTTTTAGGAGTTGCGTGCCAGTAATCTCCGGCGTCTCTAACATGTTCGAGAAAGTTAAGATAGATTTCAGTTTCACGATGCCCGGTAAGGTAATCCGGATGTGTCAACATCATTGCCATTCCCTGATGCTTTCGAATGTAGTTCAGTTTATCCATCCAGATTCGTCCAGTTCGTTCGCCGAGCTTGATGAATAGCGTATGGTCTTGTGGCATGGTGTAGGGAAGCTCGATAAATTTGCCGGCAACAAAGGGCCAGATCATTCCCACGCCACCGGGCGCTGCTTGAAACGGGTCGATGTCAAAACACGAACTGTCATACTCGATGTTCAAATCTTGCAGCCAATTCAAATTTCGGTGAACCATCGGTGAGCGAAAGCCAACGGCATTATATTTATCAATCGCTTGATTAATTGCGGATGCTCTTTTTTTAAATACTCGTTTTGACGAGTACAGTTGCCCGTCATGGTTGTAGCCATGGATTCCAATTTCGAAACCGCGAGACTGTAAGTCACTGATCAGCCCAGCATCAATTTTGTATTTGTAAGGGACTAAATTCCAGCTTGAGCGAAACCCAAGTTCTTCTTCGGCATCTGCGATTCGAGAAATATGTTGCATTCCCTCAGAGGTTTCGACATCATGCGTCAGGACAAACGCGTATTGAGAAGACTCCGGCCAAAAGTCGGCGGCCCCTGTCGGGTGAGTTTTTCTGAAACCTTGTTGAATCTGATCCATCAAATTTAACGGCAGATACCATTGCTCAGCTACTTCGTGCGATTGCGATTTTTGGAGCCACTGTCGAACTTTGATTGGCATCACTGGTCGAAAGAATCGATAGTAAAGCCGGAATTTCTTGCTCAGTGAAAACTGACAGGCGTCCGCTTCAACGCGTTCACTGGCAAGTTGAACGGACGGAGGATCGTTAAATAAAAAGCTGAGTTCCATTGCTGATCTATTATTGACTGTATTTGTAGAGTACTTTGCCGAGTGTTTTGCAGACGATTGTTGGCGTCCGCTTGATCACTTCTCCGGCAGCGCGAACCACGGTTGATGGTTCTGTATCAGGGTCAGGCGAGCCGGCAAGATAATTGTGGAAAATGTCCCTTTCTTGAGCTCCCCATTTCTTTTTAAACCGGCGCAGTCCCTCTTGAGATTTTTCAGAAATTCCAAAATCAAAATATTTGCATCTGCTATCGACCGCCATTTTGATGCAGTGGTAAACGAGCCAGTCGTTCGGTCGATCGGCGAGTGCAGTGGGATCTGAAGCGGCGTACTTGTAAATCAACCGACGGTCCGAAGCCAGTAAAACTCCCGCAGCGATGGGGCGGTTTTGTTTGGTAACAATGCCAATGCTCCCCATTCCCCTTTCGATGATTTCAGTTTGCAGTCTGTCAAAATAGCTGCGAGGTTGGACAGGCACGCCGAGTTTTCGGCGAGTGAGCGTGTGCAGACGGAAGAATGTATCCATTGCTTTCCGGTCGGTATGGGTTTGGAAATCCAACCCGCGGCGTTTTGCTTTTCTTAGATTGACTCGGATGGGGTTTGCAAAATCCGTTTCGACTTCCGCAAGTGAGCGGTCAGTCCGTAGGACGTGTACAACCTGATGGCTTTGAGTTTTGGCAGCTGGGATCGAGCTATCTGTTTTAAGAACGATGGCGTGGAATTGGTTGCTAAAGTGAGTCTGTATTTTTCGAGCGAGTTCGTTTGAGTCAGAAGGAGACTTGGACAAAACAGGTAGGTAATCTGTGAAAGGCAGCGAGATTAATTTACGTTTTCCACTTAGGCTGCGGGTTTGAAAAAAGGGGATGGCGGCGAGGATTTCATCACCGTTGGCTAATGCTGGAATGTGCAACTTGAAACCGTACTGGTTTTGGATTAGTTCGATCCACTGTCGGTCGTGAAAGCTTGAATGTTCCACAAAAGTTTCAACGAATCCTTCCCATTGCTCAAGCGTAAGCCAGTTGAGGTCGTAGGTTGATTCTGATTGGATGGGGATGGACGCGATCGACATTTAAAAATATTTCTACGGAGTCTTTTTGATTTAGCCTGTTCGAAAACGCCCTGCTGTTTTTTGCATGAACTGAGTCCGGGCTAGGCGTGACCCAATTCGTGAGTACAGAGAGTGAAGCAGAGGATTGGTGAAAAAGCAGAAAGCGGTAGGGAGGATTGTGACTTCACCGCCCAATCGAATTTTGTACTGAGTTGGCCCCGCGAGCGACGAGTAGTCAATCTGATCGGATTGAACGATCGATTCGGCATCTGTTCGGCTGATACCTTCAAGATCGTAAAATTCGTAACCCTGTTGTTTCGCCCATTGGATCGTATACCAATCGAGTGCTTCGTTGGGGTGCCGTTTTGAATGACCGCCGGACCAGCCAATTTGTTTCGCAATAATTGTGTTCCCACGATTGATGCAGAATTGCGCTGCGACTGGTTCGCCTTGATATTCAGCGATGAATAACTGCATGGAATTCGTGGGTGAGAATGTGTCCCACATGTGCTCAAAGTAATTTAGATCGAAGATTGTAAAGCGGCGTCGTTGAGCGGTTTGCATTAGTAGTTGATGGAATGCGGGAAGATCTGTTTTCCCACCTTGTCGACACTCGATCCCTCTGGTCTGGCCTCGGCGGATTTTGTTTCTCATGCCTTTTGACATTTTGGCAAGAATGTCATCCAGTTCAGATCGAATGTCGAGAATCACCGTAGCCGTGGGGGAGGTCTCGATCGGACAATTTCGAAATCCGTGATTTGCGAGTGATTCAGTAATGATTCCTGATTCGAATGGCTGGACGATCAGCCCGTTAATCCGCTCTGTTTTTGCAAAGTTTTTTAATTGCTGGATAAGCGAATCAATGATCTGCGGATTATCTTTTCGATAGACCGGCCCTTTGGGGACGTAGGCGATTTTGCCAAAGTAACGGACATCGCGGATTAGAATTTGAGCGCCGCCAACGACTGATTGAGAATTGGAAAGAGTGATTCGTTTGGCGTTCCAGTCGTTTACCTTCTTAACGGCCGCCCACTGGCTGCATTGCAAATGATGATTGCCGCCCCGTTCAGCCAGAAATGCATCCCAGCTAGAGTCTTGCTCGACACAGGAAATTGCCGTGGTCAGTTGGTTGGGAATTGGTGGAATTGGAGGGACGGTAAGTTTCATTAATTTTTGGTAGCGGGAATCTCTCGCTACTGGCCCGAGGCCTCAGAGCGTGTTTTCGCAGAAGGGTTTAAGTATGCGTTTTCAGCATTTTTTAACTCTTGCGTGTTCTGAAGACGGAAAATTTCGTGCACAGAAATCACTTGTTTTTCAGTTTCCGTGATGGATTCTTGCCCATGAATTAGGGAAGCCGTTTTTTGCATCGCCGTGATCGCTGATCTCATGATTTGGTTTGCCCAAATTGCAACACTAAATTGATGCTCTCTAAAAATAGACGTCGGTGTTGCGTGATACATGGTGGGAACGATGATTAGCGGGCAGCGATTGTCCCATTCTGATTGGAAGTTAAGGACCTGTTCAGCGGTGTTTTTTTTGCTGTGAATTAAGATGGCATCCGCGCCCGCTTCTAAATAGATTTCGGCTCGCCGTAATGCTTCGCTCAATCCCCATCCGGCAATGAAAGATTCAACTCGAGCGACGACACAAAAGTCAGGATCTTTTTGAGTATCTTTGGCTGCTTTGATTTTTCCAGCAAATTCATGCGGATCAGCGAGCGTCTGTTGCTCACCGTCGATAAACGAATTCGTTTTTGGAAATAATTTGTCTTCGATGCACAATCCAGCTACGTCAATTTGCTCCAGTTTTTTCACAAGCCTTCGGACGTTATTAAAATTTCCAAATCCGGTGTCCGCATCGAGCAGGATTGGAATTGAAGTGGCATCGCTCATGTATTCAGCTGTCTGAAGGGTTTGCGTCCAGCTAATCTCATTGCAATCGCGGACTCCTTTTGAAGCTGCAATCGATAAACCGCTTCCCCAAATCCCTTGAAAGCCTGCTTCTTCGACAATTTTTGCGCTAATGCCATTATGAGCCTCCATCAAAAATTCAAGTTTCTTGGAGTTTATTAACTTTCTGAGTTGCGCTGCTTTAGATTTCATCAGGAGGTTGTTTAGTCAGGAAGGAGTGTTGTAGGAGGGGGAGTGGTTGATCATCAGATCATGGTTTGCGAGCTAAGCTTGGGAGGCTTTTCAAGGCAATCGTAGGAAAGAGAATCGATCGTTGTGATGATTCGATTGCCAATTTCTCGCATCGTGTCTACCGTAGTTGCACCTATATGAGGAGTCAAAAGAATATTGGGAAGTTCTGCCAAAGGTGAAATTGCGCCCCCACCTTCATGCTGATGGACATCGAGCGCCGCACCGATCGGACCTCCATCACTTTGCAGTGCGTCGTAAAGTGCCTTTTCGTCGAGCACGCCGCCTCTCGCTAGATTTACTAGGAAAGACCCAGGCTTCATCCAGGAGAGGGTCTCTCGGTCGATAAGGTTGAGAGTAGACTTGGTTTTGGGAACATGAATCGTCAAAAAATCTGCACTGGAAACGACCTCCCTAAGGTTGGAAAGGCGAATGCCGCATCGTTGCAGTTGTTCGGTGTCGGCTTGGTCAGCGTGTTGAACACACCCCACGACTTGCATCCCCCAGGCTGTCGCCATTTCTCCGACTCGCGAGCCGATATTCCCAGCGCCGACGATTCCGAGAGTTTTTTGGTGGAGGGTATAGCCTGTTGTTTGTTGCTTGACCCAATTTCCATTTCTCAATTCACGATCAACAAATCGAATTTCACGAGCGAGATTGAGCATCAATCCAAATGCGAGTTCAGCAACCGCCTGGGCTCCCGGTTCGGGAATGCGAACTAGTTCAATTCCTAGTTCAGTGGCGAATGGAAGGTCGAGGTTGTCCAGGCCCGAGCCTGCGCGGATCAGTAATTTTAATCGCGTTGCGTGACTTAATACGGCTTGGTTGATCTGGACGCCGCTTCGGAAAATGAGCACGTCACAGTCTCTAATTGCTTCGCATAATTCATCTTCCTCGGCGTTGACCCGCTCTTTAACTTCGTGAGTTAACTGGAGTTTTGCCACGGTGTCGGGGTGTATTTTACTTGCAATTAAAATCTTCATCTTCAATTTCTTAATAAATCCCCAGTCGCCGGAGGCTGAGGTTTGTAAGGTGGTAGAGTTTTCTCGCGCGGGCCCGAAAGGCGTTTTTCAGTTTGCTTTTGGATCGTTGGGATCGCGGGACAAAGGGTTTAGGCAGCCTAATCAAATCGGCAGCGAATAGAGTTTGGAT